>DASUWV010000125.1:0-11530 GCA_036378275.1 Solirubrobacterales bacterium | reverse complement strand
GGACGACACCATCACTTTGGAGGTCAACTGACATGGCAACGCCCGAGGTGCTCGCCGAGAAACGCGAGCTGGCCGGCATCAACGCCGACTACAAGGAGAAGTTCGGCTTCAACGATCCCGAGACGGGCTACGCCTACAAAGCCCCGAAGGGCCTGTCCAGGGAGGTCGTGGAGACGATCTCCGACTACAAGGACGAGCCCGCCTGGATGCGCGAGTTCCGGCTGAAGGCGCTGGAGCACTTCGAACAGCGCCCGACCCCGCAGTGGGGCGGCAACCTCAACCAGATCGACTTCGACGACATCCATTACTTCGTCCGCGCCTCCGAAAAGGCGAGCCGCGACTGGGAGGAGGTGCCGGAGGACATCAAAAAGACCTTCGACCGCCTCGGCATCCCGGAGGCCGAGCGCAAATTCCTCGCCGGCGTCGGCGCCCAGTACGAGAGCGAGGTCGTCTACCACCAGGTCCGCGAGGACCTCGAGAAGCAGGGCGTGATCTTCCTCGACATGGACTCGGGACTGCGCGAGCACGAGGACATCGTCCGCGAGCACTGGGCGACTGTGATCCCGCCCAACGACAACAAACTGGCGGCGCTGAACAGCGCCGTCTGGTCGGGCGGCTCCTTCGTCTACGTGCCGGCCGGGGTCAAGGTCGAGATGCCGCTGCAGGCCTACTTCCGGATCAACACCGAGAACATGGGCCAGTTCGAGCGGACGCTGATCATCGCCGAGGAGGGCTCCGACGTCCACTACATCGAGGGCTGCACGGCGCCGGTCTACTCAACCGACTCGCTGCACTCGGCGGTGGTGGAGATCATCGCCAAGCCGGGCGCACGGGTCCGTTACACGACCGTGCAGAACTGGTCGCAGAACGTCTACAACCTCGTCACCAAGCGCGCGGTCGCGCAGGAGCGGGCGACGATGGAGTGGGTCGACTGCAACCTCGGCTCGAAACTGACGATGAAGTACCCGTCGATCTACCTGCTGGGCCAGGAAGCCCACGGCGAGATCCTCTCGATCGCCTTCGCCGGCGAGGGCCAGCACCAGGACGCCGGCGGCAAGATCATCCACGGGGCGCCGAAGACCTCGTCCTCGATCTTCTCCAAGTCGATCTCCAAAGACGGCGGCCGCGCGACGTACCGCGGCCTGCTCGAGGTCGCCGACGGGGCGAAGGAATCGCGCTCGAAGGTGGTCTGCGACGCGCTGCTCCTCGACGAGGACTCGCGCTCGGACACCTACCCGACGATCCGCATCGACGAGAACGACGCTGACATCGGCCACGAGGCGACCGTCTCCAAAATCGGCGACGAGCAGCTCTTCTACCTGCAGAGCCGCGGGCTCGACGAGGAGGAGGCCTCGAAGATGATCGTCAACGGCTTCATCGAGCCGGTGACGAAGGAGCTGCCGATGGAGTACGCGGTCGAGCTGAATCGCCTTATTGAGTTGCAGATGGAGGGCTCCATTGGCTGAGCAGGCCTTGGCCCTTCCGCCCCTGCCCGACCAGAAGACGAAGGGCTGGGAATTCACCGACATCTCCGCTCTCGATTTCGACGCCTACGAGGCAACCGAGGCCGTGCCGGTCATCGCCGGCGGCAGCGGAGCAACGGTGCTGGACCTCGCCGAGGCGAGCGATGCGCATCCAGACCTGGTTGATAAATGGCTCGGGACCCTTGTCCCGGGCGATGACCCGTTCGTCGCCCGCAATCAGGCGGCGCCCCGCAATGGGCTGCTCGTCCACGTGCCGGCGGGCGTGACGCTGACCGAGCCGATCCAAATCGAGGTGCCTGTCGATACCGCGGGTGCCGCGGTGAACTGGCGGACGCTGGTCGTGCTCGAGGACGAGGCAGAAGCGGAGGTTTGGGAGCACTGGTCCTCGCCGGACGACGAGGTCGACGCGGTCCTCAACTCGGTGGTCGAGCTGAGCGTCGGCCAGGGGGCGACCCTGCGCTACGTCAACACCCAGGACATCTCCGAGCAGGCGTGGATCTTCGCCACCCAGCGGGCGCAGGTCGAGCGCGACGGGCGCCTCGACTGGGCCGCGCTCGGCTTCGGCTCGGCCAACGGCAAGGTGCGGATGGAGACCAACCTCGCCGGCCCCGGCTCCGAGGCGCGGGTGACCGGCGGCTACGCCGGCGGCTCCGGGCAGCACCTCGACTACGACACGACCCAGGAGCACGCGGCGCCGAACACCAACTCCGACCTCGCCTTCCGCGGCGTCCTCGCCGCCGGCTCGACCGCCGTCTGGCGCGGGATGATCAAGGTCGACCCCGGCGCCCAGCAGACCGACGCCTTCCAGGAGAGCCGCAACCTCCTCCTCTCCCCCGAGGCCCACGCCGACGCGATCCCGGGCCTGGAGATCCTCGCCGACGACGTCCGCTGCACCCACGCCGCAGCGGTCGCCCAGGTCGACAAGGACCAGCTCTTCTACCTCACCTCCCGCGGCCTCGACGCCGCCGACGCCAAGTCCCTGATCATCGAAGGCTTCCTCGAGTCCCTGGTCGAACGCCTCGCCGAGGGCCCGGTCCGCGACAGCATCTCCGCGGCGCTCGAGACGCGACTGGCGGAGATCCTCTAGGCCCACCCCCTTCCTACCCGTTGGCCACCGAGAGCAGGTAGAGGCCGAAGCAGGTGAAGGCGACCATCACCGCCAGCATCCAGTACTGCGAGGCGGTGGCCTTGCGGTAGTCGGGCCAGAAGACGAGGGCGCGGTCGTGGGCCAACATCAGGCCGATCACGTGGCCGATGACCAGGGCCGCCACCTGGATGTACCAGATCATGTTGGCGGTGAGGATCTTGTAGTCGACGGTGTAGTCGACGGTCCCGAAGAGGTCGGTGTGGCCGGTGCCCAGGGGGTCCGAGAGGATGTAGGTGAACTGCGCCTGCTCCTGGAAGAAGAAGAGGCTGAAGTAGTGGGCGACCAGATAGGCGAGGGCGATCGGGATCAGGGTGTGGGCGAAGCCCGTGCGCAGCTTCTTGAAGCCGGGGGCGCCGGGGACGGTGCGCATCCCGCGCACGCCGAGCTGGTAGACGAGCCCGATGCCGGCGAAGGTGAGGAGCATGAAGATCGTGTCGGTGAGGCGCAGCGAGCTCGTCAGGCCGACGCCGGCTTCGACCAGCCATTCGAAGACGTCTTCGATCCCGGCTTTGAACGCCCCCTCCTGGGCGCCGTCGAAGCTGGTGCTGGCGATCGAGGCGATCACCACCGCGGCCGAGCCGGGGATCGTCGCCCAGTGGGTGGTCGCCGAGAAGGGGCGGCGGCGGTAGAGGCGGCCGTCGCGGCTGCCGAGAATGCCGAGCCGGCCGAACATCCCGAAGTAGACGGAGAAGACCTCGCCGCGTTCGCACCACTCTTCGACGCCGAAGACGGCCATCATCGCCAGCGTGTAGGCGCTGTAGAAGGCGGCGGCCAGCCCGGCGGCTTGCGCAGAGAGGCCGACCGCGACGCCGCCGCTGGCGCCATAGACGACCTCGAGCCAGACGGTGGCGAGGAGGCCGATCGCGGCGGGCCAGCGGCCGAGCCACTCCGGGTAGGGCAGGTGCGCGGGGCGCTGGCCTGCGATCGCCCTGAAGGCGCCCCCCGCCGCGCGGCCGACCGCGCGCCAGGGGTTGAAGGGCCGGAAGATGTCACCGAGGAACGCCGATAAGAACGGGAAGCCGAGCCAGCAGGTGACGAAGAGGAAGGTGAGGGCGAAGTTGCGGTCGGGGGCTTCGGTGCCTTCCAGGCCGGCGTAGATCGCCAGCCCGAGCAGGGAGACGCCGATCGCGCCGCAGAGGGCCTGCGTGGGCGGGCTGAGCAGCGCCGCCGAGAGGCGCTCGCCGAGCGGGCGCCGGCGCTCGTCCTCGAGCTGGGGCTTGCGCCAGGCCGCCGAGAGGGCGAAGAAGGAGGCGATCAGGACGATCGACGCCGCCCACGCGAACAGCCAGGCAGGGATCGGGAGGTCCTGTCTGGATGCCAGCGCGTGGGCGAGCGGGAGCAAGCTCACGGTTCGACCTTGAGGTCGATGATCTGTTCTTTGCGCCCCTCGAGCTCGGCCTCGAACTCGCCTTCGATTTCAGCCGGGAGGTCGTAGGTGACGGTGCCGCCGCCCTTCGGGACCTCCTTTGCCACGTCATAGCCGTGGAGGTGGACCTCTTCTTCGAACGGGACCTCGACCTTGAAGTGGATCCGGTCTTCCTTGCGGTAGACGAGTTCCCGGACCCCGCCGACCGGTTTGCCTTCCTTGTCGACGACGATCGTCGGCACCTTGCCTGCGTCGGTCGTGCTGCTTTCGTCGCTGCTGCTGCTGAGGACGATCAGCCCGACCACGGCGACCACGACAAGGGCGCCGCCGGTGAGTGCGGTTTTCGTGTTCATCTCGCGCTCCTTCCGCGCGCCGCAGGGGGCGCGTCGAGTTGCGTGGTTCCTTTGTCGTGTCAGAGCCGACAAAGGAACCACGGAATGGGCCTGGTTCTGGGACTAGGCCGGGAGCGGCGGCGGGCGCCGGGCGAGGCCGAGGGCGATCAGCAGGCCGCCGTGGGGCGCGAAGGCGCGGGGCGGCTTCGGCAGCGCCCGGCGGCGCTCGGCGGCGCGGGTGCGACGGCGCTCGGCGATCCGCTCGGAGAGGCGGACGATCGCCTCGCAGCCGGGGTAGTGGCCGAGCAGCAGCGTCAGCAGCAATCCCAGCAGCGGCAGGGCCGGAAGCAGAAATGTGACGAGCTCCGTCACGCGGGCCAGGATACTGTCGGGCCTCAACCGCCCCTAAATGCGACCTGGACGAGACAACATCGCCGCCCCCGACCTGCCGCCCGGCCTCGCCTGGGTCGGAGCCGAACCCGAGTCGATGCCGGCGCTGACCGCCGGCGGCCCGGCGATCGTCCACTTCGTCGAATACGCGCAGCTGAACAGCGTCCGCACCCTCCCTTACCTGGCCGAGTGGCAGCGGCGCTACCGCGAGGCGGGGCTGAGCGTGATCGGCGTGCAGGCGCCGCGCTTCCCCTTCGCCGCCGAGCCGGAGAACGTGGAGGCCGGGCTGGCCCGGCTCGGGGTCGAGTTCCCGGTCGCGATCGACGCCGAGCACGACCTCTGGGCCGCCTACGGCTGCAAGGGCTGGCCGAGCCTCTTCCTCTGGAGCCTCGGCGGCGCGCTTTCCTGGGCCCACTTCGGCGAGGGCGAATACCGCGAGACCGAGGAGGCGATCCAGGAGGAGCTGCGGGAGATCGACGCGCTGCGGGAGCTGCCCGAGCCCATGGCGCCGCTGCGGCCGACCGACGCCCCCGGCGCCCGCGTCATCCCCCCCACCGAGGAGGTCTTCCCCGGCGGCTCCTGGGAGCAGCCGTGGGTGGCGGGCGAAGACGGCAAGGACCTGGCACTCGACTACCAGGCCGGCGGCGCCTTCGCCACGGTCGAGGGCGAGGGCGAGATCGAGGTAGAGATCGACGGCCGGTGGACGACGCTCCCCGGCGACCCCGTCCCCGGCCTCCGCACCCTCGCCGAGCACCCGAGCCACGAGGCCCACAATCTCGTCCTCCGCCCCGCCCCAGGCGTCAAAATCTGGTCGATCAGCTTCGCCGCCGGCGTTCCCTAGGCGCGCGCCGCTACCTCGTCGCGGATCTCCTTTGGGAGCATGAAGCGGACGTCCTCGTGGACGGTCCGCAGCTCGGAGACATCCTCGGCGCCGCGGTCGCGGAAGAAGGAGACGAGGCGCTCGACCAGCTCCTCGGGGGCGGAGGCGCCGGAGGTGATGCCGACGGTATCGACGTCGTCGAGCCACTCCTCCTGCACCTGCGAGTGGTTGTCGATCAGGTGGGAGGCGGCGCCGTGTTCGCGCGCGACCTCGACCAGGCGGTTGGAGTTGGAGGAGTTGGTCGAGCCGATCACGAGGACCAGGTCGCACTCGCGCGCCAGCTGCTTGACGGCGATCTGGCGGTTGGTGGTCGCGTAGCAGATGTCGTCGGACTTGCTGGCGACGATGCCGGGGAACTTGGCGCGCAGCGCCGCGATCACCTCGGCGGTCTCGTCGACCGAGAGCGTCGTCTGGGTGATGAAGGCGACTTTGCTCGGGTCTGGGACCTCGAGCGTCTCGACTTCGTCGGCAGTTTCGATCAGGACGATGCTGTCGGGCGCCTCGCCGGTCGTCCCTTCCACCTCCTCGTGGCCCTCGTGGCCGATCATGATGATCGTGTAGCCCTGGGCGGCGAAGCGGCGGGCGGAGACGTGGACCTTGGTCACCAGCGGGCAGGTCGCGTCGATCGTCCGCAGCCGGCGGGCGGCGGCGTTCTCGTGCACGCTCGGCGCCACCCCGTGGGCGGAGAAGACGACCATCGCGCCCTCCGGCACCTCGGTCTCCTCCTCGACGAAGATCGCGCCGCGCTCGGCCAGCTCCTGCACGACGTGTTTGTTGTGGACGATCTCCTTGCGCACGTAGACGGGGGCGCCGTAGAGCTCGAGCGCGCGCTCGACCGTCTGCACGGCGCGGTCGACGCCGGCGCAGTAGCCGCGCGGCGCAGCGAGGAGCACCCGCTTGGGGGCGGTGGCGGTGGCAGGCATTCCTTCAGGGTACAAGGCTTCGAAGCCCGGAAACTCGGGCATAAGTAGCCTTGCTTCATGGCCACGTCTGGACGCCATCTCGACCGTCTCACCGCCGTCGATGCCTCGTTCCTGACCAACGAGCACTCGAACAGCCACATGCACGTGGGCGCGATCCTGCTCTTCGAGGGGCCGCCGCCGCGCTACGTCGACCTGGTCGAGCACGTCCGCAGCCGCCTGCCGCTGGTCCCCCGCTTCCGCCAGAAGCTGGTGGTGCCGCCGCTGGAGGCCGGCCGGCCGCTCTGGGCCGACGACGTCAACTTCAACCTCACCTACCACATCCGCCACACCGCGCTGCCCGACCCAGGCGGCGAGGAGCAGCTGAAGAAACTGGCCGGCCGGATCTTCTCCCAGCAGCTCGACCGGCTGAAGCCGCTGTGGGAGCTGTGGCTGGTGCAGAACCTCGAACGCGACCGCTTCGCGATCCTGACCAAGACCCACCACGCAATGGTCGACGGGATCAGCGGCGTCGACATCGGCACCGTCCTCTTCGACGTCGATCGCGAGGCCGAGCTGCCGAAGCTGGAGGACGACTGGGTGCCGCAGCCCGAACCGGGTACGACCGAGCTGGTCGCGCGCGGGATCGCCGACGCGGTCGCGGCGCCCGTCAAGCTGGCCGAGCGCGCGGTCGACGTCGTCCGCAGCCCGGAGACGGCGGCGCGGAAGCTGGTCGAGGGGCTGGAGGGCGTGGGTGAGATCGTCAGCGCCTTCGCCGACCCGGCGCCGGACGTGCCGCTGAACGAGGAGATCGGCCCGCACCGCCGCTACGTCTGGGCCCGCTCGGACCTCTCGACCTTCAAACACATCAAGGACACCTTCGGCGGGACCGTCAACGACGTCGTCCTCGCCGTCGTCACCGGGGCGCTGCGCAAGTGGCTGCACCAGCGCCAGGTCCGCACCGAGGGCCTGGAGCTGCGGGCGCTGGTTCCGGTCTCGATCCGCAGCGAGGACGAGCGCGGCAACCTCGGCAACCGGATCGCGCTGATGCGCGGGCCGCTGCCGGTCTACATCGAGGACCCGGTGCGCCGCCTGCGCACGATCAGCGACGCGATGGCCGGGCTGAAGCGCTCCAAACAGGCGCTGGGGGCCGAAGTGATCTCCCGCTTCAACGACTTCGCGCCGCCGACGCTGCTGGCGCAGGCCTCGCGGATCAACTTCTCGACCCGCCTCTTCAACCTGATCGTCACCAACGTCCCCGGTCCGCAGATGCCGCTCTACGTCCTCGGCCGCGAACTCGAGGACGTCTTCCCGGTCGCGTTCCTGCCGCAGAACCACTGCCTGGCGGTGGCGATCATGAGCTACCACGGCAAGGTCGGGTTCGGCCTCCTCGCCGACTACGACTGCATGGAAGACGTCGAGATCGTCAGCAACGGCATCAACGAAGCGCTCGAAGAGCTCGAGGCGGCGGCCGGCAAGGCCGTCAAAGCCGCGTAGGCGCCCGCGGCGGCGGGTACCTGGAGAGCCGAGGAGCCCTCGTCCCTAGGCTTTTGGCATGCCCCTTCTTCTGATCGTCCTCTTCATCGTCGTCCCGATCGCGGAGCTCTACGTGATCATCCAGGTCGGGCAGCTGATCGGGGTGGGGCCGACGCTGGCGCTGCTGCTCGCCGACGCCCTGCTCGGCTCCTGGCTGGTCAAACACCAGGGCCGCGGGGCGTGGCGGCGCTTCAACGAAGCCCTGGCGGTGCGGCGGTTCCCGGGCAAAGAGGTGGTCGACGGCGTCCTGATCGTGATCGGCGGCACCCTGCTGGTGACCCCGGGCTTCATCACCGACGTCTTCGGGTTCTTCTTGCTGGTCCCGCCGACGCGGGCGATCGCGCGGCGGCTGCTGAAACGGCTCACGATCGGGCGCTTCCGGGTGGTCACGGTGGCGGGGCCGAGCCCGTTCGACCGCCCCGCGGGCGGCGCCGGCCCTCGCCCCAGCCGCGACTACGACTTCGACGCCACCGCCGAAGAGGTGCCGAGCGACGGCGGCGGCGAGCCGCGGTTGCCGCGGACGGATCCGCGCTGAGATGGTCGGCGAGGAGCGGCAGACGCGCAGGCTCCTCGCTCGCAAGCCGACGCCCGAGGACCGCGCCCTCTACCACGCCCACTTCACCCGCCCGGAGGTGGAGCGCTGGCTGCGCCCCTCCCCCCTTCCGCCCTTCACCGCCCAGGTGCTCGACGAGCTGGTCGACGGCGACGGCGTCCACTGGGAAGACCACGGCTTCGGCCCCTGGATCTTGGTCGAGAAGGGCTCCGGCGCCTTCGCCGGCCGCGGCGGCCTCGCCTGGACCGCGGTCGAAGGGACCGCCGCAGTCGAGCTCCCATGGAGCATCGAGCCCCACCTCCACAACCAGGGCCTCGGCACCGAGGCCGCCAAAGCCGCCTGCGAGTGGGCCCGCGACCTCGGCTTCGAAGAGGTGATCGCCCTCACCCTCCCGACCAACCTCGCCTCCCAGCGAGTGGCGGTCAAGGCCGGATTCGAGCAGAACGGCGAGGTCATCCACGCGGGATTACCGCACCTGCTGTTCCGGCTGCGCCTCTAGCTCCCGGAAATGCCGTCGCCACCTTTGTAGGAGTCCCCGGATGGGGGCGGCGCGGCATCGGCATACGGTCGTGGCATGCGAGATCATCGTCACGATGGATCGAACGGGTACGACCCGGCGGCGCCGCTGCTGAAGGCCGAGGGGCTCCAGCGCTCCTTCGGGGAAGGGGCGACCGCGGTGCGGGCGCTGCGGGGGGTGGACCTCGAGGTCGGCACCGGCGAGCTGGTGGCGATCATGGGGCCCTCGGGCTCGGGCAAGAGCACGCTGCTCCACATCCTCGGGGCGCTGGACCGGCCCGATGGCGGCACCACCGCGATCTCCGGGCGCCGCTACGACGACCTCGGGGACCGCGAGCTGACCGAGCTGCGGGGCAAGGTGTTCGGCTTCGTATTCCAGTTCTTCAACCTCCTTCCCACCCTGACCGCGGCCGAGAACGTGCTGCTGCCGGCGCTCGTCAACGGCGAGCGGCCGGGCAGGTACGCGGCGCGGATCGACGAGCTGCTGGAGCTGGTGGGGCTGGGCGACCGGGCCGCCCACCTACCGACCGAGCTTTCCGGCGGCGAGCAGCAACGGGTCGCGATCGCCCGCGCCCTGCTGCGCGATCCCCGCCTCGTCCTCGCCGACGAGCCGACCGGCAACCTCGACTCCGCCAGCGGCGCGATCGTGATGTCGCTGCTGCGCAAGGTCGTCGACGGCGGCCAGACGGTGGTGATGGTGACCCACGACCCGCGCGCCGCCTCGCTCGCCGACCGGGTTGTCTTCCTCCGCGACGGCGCCATCGTAGGTGAGGTCGCCGGCGGCGACACCGACCGCGTCATCGACGCCTTCCGCGGGGTCGACCGCGGCGCCCAACTCGCGGCAGCTTCCCGATGAGCGCCCACGCGATGCCGCGCGGGGCCAAGCTCCGCAGCTTCCACGGCGTCGGCCTGCGCTCGCTCCGCGCCCGGCCGCTGCGCTCGATCCTGACCACGGCCGGGATCGTGCTCGGCGTCGGCATGGCCTTCGGCGTGCTGATCCTGGTCACCACCATCCACTCCAGCTTCGAAGGGCTCTTCGACGCGATCTACGGCCGCACGACGGTGATCGTCTCCGGCAAGTCCTCGGTCGGCTCGGTCCCCGCCGCCGAACTGCCGAAGATCCGTGCGGTCGAAGGGGTGAAGGCGGCCGAAGGCGACGTCTTCGGCGTCTTCCGCACCGTCAACGAAGAGGGCGCGGCCAACAGCGGCCGCAGCTCGATGCTGTTCGTCGCCGGGGTGAACATCAACGGCTACGACACCGCCGGCTCGGAAGTGGTCGAAGGGCGGGAGCCCCAGGGCCGGCGCGAAGTCGAGCTGGAGGAAAGCTGGGCGCGCCAGCAGGGCTACGAACCGGGCGACAGGCTGCGGCTGGCGACGCCGACCGGGCGCGCCGCCGTCACCGTCAGCGGCATCTACAAGCTGCAGACGAGCCTCGACCTCGGCGGCTACGGGACGGCGGCGATGCCGATCGCCGGCCAGCGCGAACTGACCAACAAATACGGCACCTTCGACGAGATAAACGTGGTCGCCGAAGACGGCGTCTCGGCGGCTGAGCTGAAGCGGCGGATCGCCGCCGTCACCGGGCCGGGGGTCGAAGCCGAAACGCCGGCGGGGAAGGGCGACCAGGCGAACGAATCGCTGGCCGGGCTCGACATCGTCCTCTACTTCTTCTCCGGGATCGCGCTATTCGTCGGCGCCTTCCTCATCCTCAACTCGTTCAACATGACCGTGCTGCAGCGGATGCGCGAGATCGGGACGATGCGCGCGCTCGGCGCCTCGCGGCGGCGGCTGGCCGGCGGGGTCGTCTTCGAGGCGCTGATCCTGGCGACGGTCGGCGCGTCGCTGGGGCTGGCGCTCGGGCTCGGCCTGGCCGAACTGCTCGCCTCGGCGATGCGGAGCTTTTTCGCCCTGCCCCTCTCGTCGCTGAAGGTGACGACGAGCGCGGCGGTCATCGCCGTCGCCGTCGGGCTGGTGGCGACCCTCGCCGGCGCCCTCTACCCCGCCCTCCGCGCCGGCCGCATCCCGCCGATCCGGGCCCTGACCGGCGGGCGGACGATCGAGCGGCCGCCCGGCCTCCGGCGCGCGCTGGCCGGCGCCGCCCTGTTCCTCCCCGGCCTGGCGATCGGCGGCCTCTTCTGGTTCTCCAACCAGTCCGGCGGCGCCTGGTCGGCGATCGTCGGCGTCGGCTCGACCGTGGTCATGTTCGTCGGCATGGTGCTGCTGGCGCCGTTCGTGGTGATGCCGATCATCCGCCTGCTGGCGATCCCGGCCCGCGCGGTGATGCCGGCCGAGGGGCGCCTCGCCTCCGACTCGGTCCGCGCCAACCCGCTGCGGACCTCGGCGCCCGCCTCGGCGCTGGTGGTGACCCGCTCGGTGGTCGTCGTCACCGGGGTGATGAGCCAGAGCGTCGTCGGCGCGATCTCCGAC
>DASUWV010000124.1:0-6241 GCA_036378275.1 Solirubrobacterales bacterium | reverse complement strand
AACCGGATCGCAGGAGGCGGGCTAGAGCCCGGCCGCTACTCCCACTCGATCGTCGCCGGCGGCTTCGAGGAGATGTCGAGGGCGACGCGGTTGACGTCGCGGATCTCGTTGATGATCCGGTTGGAGACCCGCTCCAGCAGGTCGTAGGGGAGTCGCGCCCAGTCGGCGGTCATCGCGTCGTCGGAGGTGACGGCGCGGATCACGATCGGGTAGGCGTAGGTGCGCCCGTCTCCCTGCACTCCCACCGAGCGCACCACGGGCAGGACGCAGAACGACTGCCAGAGCTGACGGTAGAGCTCGGCGGCGCGGATCTCCTCCTGCAGGATCGCGTCGGCGGCGCGGAGGATGTCGAGCCGCTCCTTGGTCACCTCGCCGCCGACGATGCGGATGCCGAGGCCCGGCCCCGGGAAGGGCTGGCGCCAGACCATCCGCTCCGGCAGGCCGAGCTCGGCGCCGACCGCCCGCACCTCGTCCTTGAACAGCATCCGCAGCGGCTCGACCAGCTCGAACTCGAGGTCGTCGGGGAGGCCGCCGACGTTGTGGTGGGACTTGATCGTCGCCGCATGGTCGGAGCCGCCGGACTCGATCACGTCGGAGTAGAGCGTGCCCTGGACCAGGTAGTCGACGTCCTCGAGCTTCGCCGCCTCCTCCTCGAAGACGCGGATGAACTCGGTACCGATGATCTTCCGCTTCTCCTCCGGGTCGTCTTTGCCGGCGAGCTTGGCGAGGAAGCGGTCTTCGGCGTCGACGTGAACGAGCGGGATGCCGAACTGGCCGAAGGCGTCGACGACCTGCTGGGCCTCGTTCAGCCGCATCAGGCCGTGGTCGACGAAGACGCAGGTGAGCTTGTCGCCCACCGCCCTGTGGACGAGCAGGGCGGCGACCGAGGAGTCGACCCCCCCCGAGAGGCCGCAGATCACCCGCCCCTCGCCGACCTGGGCCTTGATTTTCTCGACCTGTTCGGCGATCACCGACTGCGGCGACCACTGCTCGGTGCAGCCGGCGACATCGCGCAGGAAGCGGGTGAGGATCTCGGTCCCGTAGGGGGTGTGGACCACCTCGGGGTGGAACTGGATCCCGTAGAGGCCGCGGTCGGGCAGCTCCAGCGCCGCCACCGGCGAGCTCGGGCTCGAGGCCAGGGCGGTGAACCCCTCCGGCGCCTCGAACACGGCGTCGCGGTGGCTCATCCAGCAGCTCTGCTCCTCCGGCAGGCCGCCGAGCAAGCGGCCACCGCCTTCGCGCAGGACCAGGTCGGTGCGCCCGAACTCGCCCGTCTCGGCCGACTCCACCCGGCCGCCGAGCGCCAGCACCATCGCCTGCATCCCGTAACAGATGCCCAGCATCGGGATCTCGAGGTCGAGCAGCTGGGTCGGGAACTTCGGCGCCCCGGGCTCGTATACCGAGGCCGGCCCGCCCGAGAGCACCAGCGCTTTCGGCTGCCGCTCCCGGATCTTCTCCACCGAAGTATTCGCCGGCAGGAGCTCCGCGAAAACTCCACATTCACGGATTCGACGGGCGATCAGCTGCGAGTACTGCCCGCCGAAGTCGAGGACGAGGACCTCCTCGGCGGCCCTCTCACCGGCGGGTGGCGACGATCGGGAGGACTCTCCCGCTAGGGAGAGCCCCCGATCGGAGACAGGACCCGCCGGCCGGAGCACGTCCGAACTACTAGTCATCCGATACGGCAACTCCCGTGGACACGGCGGCCCGCCCGTTCGAGCCCATCCCCACCGACTGCTCGTTCTGGAGCTTCTTGCCCTCGCTCATCAGCGCCGGCGCGACCATCACCTCGGCCCGCTGGAAGCTGCGGATGTCCTCGTAGCCGCAGGTGGCCATCGAGGTTTTCAGCGCCCCCATCAGGTTGAAGGTGCCGTCGTTCTCCTTGGCCGGGCCGAGCAGGATCTCCTCCAGGGTCCCGTCCTGCTTGGTCGAGACGCGGGTGCCGCGCGGCAGCGAGGGATGGAAGGTCGCCATCCCCCAGTGGAAGCCGCGGCCCGGAGCCTCCTTGGCGCGGGCCAGCGGCGAGCCGATCATCACCGAGTCGGCGCCGCAGGCGATCGCCTTGGAGACGTCGCCGCCGGTCCGCATGCCGCCGTCGGCGATCACGTTCACGTACTCGCCGGTCTCCAGCATGTGCTGGGCGCGGGCGGCCGCGACGTCGGCGATCGCCGTCGCCTGCGGGACGCCGATCCCGAGCACGCCGCGGGTGGTGCAGGCGGCGCCGGGGCCGACCCCGACGAGCACGCCCACCGCTCCGGTCCGCATCAGGTGCAGCCCGGTCGAATAGGAGGCGCAGCCGCCGACCACGGTCGGCACCGGCACCTCGGCGATGAACTCCTTCAGGTTCAGCGGCTCGACCGTGGTCGAGACGTGTTCGGCGGAGATCACCGTGCCCTGGATGACGAGGATGTCGAGGCCGGCCTCGACCGCCGCCTCGTAGTGCTCGCGCACTTTCTGCGGCGTCAGCGAGCCGCAGACGACGGCGCCGCGGGCCTTGATTTCCTCGATCCGCCTGGCGATCAGCTCCGGCTTCACCGGCTCGGTGTAGATCTGCTGCATCAGCCGCGTCGCCTCGTGCTTGGGCGCGGCGGCGATCGCCTCCAGCTTCTCCTCGGCGTTCTCGAAGCGCGACCAGATCCCCTCCAGGTTGAGCACCCCGAGGCCGCCGATCTCGTTGGTGAGCACTGCGGTCTCCGGGCTCACCACCCCGTCCATCGCCGAGGCCACCAGGGGCAGCTCGAAGCGGTAGGGACCGAGGGTCCAGCTGATGTCGATGTCGTCAGGATCGCGCGTCCGGCGGGAAGGAACGATCGCGATGTCGTCGAATCCGTAAGCGCGGCGCCCCTTCTTGCCGCGGCCGATTTCGATTTCCAAGTTAGTCCTCCAAGGGCTGCTGGCGTTGAATCCATCAGCCTACACTTCGGCGGGGACCTCCAAGTCGTGCACGGAGACCTCGCCCAGCAGCCGCTCGACCTGGTTGCGGTCGACGGTGCCGGCGCCGAAGTGCTGGGTCGACTCCGCCCCGCAGGCGACGCCGTAGGCGAGGCAGTCCTCCGGCGAGCGGCCCTCGTAGCGGGCGGCGACGTAGCCGGCGAGGAAGGCGTCGCCCGAGCCGACGGTGGAGACCGGCTCCAGCGGCTCGGTGTGGACCTCGAGCAGGCGCCGGCCGGCGTTCTCGCCGACGATGGCGACGCAGCCGTCGGGGCGGGTGATCGCCGCCCCTGTCGCGCCCAGTCGGACCAGCTCCAGCAGCCCCTGGACGAGGTCGCCGCGGTCGGCGAACTCCTGCCCGACCAGCTCCTCGGCCTCGCGCTCGTTCGGCGTCACCATCGAGGCGCCGGCGCGCACCCCCTCCAGCATCGCCTCCCCCTCGGCGTCGAGGACGACCGGGATGCCGCGGCGCCCGAGGTCGGAGATCAGCCGCGCATAGAGGTCGTCGCCGGCCCCCGGCGGCACCGAGCCGGCGAGGACGCAGATCTTCGCCCCGCCGGCCAGGTAGCCGATGCGGTCGAAGAGCCGCTTCACCTCCTCCGCGCTGACGGCGGGGCCGCGCTCGTTGATCTCCGTCTGTTCGCCGGAGGTGGGGTCGATCACGGCGAGGTTGACGCGGGTCTCCGAGGCGATCTCGGTGAAGTCGGTCAGGACTGATTCGTCGCGCAGCTGTTCCAGCACCCGCGTCCCGGTCGGGCCGCCGACGAAACCGGAGGCGATCACCGGCCGTCCCAGCAGGTTGAGCGCGCGGGCGACGTTGATGCCCTTGCCGCCCGCGACGGTGCGGCTCTCGACCGCGCGGTGGCGCCGTCCGAGGCGGAAATTCGGCACGGCGACGGTGCGGTCGATGGCCGCGTTCAAGGTCACGGTGAGGATCACCTTGCAATCACCCGAATTCGCTCCTCGTTTCCCTCCTGCGGGCCATCCGCCGCAGCACGATTGCCGACAGGATGAGTATCACGAACACCGCGAGCGCGATAGGGATCCAGTTGTCTGCGAGGAAGGCGCGAGCGCGGTCGAAGGCGCTTGCCTTCGGGATCGAGCGGCCGGCCTGCAGCGGGACGGCGCCGACCTTGCGGCCCTCGACGAAGACGGTCGCCCGGCCGAGCCGCCGGCCGCGGCGCAGCGGGCCCTCGACCTCCTGCGGCGCCCGCACCTGCACCGCCACCTTCTCGCCGCGTCGCACGCCCGCCGCGATCGCGTGTTCGGCCCGCAGCGGCAGCCGCCCGCCCGAGTAGCGGATTTCCGGGTCGGCAAGGTCCTGGCCCGCCCGCACCGGCACCTTGTGGCGGTACTGCCGGAAGCCCCATTCGAGCAGCTCGAGGTTGCCGTCGAACCGTTCTTCGTCGGTCCAGGCGCCGACCACGACCGAGATCAGGCTGATCCCGTGCTTGCGGCCGGAGCCGACGAGGACGTAGAGGGCGCCGAAGGTGTGGCCGGTCTTCACCCCGGTCACCCAGGGCGCCATCTTCAGCAGCTGGTTGATCGACTCGATCCGCCGCCGCGGATGGACGCTGCGCAGGACGGCCTTGCGGGAGTCGGCGATCCTGGCGAAGGCCGGCTCGCGCAACAGATTCCGGGTCAGCGTCATCAGATCGGCGGCCGAGGAGTAGTTGCCTTTCTCGTCGAGCCCGACCGGGTTGGCGTAATGGGTGTGGGAGAGGCCGAGCGCCGCGGCGTAGCGGTTCATCTGCCCGACGAACCGCTTTTCCGAGCCGGCCGCGTCGATCGCCAGCGTGTGGGCGGCGTCGTTGCCGCTGCGCAGGATCAGGCCGTAGAGGAGGTCGCGGACGCTGATCCGCTGGCCCGTCCGCAGGCCCATCAGCGACTCGCCGTATTCGGGCTCGTACGGCTGGGCGCGGACGACCTTGTCGAGCGGTAGGTCCTTCATCGCCACATACGCGGTCATCAGCTTGGTCGTCGAGGCGATCGGCAGCGCTTTGTTCAGCGCGTGCGAGGTGAGGACGTCGCCGCTGCGGGCGTCGATCAGCCCCCAGGCGCGCGACTGCAGCTGTGGCGCGGCGGCGGCGCCGGCGGGGAGCAGCAGCGCCGCCAAGATCGCGAGCAGCAGCACGGCGCCGTGGCGCCGGTCGTTCATTTGAGCTTCAGCGTCTGGCCGGCGATCAGGATCTGCGGATCCACTTCGGGGTTCAGCGCGCGGATTTCGGAGACCGGGACCCCGGTCTTGTGGGCGATCGCCGTCAGCGTGTCGCCGGTCTGGACCGTGTAGGTCTTGGCCTGGGTCCGGTGGTGGGTCGCTTCCTTCTGCGCCTGGTGCTTCTTCTGGTGGTGGCTGCTCGATTCGCTGCCGTTCATCGCCGAGGAGACGACCACGACCACGACGAGGACCGCCGCGATCAGGGCGACGGCGGCGAGGATGCGGGCCAAGGGGTTGGTGCGTTTTTCCATCTGACTGGGGTGAGAGCCGGTTGGAGCGGCTTGATCGTAATCGCGCAGGACATCTTCAGGTGGTCGAGATCTCCCAGACCGCCGCCCGCAGGCGCTCGGCAGCGGCGGCGGGGTCGGGGTCGGCGGCGATTCCCCGCGAGGCGGCGACGAGGCCGGCCGCCCGGCCGGGGGAAAAAGCCGCTCCCAGCAGCTCCGGCTTGCCGCCCTGGGCGCCGACTCCGGGGATGAGGAAAACCGAGCGCGGCATCAGCTCGCGCATGTGGGCGAAGTGCCGGGGCTCGGTGGCGCCGACGACGGCGCCCATGCCGCTCAGCCCGCCCTCGCCGCGCAGCCGCCCTGAGAGCTCGTCGACGATCGCGGCCAGGCGCTCGTGCAGCGGCGCCTCGGGGGCGGGCAGGTCCTGCAGGTCGGCGGCGCCCGGGTTGCTGGTGCGGACCAGGGCGAAGATCCCCGCCCCCGTCTCCTCGGCGGCGGCGACCAGCGGCTCGAGCGCGTCGCGCCCCAGCAGCGGGTTGGCGGTAAAGGCGTCGGCGCCGAGCCCCGCGACCGGGCCCCATGGGGTCTGCGTCTCCCCCACCAGCGCCTGCCCGTAGGCGGCGGCGGTGACCGGGACGTCGCCCCGCTTGCCGTCGGCAACGACCAGGAGGCCGGCATCGCGGGCGGCGGCGCAGGCATCTTCCAGCGCCCGCCAGCCGGGGGCGCCGAGACGCTCGAAGCAGGCGAGCTGCGGCTTCACCGCGACGCAGGCGGGGCCGGCCTGCTCGATCAGGCGGCGGCAGTGAGCGGCGACCGCGGCGGCTGCCAGCTCGGCGGCCGGTGCCTCGGGGTCGCCGGCCCCGTC
>DASUWV010000123.1:0-11364 GCA_036378275.1 Solirubrobacterales bacterium | reverse complement strand
GGGCGCCAGTACCGCCTCCAGGGCGGCCCCGGCGATGAAGCCGGCGGCGATCACCCCGTGGCCGCCGCCGAGCGAGTCGATCCGCAGCGGCACCAGGACCTCGATCGCGCCGAACATCACCGAGGGGACGGTGACGAACAGCGCCGCCTCCAGCAATGGCCGGCTGAGCAGGATCGCGACCACGTCGCGCAGGTTCTGCCGCTCGGGCGATGCCGGCTCGGGCAAGCGGGTGACGGCGAAGATCAGGGCTGCCGCGATCACCAGCACCGAGCCGAAGACCGCTTCGGTTCCGATCGACCCGGCGACCGCGCCGAGGACAGGGCCGAGCAGGGCGCCGGCGACGGCCGTGCCGAGCGCGGTGCCGATCACCTGCCCCCGGTTCTCCTCCGGGGCGGCGGTGACCAGCCAGGTGAGGGCGCCGGACCAGATCAGCGCTCCGGCGATGCCCTGGAGGAAGCGGGCGCCGTCGAGCAGGAAGATCTCTTCGGCGAAGCCGAAGACGAGGCTCGAGAGCCCGAGCAGGATCAGGCCGTGGATCACCACTTTGCGCGGCCCGAATCTGCTCGCGGCGAAGCCGGCCGGCAGCGATCCGATCAGCGTCCCCGCCGCGTAGGCCGCCGACAAGACCCCCGCTTCGGCCTTGCTGAGCCCCAGCTCGTGGACGTACTGCGGCAGCAGCGGAGCGATCGCCGCGAAGAAGGCGACGTCGAAGAAAACCATCGCCGAGGCGAGTAGAAGCAGCCGACGCATCGGCGCATCCAATCAGGTAGGCGAACTCAAGCTGGAATTCGCTCTAGCATTCTCTCAGCGGTCCGGAGGGGTGGCAGAGCGGTTGAATGCGGCGGCCTTGAAAGCCGTTAGGCCTCGTAAGGGGTCTCGTGGGTTCGAATCCCACCCCCTCCGCTGCCGCCCGCACGGCAGGAAAGCCGGCGCCGCAGCCGAACGAAGCTGGAATGAACACCGCCGCCAGGCGTGATCGCTCCCGCGAGCGTTGGGTCGGGCGCGCCGAGCGGGTCCGCGACGCCTTCGGCCTGGTCCTGGCCGCGGTCCTGCTCACCTATGTGCTCGCCTCGCTGCTGGCGAACCGCGGCTGGGAGTCGGTGATCCTCTGCGCCGCGACCAGCGCCACCTCGATCATCGCCCTGACCAGCGCCCACGCGCGGCCGCGTCTGGTCCGCGGCGCGCTCTGGATCTCGGGCGGGGCGATCCTGCTGGCGGCGATCGGCGCGCTCAGCGGCGCCAGGATCTGGCTCAACTTCGCCACCGTGCTCCAGGTCGGCCTGCTCACGGTGGCGATGGCGGCCGTCCTGCGGCGGGTCCTGACCGCCACCGAGGTCGGCTCGCGGACGATCCTCGGCGCGCTCAGCGTCTACGCCGTCCTCGGCATCCTCTTCACCTTCGTCTACGGCTTCGTCGATCGGGTCCAGGGCGGCGCCTTCTTCGAAGGCCACCTGCACCCGACCGGCGGCGACTTCCTCTTCTTCAGCTACACGACGCTGACCACGACCGGCTACGGCAACCTCGTGCCCGGCGGCCAGCCCGGCCGGATGATCGCCGGCCTGGAGATGATGATCGGCCAGATCTTCCTGGTCACCCTGGTGGCCGGCCTGGTCAGCCTCTGGCGACCCGGCGAAGGGATCAAACGGCGCCAGGAGGCGCGCCGGGAACGGCGCGCCACCGGGGTCGAGGAACCTCCCGCCGCCTAGGCTTCGTCGAGCTCGACGCGCTCGATCGTCTGCGGGTCGAGCGGCTTGTCGGCCGCGTCGGTCGGGACCGACTCGATCGAGTCGACCACGTCCATGCCGTCGATCACCTCGCCGAAGACGGTGTGCTTGCCGTCGAGCCACGGCGCCGCGCCGGTGGTGACGATGAAGAACTGGGAGCCGTTCGTGTTCGGCCCCGCGTTGGCCATCGCCAGCGCCCCGCGGACGACTTTGTGGTCGTTGATCTCGTCCTCGAAGGTGTAGCCGGGGCCGCCCCGGCCGGTGCCTTCCGGGCAGCCTCCCTGGATCATGAAGTCCGGGATCACCCGGTGGAAGACGAGCTGGTCGTAGAACCCCTCCGCGGAGAGCTTGCGGAAGTTCTCGACGGTTTTCGGCGCGTCCTCGTCGTGGAGCTCGAGCACGATCGCCCCGGCGCTGGTGTGAAGGGTCGCTTGCGACATGGCGCTCACCCTAGCGTCTCGCCGCGGCTGGCCGGCACGGCGCCTCACCCCTGCACCTGGACGGTGAGCGGGGGTGAGAAGCCGGGGGCGTACGGCCAGCGCTCCTCCGCCAGCGCCGTCGCCCGCAGCCGGATCGCGGCGCTGCCGCTGACGTAACGGAAGCGGTAGTGGGCGCGGAAGCGGCCGTGATGATCGGTGCGGGTGACCAGGACCGGCCGCCAGCGACGGGTCGCCTGCTCCAGGTACTGGATCGCGACCAGCTTGCCGCGCCGCGGGATCGGCGCCCCGGCGCTCTTCACCCTGCCGCTCAAGCGGAGGACCTCGCCGGTCGCGAGCGCGGCCGGCGCCGCCCGCAGCGAGACGCCGGAGCGGACGCGCAGCTCGAGCGCCGGCCGCCGCGCCGGCTCCAGCCCGCCGTCGCCGGTGAAGGTGACGGTGAGCCGGCGCGAGGGGCCGGGCGGCAGCCGCAGCTCGAAGCCGCCCCGCTCCCCGGTGCGGACGGTCTCGGCGCCGATCCGGACCAGCGCCCCGTGCGAGGGGTGGGACACCACCCGCAGCTCACGGTCGGCGAGGCCGGCCCCATCGACCCGGGTGAGCCGACCGCTGAGCAGCGCCGGGGCGCCGAAGGGGACCGTGAGCGAGTCGCCGCGGCCGTGGCCGCCGCGCAGCCGGGCGAAAAGCCGCGCCTTCGCCTTCGGCGGCACCGGCAGCGGCTTCGCCTGGGCGACGGGTGGCGGTGGCTCGCGGCGGATCGCCATCTGGGTGCCGTCGGCGCGGAGGATCGTCGAGGCGCCGTTGCCCGCGGCGTCGAGCGCGTCGGCGCGGAAGACGAAGGTGCCGTAGCCGAGGTCGGGCATCGGCGCGACCAGGTGCGCCTCGCCGGGGGCGTCACCGGCGACGAGCTTCGTCGGCAGCTCGGTCCAGGCGGCGGCGTCGACGCGCCGATAGAAGAGCCCGCCGGAGGCCGGGCCGGAGTGTTCGTCGGCGACGTCGGCCATCACCTGCCCGTCGGGGGCGTCGACCGCGAAGGCGACCTCGGGTTTGACGTCGTCGAAGCGCAGCGGCACCGTCACCGCCGTCGCCGGCGCCTCGTTCCCGGCTTCGTCGCGCAGCCACAGCTGCAGCGAGAAGGCGCCGGCGCCGGGGACCTGGAGATCGGCGAGCGAGGTGCGGTCGCGGCCGGCGGCGAAGCGGGCGCCGGTGTCGTAGCCGCCCGGTCCGGCGATTCGCCAAGAGGCGCCGGCGATCGGGCTCGCGGGGCCCTGGTCGGGGTTTTCCCAGCTGAGATCGAAGTCGTTCGTCCGCCGCCAGCCCTCGCCGCCGGCGAGTTGGACCGAGCGCGGGTGCGCAGGCGGGTTGTTGTCGATCAAGACCGTGCGCGACGGGGCGCAGGCGCTGTTGCCGGCGAAGTCGGTCGTGCAGTGGACGACGGTATGCGGCCCGTCGCTGAAGTTGGTGGTGGTGACCGAGTGGGTCGCGGAGACGTTGGTGAGGCAGGGACGCATCTGGGTCCCACGCCACTCACCGCCGATCGAGGCTTTCGCGCACGGGTACTCGGTGAGGCCGACGCGGGCGCCGTCCAGCGTCGTTTCGCCGAAGCGGACGCCGCCGCCGGCGTCGTAGCCGTCGACGTTGACCGCCTGGACGCCGCGGCGCCAGCCGCCGGCGACCAGGTCGCCTCCGATGATCCAGGCGCCGGGCGGGGTCGGGTCTTCGACCGTGAGCGTCAGCGCCCTCAGCGCCGACCACGACCCCGGGTCGAGCGAGCACCACTTGTCTTCGCCGCGGGCGCAGAGCAGCCGGTCCTCGAAGGCCGAGACGCCGCCCGGGAAGCCATGCGTGAACTCGCGCGGGGTGGTGTCGGTGCCGGCGGCCTGGAGGAAGGGCTCGAAGCCGCTCCCGCCGACACCGCCGAGCCGCTGCTCGATCCCGTCGTGCAGCGCGTGCCACCAGCTCCCCCGCACCTGCGTGATCGTCGTCCCCGGCGGCGGCGTCCAGCGCCAGCGGGCGAAGCGGGTTCCCGAGACGGTGCTCTGGCCTTCGCGGGTGAGGCTCTTCAGATGGGCGCCGTCGAAGGGGTCGGCGCCGGCCGGCGGCACGCACCAGGCGTCCGACCGGAACTTGGCGCCGCCGGTGGTGTCGGCCCAATCCGCGTCGGCGCCCACGTACCAGCCGCACTGCGCTACCTGGTACTTGCCGGCGCTCGCCCTGGCGGCCGCCAGCAGCAGCAAGCTCATCGCCAGCAGCATCCCCAGCGCTATGACCCTCCCGACCGCGAACCTCGTCCCTGACATGACTCCTCCTTCGCTTTGACTGCGTTCGGAGGACCAAGGGCTGGGCGGCGCAAACTCTCCCCCCTACTTACGTCCGCTCTCTGACCCCCCCCGGGAAACGGCCGAGCGAGCGGCTTTGCGAGAATCGATCCGATGCCACTTCCCACCAAAGATCAGATCACCGAGAAGCTTCGCGCCGTCATCGACCCCGAGCTGCGCCGCTCGATCGTCGAGCTGGGCATGGTCCGCTCGATCGAGGTCAAAGACGGGGGCCGGGTCGAGGTCGTGGTCTCGCTGACCACCGCCGGCTGCCCGATCCGCTCGCACTTCGAACAGGCGGTCGCCCAGCAGGTCTCCCAGCTCGAGGGAGTGACCGAGGTCGCCGTCGGCTTCGACGTCCTCTCCGACGAGGAGAAAGGGCAGCTGCAGCAGACGCTCGGCCGCGGCAAGCTGCCGCAGGGCGCGCTTGCGAAGGTGAAAAACGTGATCTGCGTCGCCTCCGGCAAGGGCGGCGTCGGCAAGTCGACGATGACCGCCAACCTGGCTGCGGCGCTGACCGCCGAAGGCCACTCCGCCGGAGCGCTCGACTGCGACGTCTACGGCTACTCGATCCCGCGCATGCTCGGGGTCAACCGCAAACCGGAAGTGAACGCGGAGCGGAAGATCCTGCCGCTCGACTCGGCCAGCGGGGTGAAGGTGATGTCGATCGGCTTCTTCGTCGAGGACAACTCCGCCGTCGTCTGGCGCGGCCCGATGCTGCACAAGGCGATCCAGCAGTTCCTCGAGGACGTGGCCTGGGACGAGCTCGAGTACCTGCTGCTCGACCTGCCGCCGGGGACGGGCGACGTCTCGATGACGCTGGCCCAGCTGCTGCCACAGGCGAAGTTCGTCGTGGTGACGACCCCGCAGCCGGCGGCCCAGTCGGTGGCGCGGCGCGGCGCCGAGATGGCGATGAAGTTCGACCTCGAGATCCTCGGCGTGATCGAGAACATGTCCGGCTTCACGACGCCCGAGGGCGAGCGCTTCACGATCTTCGGCGAGGGCGGCGGCCAGCTGCTGGCCGACGAACTCGACGTGCCGCTGCTCGGCAAGGTGCCGCTCTCCGAGCCCCTGCGCGAGCACTCCGACAACGGCTCGCCGCTGGCGATCGACGATCCCGACTCGCCCGCTTCGCAGGCGATCCGCCAGGCCGCCCGCGGCATCGTCGCGGCGACGCCGCAGGAGCTGCCGGTGCTGCAGTCGACGCCCTCGCCCGCGGAAGCGCCGCCGGTCGGCGGCACGCCGCTTCCGGTCGTCCAGTAGCGCCAGAGAAACGTGGCGATTCCCTCTGTGACGCACCCCACAGAGGGAATGGCAACTTCCCGCCCATCGTTGGGTTAAGGTTTGCACACAAACGCCTAATCCTCGGCTAAGAGAGCCGGGGAGCGGGGGACCCGAGTTTCTGGGGCTAACCCACCCACCGGGTGGGGGCGCAGGCTCCTTCAGCGCCAGCCCGACAGCTAACCCCGCCGGCCGTCGAAGGAGGAGTGCTAAATGCAGATGGCCCTTGGGGCGGCCCGAAAAACGCCCGCCCTTCGAAGTTTCCTCGTGGCACTGGCCCTGGTGGCGGCCTTCGCAGCCGTCGCCGCACCGGCCCAGGCGACCACCCCCGGCGGCGTCGCTTCGACTGCCCCGGAAACCGAAGAATCAACCGAATCCGAAACCGGCCCGCCCGGCAAGGCGATGCTGGTGAACGGGCGGGCGATCGCGCCGGTCAACGCGCCGCCGGCGGTGAAGAAGGTGATCGCGGCGGCGAACGAGATCCGCACCAAGCCCTATATCTGGGGCGGCGGCCACGGCCGCTGGTGGGACCGCGGCTACGACTGCTCCGGCGCGGTCAGCTTCGCCCTCCACGGCGGCGGCTTCCTCACCAGCCCCCTCCCCTCCGGCCCGATGGAGAGCTGGGGCAGCGCCGGCCATGGCCGCTGGATCACCGTCTACGCCAACGGCGGCCACGCCTACGCCGTAATCGCCGGCCTCCGCTGGGACACCGCCGGCGTCACCAACGGCACCGGCCCCCGCTGGCACAAATCAACGAGAGCAGCCGCGAGCGGGCCCTTCGTGGCAAGACACCCAGCCGGCTATTAAGCCGGCTGGGTCAGGTCACTACGCAGCCTGATTCTTGAAGTAGTTCGCGTTGATCTCGGCGTACTTGGCCCACTCGGCCGGAAGCTGGTCCTCCGCGAAGCAGGCGTCCACCGGGCAGGCCTCGACGCAGGCGTCGCAGTCGATGCACTCGTCGGGGTCGATGTAGAGCTGCTCGACGTTGTCGTAATCGGCCTCGTCAGGCGTCGGGTGGATGCAATCGACTGGACAAACCTCGACGCACGAGTTGTCCTTCTGGCCTATGCACGGCTCGGCGATGACGTAGGTCATTCGAGAGGTCTCCTAAAGCTCGTTTTCCGGGTGCCCGCCGGGGGCCCCGGCCAAGCGCGAACGCTCATTTTAGGGATGATTCGGCCGTGCTGCTGTTGACTGGGGCCACCGGAAGCATCGGATCCCGGCTCCTGCCGCTGCTGCTGGAGCGCGGCGAGGAGGTGCGCTGCCTGGTGCGCGAGCCGCGGCGGCTGGGGGCGCGGCGGGTCGACGTGCAGATCGCGCTCGGCGACCTCGGCGAGATGTCCGATCCCTACCTGGTGCGGCAGGCGCTGCGCGGGGTCGACCGGGTGGTCCACCTGGCGGCCTCGATCCGCGACCAGCCGCCGAAGCGGATCGAGGAGCTGAACGGGCTGGCGACGGTGCGGCTGCTGCGGGCGGCCGAGCGCAGCGGGGTCGAGAGCTTCCACTTCTTCAGCGCCCTGGACGCGCAGGCGGCGCAGCGGACGCGGTTCTTCCGCGCCAAGTGGCTGGCCGAGCGGGCGGTGCTCTCCTCGCCGCTGCAGACGACCGTGTTCGCGCCCTCGATCGTCTACGACCACAGCGACCCCTGGATCACGCTGCTGCGCCGCTTCTCCTTCCTGCCGGTGCTGCCGGTCTCCGGCGAGGGGCAGGGGCGCTTTCAGCCGATCTGGGCCGAGGACGTGGCCCGCTGCGTGGTCGGGGCGCTGGAGCTGGAGCAGCAGCAGGAGGACGGGACGCGGCGCTACGAGCTCGCCGGGCCGGAGACGCTCACCTACGACGAGATGTCGGACCTGGTCAGCCGCATCGCCGGCCGGCCGCGGCCGCTGGTACACGTGCCGCTGCCGCTGGTCCGCGCCGGGCTGATCGCGCTGCGGGCGCTCTGGGGCGAGACCGTCTTCGCCACCTGGGAGGAGGCGGAGCTGATGGAGGTGAGCATGGTCAGCGAGCGGGGCCCGGCCGATGCGCAGGCGCTCGGCGTCGAACCGCGAAGAATGGGTGATGTCCTTCAGGCCGCTTAGGCGAGTCACGGCGGTGATGGTGGTGCTGGGGGCCCTGGTCGCGCCGGCCCCGGCGGCAGCGATGTCCCTGGTGCCTCCGAAGCCCGACGTCTTCCTCGGCGTCAGCGACCGCGGCACCACGACCGAATTCGACGAATGGGTCGAACTGACGGGCAAGCACCCGGCGCTGCTCGAGACCTTCCATCCCTGGGGCAACAGCCTCAACGAAGCCTACGAACGCTGGCGCGAAACCGGGACGCGGCCGGTGCTCCACATCTCCACCGCCGACGACCAGACGCTGGCGGAGCTGATCACGCCGGAGCAGATCGCCCTCGGGCAGGGCGACGAATACCTGCTGCAGATGAACGACTTCTTCGCCACCCACGGGCTGCCCGCCTACATCCGGCCGCTGGGGGAGCCGAACCGCTGCCTCAACGCCTGGTCGGCGGTCGAATGCGACGGCACGCGGAAAGGCGGCGAACACACGCCGGGCTGGTACAAGCAGGCGTTCCGCCGGATCTCGCTGATCGTCCGCGGCGGCCAGAGCCTGGAAGCGATCGACGCGACCCTGGCCGAACTGGCGCTGCCGCCGGTGCAGCGCCCGAAAGGACCGCCGCCGACCACGCTGCCGGCGGCGCCGGTGAGCATCGTCTGGAGCGCCCTCCCCGGCGGCTCGCCGCGGGTGAAGGGGAACTTCCCCGGCGACTACTGGCCGGGGCGGCGCTGGGTCGACTGGGTCGGCACCGACTTCTACTCCGAATATCCGGTCTGGAAAGACCTCAACCGCTTCTACCGCGGCAAGCAGTGGAAGGGCAAACCGATCGCGATGACCGAGTGGGCGGTCTCCGGCGAAGACGACCCCCGCTGGGTCAAGCAGGTCGTCGCCTGGACCGTCAGGCACCCCCGCGTGCGGATGCTCGTCTACTACCAGGGCTTCGGCCCCGACAACCCCTACGACCTCCGCCTCTACCCCCGCACCACCAACACCCTGCGCAAGAAGATCCGCCGCCCCACCTTCCTCGAAACCGCCGAATACAACGCCGGCCTCCTTCCGCCCCTGCCGCCGAAGGCGAAGAAAAAATAGCCGCCCGCCAGCCCGCCCCCCGGC
Organism: Solirubrobacterales bacterium; assembly: GCA_036378275.1. Lineage (GTDB taxonomy): Bacteria > Actinomycetota > Thermoleophilia > Solirubrobacterales > 70-9 > VAYN01. The sequence goes on along the minus strand of DASUWV010000123.1, from coordinate 2,442 downwards.
GCCGACGGGACGATTTCCCTCCATATGGGGGTACTTTCGTCCCGTCAGCCGGCAGACCGGCGGGAGAGAAGAGATCGCAGAGTTTGGAGCAGCCGCTCCGGTTCTCGGGTGACCTGACGCCAGGTGACGCGGATGACGGTCCACCCGGCCGCGGCCAGGCGCTGATCGCGAAGGCGGTCCTTCTCGAACGCGGTGACGGTGCCGTGGACGCGGTGGCTGTCGGCTTCGACGATCAGCCTGGCGTCGCGCCAGAGGAAGTCCGGCATCAGGGAGATGCCGTCGACGAGCAGGTGGCCGTTGCTCTCAAACGGTCGAAGCCCGCCCCTCTTGAACAAGCGCAGGAGCTTCTTCTCGAGCTCCCGACGCGCCTCCTGTTCCTGCGGATCGTGGTGCTCGATCGCCAGGCGCAGTCGAGCCGCGCCGCGCCGACCCTTGCTCCGCTTCAGAAGCTCGACGACTTCAGTGAGATCAAAGATCTCCTCGACTTCAGCCTGAGTGACGGCAAAACGAAGAGTCGGAGGCGATTCTGTCGCAGCGATGTCCAGCAGGGTGCGTGCAAGGCTCGTGCAAGGGATCCCGTCGATGACGACGCGATCGGCCTCGGTGAGGGTCCCATCTCGATGTGCCGAGATCGTGGCCGGGGCACGACCTCGCCGGTTCGGCGCGATCACATCGACGCGATTGCGGGAGTCATCGAGGATCCCGTGCAGGTAAGCCGCCGAACGATGAGACAACACCGCTCCCTGACCGCAGGCGAGCACTGCCGCCATCAAGCGGCCTTTGGTACTGAGGAGCGGGTGCCCGACTGCGTAGACACCCTGATGCACCCGATGGAATCTCCCGGCTGCGACGCGCTTGTCGACGACCTTCACATGTAGGCCCAACCGCTCCAACTGTCCAATGGCCACCAGCCCGTACTGCCGGGAAGCTAGGTCGGCGATAACTCCATCCGTTCCAACTTCCTGCTGACGGGACGATTTCCCTCCATATAGGGGTACTTTCGTCCCGTCGGCGGGGGGAGGGCTTGAGGCGTTCATGGCAACTTGGAGCGTGCCGAGGAAAAGCGCGCGTGTGGTGCGCACGGTGTGCCGATTGCGTCCCGTCTTTGTGGCGAGATCGGAATTTTTCGCGACTGGGAAAGAAGAGGGCCCGGCGTTGGCCGGGCCCTCGGAAACACTCGCCTGTTGACGCCAGTATGGCGCGCAGGCTTGGCTACATCATGCCGCCCATGTCGGGCATGCCGCCGGGCATGCCGCCGGCGCCGTTTTCCTCCGGCGGTTCGGCGATGATCGCCTCGGTCACGAGGATGTTCTTCGCGATCGAGGCGGCGTTCTCCAGGGCGGAGCGGGTGACCTTGGTCGGGTCGATGACGCCGGCCTTGATCAGGTCGCCGTACTCGCCGGTCGCCGCGTTCAGGCCTTCGCCGTCCTTCAGCTCCCGCACCTTGTTGACAACGACCGAGCCCTCGAGGCCGGAGTTCTCGGCGATCTGCCGCACCGGCTCCTCCAGCGAGCGGTGGATGATCCGGGCGCCGGTGATCTCGTCCGGGTCGTCCAGCTTGTCCGGGTCGAGGCCGGCCTGCGCGTTCAGCAGGGCCACGCCGCCACCCGGCACGACGCCCTCCTCGAGCGCGGCGCGGGTCGCCTGCAGCGCGTCCTCGACGCGGTGCTTCTTCTCCTTCATCTCGGTCTCGGTGGCAGCGCCGACCTTGACGACGGCAACGCCTCCGGCGAGCTTGGCGAGGCGCTCCTGGAGCTTCTCGCGGTCGAAGTCGGAGTCGGTGTTCTCGACCTCGGTTTTGATCTGGTTGATGCGGCCCTTGATGTCGTCCTGGTCACCGGCCCCGTCGATGATCGTGGTGGTGTCCTTGGAGACGACGACGCGACGCGCCTTGCCGAGCTGAGACAGCTGGGTGTTCTCCAGTTTCAGGCCCATCTCCTCGGTGATCACCTCGCCGCCGGTGAGGATCGCGATGTCCTCGAGCATCCGCTTGCGGCGGTCGCCGAAGCCGGGCGCTTTGACGGCGACGCCGGTGAAGGTGCCGCGGAGCTTGTTCACGACCAGGGTCGCGAGGCACTCGCCCTCGACGTCCTCGGCCACGATCAGCAGCGGTTTGCCGCCCTGCATCACCTGCTCGAGCACCGGCAGGATGTCCCGCACGGAGCCGATTTTCTGGTTGGCAATGAGGATGTAGGGGTCGTCCAGCACCGCCTCCATGCGGTCCTGGTCGGTGACCATGTACGGCGAGATGTAGCCCTTGTCGAACTGCATCCCCTCGGTGAACTCGAGCTCCATCCCGAAGGTCTGGCCCTCCTCGACGTTGACCACGCCCTCTTTGCCGACTTTCTCGATCGCGTCCGCGATCAGCGAGCCGATCTCGTCGTCACCGGCTGAAATCGCGGCGACGCGGGCGATCTGGTCTTTGCCGGCGACCTCTTTCGA
>DASUWV010000122.1:0-35659 GCA_036378275.1 Solirubrobacterales bacterium | reverse complement strand
GGCTCGCGGGGGACGATGACCAGCCAGACCTTGGCGGCGATGCCGGCCGAGGACCTCTCCAGCTCGCTGTAGCTGGGGCGCGCGTTGAAGGCACTCGTAGTCGGCGGCGGCGGCCGCGAGCACGCGATCGTGCGGGCGCTGCGGCGCTCGCCGCAGGTCGACGCGGTCCTCTGCGCGCCGGGCAACGCCGGGATCGCCGCCGACGCCGAGTGCCTGCCGGACGTCGCCGCCGACGACCCGGCGGCGATCGTCGCCGCGGCCAGGGCGAACGCCGTCGACCTGGTCGCGATCGGCCCCGAGGCGGGGCTGGTCGCCGGCGCCGTCGACGCGCTGGAGGAGGCCGGCATCCCCGCCTTCGGCCCGAGCAGAGCCGCCGCCGCGCTGGAGGGGTCGAAGGCCTTCGCCAAGGAGCTGATGGCCGAGGCGGACGTGCCGACCGCCGGCTACGCGCTGCTGCGCAGCCGCGAGGAGGCCGACGAGCAGCTGGCCCGCGCCGCCTTTCCGACCGTGCTCAAGGCCGATGGTCTCGCCGCGGGCAAGGGCGTGATCATCTGCTCGACCGAGGCCGAGGCGCGCGAGGCGCTCGACGTCTTCTTCACCGAGCGGCGCTTCGGCGCGACGACGGTGGTGATGGAGGACTTCCTCATGGGCGAAGAGCTCTCGCTGCTCGCCCTCTGCGACGGCGAGAACGTGGTGCCGCTCGCCCCCGCCCAGGACTACAAGCGGATCTTCGACCGCGACGAGGGGCCGAACACCGGCGGCATGGGCAGCTACTCGCCGGTCCCGGGCTTCGGCCCGGCCGAGATCGAGGAGATCGTCGAGCGGGTGCACCGGCCGGTGGTCGCGGCGATGGCCGCCCGCGGCGTCCCCTTCCACGGCGTCCTCTACGCCGGCCTGATGATCGGGCCGCAGGGCCCGCGGGTGCTCGAGTTCAACGCCCGCTTCGGCGACCCCGAGACGCAGGCGGTCCTGCCGCGGCTGCGCTCAGACCTCGCCGACCTCTTCCTCGCGGCGCGCGAGCCGGGCGGCCTCGCCGGCGCCGCGGCCGAGTTCGAGGACAACTGGGCGGTGACGGTGGTCCTCGCCTCCGCCGGCTACCCGGAATCCTCCTCGACGGGCGACGTCATCCACGGCCTCGCCGAGGCGGCGGAGGTCGCCGAGGTGACCCACGCCGGCACCGCCGAGCGCGGCGGCGAGATCGTCACCGCCGGCGGGCGGGTACTGAACGTGACGGGGCTGGGTAGCAGTCCCGCCGAGGCCCGCGAACGTGCATACGATGCGGCCGGCCGGATCTCGTTCGAGGGAATGCAGGTCCGCACCGACATCGCCGCCCGCGCCGTCGAGCGGGTCCCTAGCTGAGCAAACCCAAGAGAGGAAGAGATGAGCGAGATCTCAGAGGAGCCGACCGGCATGCCGGACCCCGCCGACCCCCGCGGGGCCGCGCCGACGACGATGCCCGCGGTTGAAGAGGCGTTCGCGGAAATCGACGTCGACGAGCCGCACGTCGGGATCATCATGGGCTCGAAGAACGACAAGCCGAAGATGGAAGCGGCCGGCAAGGCGCTCGAGGAAGCGGGCATCCGCTACGAGGTGCGGGTGATGAGCGCCCACCGCGATCCCGAGCTGGTGCGCGAGTACTGCCAGAACGCGCGGATGCGGGGGCTGAAGGTGATCATCGCCGGCGCCGGGATGTCGGCGGCGCTGCCGGGGGTCGCCGCCGCCCACACCGACCTGCCGGTGATCGGGGTGCCGATCCTCGGCAAGAGCCTCGGCGGCCTCGACGCGCTGCTCTCCGCGGTGCAGATGCCGCCCGGCATCCCCGTCGCCTGCGTCGCGATCGACGGCGCCAAAAACGCCGGCGTCCTCGCCGCGCGGATAATCAACGCGTGATCCCCCGCTACACCCGCCCCGAGATCGGGGCGGTCTGGACGCCCGAAGCGAAGATGCAGGCCTGGCTCGAAGTCGAGCTGGCCGCGACCGAGGCCTGGGCGGAGCAGGGGGTCGTGCCGCGGGAGGCGGCCGAGCAGGCGCGCGCCGGCGCCGCCTTCACGGTCGAGGCGGTCGAAGAGCGCGAGAAGGTGACCGACCACGACGTCGCCGCCTTCGTCGACGTGGTCGCCCAGTCGGTCGGCGAGCAGGGCCGCTGGATCCACTACGGCCTCACCTCCTCCGACGTCCTCGACACGGCGCTGGCACTGCAGCTGCGCCGGGCCGGCGAGATCGTCCTGGCGAGCGCGCGCGGCTACCGCGACGCGCTGGTCGAGCGGGCGCTGGAGCACCGCGACACCCTCTGCGTTGGCCGCACCCATGGCGTCCACGCCGAGCCGACCACCTTCGGGCTGCGGCTCGCCGGCTTCGCCTTCGAGGCCGACCGCAACCTGCGCCGGCTGGAAGCGGCGTTCGGGGAAGTCGAGGTCGGCAAGCTCTCCGGCGCCGTCGGCACCTACGCCTCGGTGCCGCCCGCGGTCGAGGCGCGGGTGATGGAGCGGCTCGGGCTGCGTCGCGAGGACGTGGCGACGCAGGTGGTGCCGCGCGACCGCCACGCGGCGCTGCTCTCGGCGATCGCGATCGCCGGTGCCGGCCTCGAGCGCTTCGCGACCGAGGTGCGCAACCTGCAGAAAACCGAGGTGCGCGAGGTCGAAGAGCCGTTCGCCGCAGGCCAGAAGGGCTCTTCGGCGATGCCTCACAAGCGCAACCCGATCCGCACCGAGCGCATCACCGGCCTGGCCCGGGTCCTGCGCGGCTACGCGCAGACCGGGATCGAGAACGTCGCCCTCTGGCACGAGCGCGACATCTCCCATTCCGGCGCCGAGCGCGTCGTCCTCCCCGACGCGACGATCCTGCTCGACTACATGCAGGACCTGGCGACCAAGGTCGCCGCCGGGATGAAGGTCAACGAGGAGCGCATGCGCGAGAACCTCGGCCTCACCCACGGCGCCCTCTTCAGCCAGCGCGCCCTCACCGCCCTGGTCGAGTCGGGGATGAGCCGCGACGACGCCTACCGCGTCGTCCAGGAGAACGCCCAGCGCGCCTGGGACACCCGCACCGAGTTCCGCGACCTCCTCGCCGAGGCCGCCCCCGACCTCGACCTCGACGCCGTCTTCGACTACGGCGCCTACCTCACCCACGTGCCCGAGGTCTTCGAGCGGCTGGAAGGGCTCAGACAGGGATGACGGTGAGGCCGGCTACGCCGTTGAGTGCCGCGAAATCGGCGTCTTGGGTAAGCACGGGCATTTCATAGGCTGCGGCGGTAGCGGCGATCCACACGTCGTTGGCGTTGACGCGCCGCCCTGAGGCCGCCAAGTAAACGCGCATCTGCGCCCAGGCTCGGTCGACTTCGCGGTCGACAGGCAGGATCGGAAAGCGCCCTGACGCTTCGAGGGTCGCAAGGCGGCGGTCGCGGATCGCAACAGTCTCGGCAGCGAAGACCCCCACCCTCAACTCCGCCCGCGTGATGATCGAAACCGCGCTCGCCAACGGCATCGACTCCTGCCGCAGTGGGCGGCCGCTCTCGGCCGCAATGAACACGGAGGTGTCGAGAAGACCACGCGCCGGACGGGTCACAGGATCGGCCCGAGGTCGTCGGTGGTGTCGCCTGCCAGGCGCTCGAGGTCATCCCGCAAACCCGGATCTGCAGAGAACTTGGAGATGATCTCTATTACCTCGTCCGGACCAGGCCAACGCGCTTCTTCCCACCGATGAGGGATCAAATCGGCGATCGGCTTTCCCCTTCGGGTGATTACGAAGGTCTCCCCTTCCTCGACCTTCCTCAGCAGTCCTGCAGTGTCGTTTCTCAACTGTCTTGAAGCAACTTCTACGGTCATGCTACGAATGTAGCATCTGACTTCACCGCCAAAAACTTGGGCCGATAGGTGCAAGCTGCGATCCTCGACCGAGGATGACCGAGCAGCTCGAGGCCGACGTCGCGATTGTGGGCGCCGGGCTGGCCGGGTTGGTGGCGGCGCGTCGGCTCGAGGCGGCCGGGGTGCGGGCGCTGGTAGTCGAGGCGCGGGAGCGGGTCGGCGGCCGGGTGCTGAACGAGGAGATCGGCGACGGCAAGGTGGTCGAGGTCGGGGGCCAGTGGATCGGGCCGACGCAGGAGCGGATTGCGGCTCTGGCTGCCGAGCTCGGCGTCGGCACCTTCCCGACCTACGACGAGGGCCGGCACGTGGTCGAGATGGGCGGCAAGCGCGCCAGCTTCGCCGGCTCCTTCACCGACGCCGGCCTGCAGCTGGTCCGCGATCTCTCGAAGGCGATCTCGCCGCTGGCTCTGGCGGACTTCGAACAGGCACGCGTCAGGCTCGACCGGATGGCGAAGCGGGTGCCGCTGGAGTCGCCCTGGGAGGCGCCGAAGGCGCGGTTCTGGGACGGCCAGACCTTCGCCACCTGGGTCCGCCGCAACACCCGCACCGCCGCCGCCCGCAGCCTCTTCGAGCTGGCGACCGAGGCGGTCTGGGCGGCCGAGCCCGCCGACGTCTCGCTCCTCCACATCCTCTTCTACACCCGCTCGGGCGGCGGCTTCAACAGGCTCGTCGGCACGGGCGGGGGCGCCCAGCAGGACCGCTTCCACGGCGGCTCGCAGCGGATCGCGCTGCTGCTGGCCGAGCAGCTCGGCGAGGAGCGGGTGCGGCTGGGCGCCCCGGTGCGGCGGATCGAGCACGGCGGCGAGGGCGTCGTCGTCCATGCCGGCTCCGGCACGGGGGATGACCTCGAAGTGCGCGCGCGGCGCGCGATCGTCGCCGTCCCGCCAACCCTCGCCGGCCGCATCGCCTACGACCCGCCGCTGCCGGCGCTGCGCGACCAGCTGACCCAGCGGATGCCGCAGGGAAGCGTGATCAAGATGATGGCGATCTACGAAGAGCCGTTCTGGCGTGACGAGGGCCTCTCCGGACAGGCGACCAGCGACCTCGGCCCGGCCCGTGTCCTCTTCGACAACTCGCCGCCCGACGGCAGCCCCGGCGTCCTCCTCGGCTTCCTTGAGGGCCGCTTCGCCCGGCACTGGGCGACCCGGCCGGCGGCGGAGCGGCGCGAGGCGATCCTCGCCGGCCACGCGCGGCTGCTCGGGCCGCGGGCCGCCCAGCCGGTCGACTTCATCGAGCGGGTTTGGGCGGAGGAGGAGTGGACCCGCGGCTGCTACGGCTGCCTGATGACGACCGGCGGCTGGACCGAATACGGCCGCGCCCTGCGCGAGCCGGTCGGCCGCCTGCACTGGGCCGGCGCCGAGACCGCCACGATCTGGAACGGCTACATGGACGGCGCCGTCAGCTCCGGCGAACGTGCCGCCGCCGAGGTCCTCGCTCAGATCCGGTAGGCGGCGACCGGCTCCGCCTTCCCCTTCAGCTCGAGCTCGATCCGCTCCCCCGGCGGCGCCTCCCCGAGCCGCTCGACCAGCCGCGCCGAGGCGACGATTTCCCCGCCGCGGGCCTGTCCCTGAAGCCGCGAGGCCGTGTTGACGACGTCGCCGATCGCGGTGAAGTCGTTGACGGAGCCCTGGCCGACTCTGCCGACGAACGCCTCGCCGTAGTCAAGGCCGATGCCGATCTCGGCGAAAGGCTCCTCCTCGCCGCCGTAGCCGACCGCGCACAACAGCTCGCGGGCGTGGCGGAGCATCACCGGCGGCGCCGCCTCTTCAAGGTGCCCGTAGATCGGTAGGTAGAGCGCCATCACCTCATCGCCGATCAGCTTGTCGATGATCGCCTCGGGGAAGAGGACCTGCTCGGCGCTGCGGTAGAAGCGGCGCAGCAGCGCGCTCACCTCCTCCGGGTCGCGCCGCTCGGAGAGGGCGGTGAAGCCACGGATGTCGGCAAAGAGGACGCCGGCCTCGGTCGTCATCCCGCCGGGAGGGGCGGCCTCGACGCACGTCGCGCAGAGGTTTGGGCTCTTGCGCGAAGGGCGGTAACCGAGCGGGCGGATCAGCCGGCCGCCGATCCCGGAGAAGGGAGCGCCGCAGATGCCGCAGCGGGGACTGGCCGGGAGCGCACGCAGCACCCGGCTCAGCGTCCGCTCCAGCGGGTCGGCGGACATCGCGAAGAAGGTGGCCCAGTCCTCCGAGCTGAGTGGCTCGCCCTTGTGCTTGCGCGTCTTCTTGAGCACCCTGCGACGGGCGCCCTTTTGCCAGAGGGTCAATCTCTCCGCGGGGGCGTCCTTGCCCACCCCTCGATCGTAATCCCGCCGCCGCCCCCCGCCAAGCCGGATAGGCTTTGCCGCCATGGTCCTCTACACCTGCGGCCAGAAGAAAATGGGCCCCGCCCTGATGCATCCCTGCGCCAAAGCCGGCAAGGCGCTGGACGCGGCCGGTTACGAGTACGAGCTGAAAACGGTGCGCGGTTACCGATTGATGCCCTGGACCTGGGGCAGCCGCGGCGCCGACCGCGAGGAGGTCAAGCGCCTCAGCGGCACCAACGAGGTCCCGATCCTCGTCCTCGACGACGGCGGTGTGATCTCCGGCTCCGGCGCGATCGCCCGCTGGGCGAAGGAGCACCCCCACTCGCCGGCCAAGTCGGGCGGTTGAGTGACTGTCGACTTCGTCAGGTCGTGGCGATCGCGATAAGCGTGCCGATGATCCCGGCACATCCCGCAAGCAAGCCGTACATCAGCTTGTCGATCCGGCTCGACAGATAACGCAGGTCATCGCGGGTCGCCATCTTCAGCGTGATCTGATCGAGTCTGGCATTGACGTCTTTGAAGCCGTTTTCCATGCGCTGGTTGAGGTCGTCGAGCCGCTCGTCGCTCCAGCTGTCCACTGTCCCCTCCCTCTCTAGGAGTGCCTCCATAGGAAGAGTGTAGACAAAAACCTGCGAAACGTGTTGTCAGACCGCAGCCGGCTCGCGGGCGGGCTCGCGTGAGGTGACCACCACCGGCGTCCCGTCCCGCGGCGAGAGCGTGATGTTGCGGCGGCCGGTGCGCTCGGGGCGGGGGTCGGCCTTGCGCAGCTCGCAGCGGGTCAGCACCTCGCGCAGGACGATCCGCATCTCGAACTCGGCGAAGGTGGCGCCGATGCAGCGGCGGACGCTGCCGCCGAAGGGGATCCAGGCGTAGGTGTCCGGGCCGTCCTCGAGGAAGCGCTCGGGCCTGAAGGCGAAGGGCTCGGGATAGACGTCGGGCCGGGTGTGGGTGAGCCAGATCGCCGGCGTCACGTCGGTCCCCTCCGGCAGGGTCATCCCGTCCACGGTCAGCTCCTCCGCCAGCCGCCGCCCCGCCAGCGGGATCACCGGGCGCAGCCGCAGCGACTCGGTGATCGTCGCCTTCACGTAGTCCTCGTCGCCCGCCGCCATCTCGTCGCGAAGGCGCGCCAGCGCCGCCGGGTGGCGCAGGAGCAGGTCGAAGGTCCAGGCCAGCGCCGTCGCGGTCGTCTCGTGCCCGGCCAAGAGCAGCGTCATCAGCTGGTCGCGCAGCTCCCGGTCCTCCATCCGCGAGCCGTCCTCGAACTCGGCCCTCATCAGCATCGAGAGGATGTCCTCGCGCTGCTCGAGGTCGGGCCGCTGCCGGTGCTCGGCGATCTCGGCGAAGAGCAGATCGTCGACTTCGCGCAGCTGGTCCTGGAAGCGGGCGAACGGGCCCTGGCCGCCGAAGCGCTGCAGCGCCAGCCCCAGCACCTGCTGACCCGGCGAGGCCGTTTCCGCCAGCACCGTCGAGAGCATCCCCCGCAGGCGGTCGAGCCGCGGCCCGCTTGAGACCCCGAAGACGACCCGCAGGATCACCTCCAGCGTCACTGCCTGCATCCGGGCGTGGATCGGGAACTCGCGGTGCAGCGGCCAGGAGTCGATCTCGGCGATGACGATCTCGCTCATCGTCTGCTCGTAGGAGCGCATCCGCTCGCCGTGGAACGGCGGCAGCATCAGCTTGCGCCGGCTCAGGTGTTCGGCCCCTTCCTGGATCAGCAGCGATTTCGAGCCGAGGATCGGCTCGAGGACGATGTTGCGGCCCGGCGGCAGCCGCTGCTCGCGCTGGCGGTAGAGCGTCTTGATCGCCTCGGGGTCGCTGATCAGCACCATCGGCCGCTCGAAGCCGAGGAAGCGGACGCTGAAGGAGTCGCCGAAGCGCCGCCGGCAGTCCTCCATGAAGGGGATCGGCCGGAAGGCCCAGCGCAAAGTCTGCAAAAGCGGGGGAATGCTGGGTTCGGGCGGGAGCGCCACCGACCAAGCATCGCAGAGGATGGATAGCATCGCCCCGGATGCCGAACGTCGCCGACCTCAACCTCCTCTCGTCCGGGAAGGTTCGCGAGATCTACGAGTGGGAAGACGACCTGCTGATGGTCGCCTCCGACCGCATCTCCACCTACGACGTGGTGATGCCGACGCCGATCTCCGACAAGGGCAAGGTGCTGAACCGGATGTCGGTCTTCTGGTTCGGGCTGACCGAGGACATCGTCCCCAACCACTTCATCAGCGAGGACGTGCCCGAGGAGGTGGCCGAACGAGCGATGCGGGTGCGCAAGCTGGAGATGTACCCGGTCGAGTGCGTGGTCCGCGGCTACCTCTCCGGCTCGGGCTGGAAGGAATACCGGGAAAGCGGCAGCGTCTGCGGGATCGAGCTGCCCGCAAACCTGGTCGAGTCCGACCAGCTGCCGGAGCCGATCTTCACTCCCTCGACCAAGGCCGAGGTCGGCCACGACGAGAACGTCGACTTCGACCGCGCAGCCGAGATCGTCGGCGACCGGGCGCTGCTGGAAGAGCTGCGGCGGATCTCGATCGAGGTCTACAAGCGCGGCTCCCAGCACGCGGCGCAGCGCGGGATCATCCTCGCCGACACCAAGTTCGAGTTCGGCCGCCATGCCGGCGCCGAGATCGTCCTCGGCGACGAGGTCCTGACGCCGGACTCCTCGCGCTTCTGGCCCGCCGCCAGCTACCAGCCGGGCGCCACGCCCCCCTCCTTCGACAAGCAGTACGTGCGCGACTGGGCCAGCGAGACCGGCTGGGACAAGAAGCCGCCGGCGCCGGAGCTGCCGCCCGACGTGGTCGAGCAGACGCGGGCCAAATACGTCGAGGCCTACGAGCGGATCACCGGCGAGTCGTTCTGAGCCGGTCGCTAGATTGGCACCAGTGAAGGCGCGCGTGCTGATCCGCCCCAAGGAGGGCATCCTCGACCCCCAGGGGAAGGCGGTCGAGCGGGCGCTGCCGGCGCTCGGCTTCGAGGGGATCGAGCACGTCCACGTCGGGCGCATGGTCGAGCTCGAGGCCGAGAGCCCCGAGCAGCTCGGCGAGCTCTGCGAGAAGCTCCTCGCCAACACCCTGATCGAGGACTACGAGATCCAGACCCTGTGATCTGGGGCGTCCTCCAGTTCCCCGGGTCCTGCGACGAGCGGGACGCGCTGCACGCCTGCGAGGTCCACGGCGACGGGGCGCGGCTCGTCTGGCACGAGAGCCGTGACCTCGACGGAGTCGACGGCGTCGTCGTCCCGGGCGGCTTCTCCTACGGCGACTACCTGCGGGCGGGGGCGATCGCCCGCTTCAGCCCGGCGATGGAAGCGGTCGCCGAGGCCGCCGCGGGCGGGGCGCCGGTGCTGGGAATCTGCAATGGCTTCCAGGTCCTCTGCGAGGCGGGGCTGCTGCCGGGGGCGCTGCTGCGCAACGTCGAGCTGCGCTTCCGCTGCCACCAGGTCGAGCTGGTCGAGGAGGGCAGCGGCGAGCGGCTCTCGATCCCGGCCAAGCACGGCGAAGGCCGCTACTACGCGCCGGAGGCGATGCTCGACGTGCTCGAGCGCAACGGCCAGGTCGCCTACCGCTACGCCGACGGCCACAACTCCAACGGCTCGGTCCGCGACATCGCCGGGGTGAGGAACGAGCGCGGCAACGTGCTCGGGCTGATGCCCCACCCCGAGCACGCGGTCGACCCGCTGACGGGTTCGACCGACGGCCTGCGGGTTTTCGACCGCCTGGCTCGAGGCGCTTTTCCGAACCAGAGGTGGGGAAAGGCGCCTACGGCGTGAGCGTCGAGACCGCCAAGCACCGCGAGCTGGGGCTGACCGACGCCGAGTTCGAGCTGATCGTCGAGAAGCTGGGGCGCGAGCCGAACGACGTCGAGCTGGCAATGTTCAGCCTGCTCTGGTCCGAGCACTGCGCCTACAAGCACTCGCGCAAGCTGCTGCGGCGGCTGCCGACCGAGGGCGAGCGGGTGGTGATGGGGCCGGGCGAGAACGCCGGCGCCGTCGACGTCGGCAACGGCCACGCAGTCGCTTTTAAGGTCGAGTCCCACAACCACCCGAGCGCGGTCGAACCGTTCCAGGGGGCGGCGACGGGGGTCGGCGGCATCCTCCGCGACGTCTTCGCGATCGGGGCGCGGCCGATCGCGATCCTCGACAGCCTCCGCTTCGGCGAGCTCGACTCGGTGCGCTCGCGCCACCTGCTCGACGGCGCCGTGCGCGGGATCGGCCACTACGGCAACTCGATCGGGGTGGCGACGGTCGGCGGCGAGATCTACTTCGAGGAGCCCTACGAGCACAACTGCCTGGTCAACGCGATGTGCATCGGCTTCGCCAAGACCTCGGAGATGGTGCGGGCGGCGGCCGCGGGCGTCGGCAACTCGATCGTCCTGATGGGCGCCTCGACCGGGCGCGACGGAATCGGCGGCGCCTCGGTCCTGGCCTCGGCCGAGCTCGGCGAGGGCGACGAGGCGAAGCGGCCGACGGTGCAGATCGGTGATCCGTTCGAGGAGTCGAAGCTGCTGGAGTGCTGCCTAGAGCTGCTGGAGAAGGGGCTGCTGGTCTCGCTGCAGGACCTCGGCGCGGCGGGGCTGACCTCCTCGGCGGGCGAGATGGCGAGCGCCGGCGGAGTCGGGATCGACATCGACGTCGCCGAGGTGCCGCTGCGCGAGGCCGACATGGAGCCCTTCGAGATCATGGTCTCCGAGAGCCAGGAGCGGATGCTGGCGGTGGTCGAGCCCGGGCGGGTCGAGGAGGTGCGGGCGATCTGCGAGAAGTGGCAGACCGGTTCGGCGGTGATCGGCACGGTGACCGAGAGCGGCGCGATCCGCATCCTGCGTGACAGTGAGGTCGTCGGCGAGATGCCGGTTGAGGCGCTGGTCGACGGCTGCCCGCTTTACGACCTCGACCCGGCCGCGCCGGAGGGCTGGATCTACGGAAACCGGGCGACGCTGGCCGAGGGAGCCTCACCCGAGGAGGAGCTGCTGGCGCTGCTGAGCGCGCCGAGCATCGCCTCCAAGCGCTGGGCCTTCGAGCAGTACGACTCGATCGTCGGCTCGCGGACGGTGCGGCGGCCCGAGCAGGCCGACGCCGCGGTCCTGCAGCTGCCCGAGGTCGGCAACGCGATCGCGGTCTCGATCGACGGCAACGGCCGGCGGGTCGCCTGCGACCCCTACGCCGGGACGATCGAGGCGGTGCTCGAGTGCGCCCAGAACCTCGCCTGCGTCGGCGCCGAGCCGCTCGGCCTCACCAACTGCCTCAACTTCGGCAACCCCGAGAAACCGGTCGGCGCCTGGCATCTCGACCGGGCGGTCAGCGGCCTCGCCGACGCCTGCAAAGCCCTCGGAGTGCCGGTCGTCGGCGGCAACGTCTCCCTCTACAACGAGGGCCCCGCCGGCCCGATCTACCCGACGCCGGTGGTGGCGATGGTGGGAGAGCTGCCCGACCCCGCGCAGGTGGCAGGTAACGCCTTCGTCAGCGAGGGCGACGCGATCGGCCTGATCGGCCCCTTCGAACCGAGCCTGGCCGGCTCGGAGCTCGCGAAGCAGCGCGGCCAGCTCGACATCGGCCTCCCCCAACCGGAAATCGGGCCGGTCGCCGCCGCCTGCACGATCGTCCGCGAAGCCGTCCGCGCCGGCCGCCTCGCCTCCGTCCATGACGTCAGCGACGGCGGCCTGGCGGTTGCGATCGCCGAGTGCGCAATCGCCGGCGGCATCGGCTGCGACACCAACGTCGAACACCTCCGCGAGCGCGGCGCCCAACCCGAGGAAGCCCTCTTCGGCGAGGGCCCCGGCGGCTTCCTCGTCAGCGGCGACCGCACCACCCTCGAAGACCTCGGCGCCGTCCTCATCGGCACCGTCGGCGGCGACCGCATCGCCATCGGCGCCGGCGACCGCAGCCTCTCGCTCGGCCTCGCCGAAGCCGAGCGCGCCTGGCGCTCGCTAGGCAACCGGGCAGAAGCCGCCGCTTAGCGAGTCCGCGCCAGACCGTCTATTTCGCGGTTTCTCGCGGACTCGCTGCTACCGTCGTCGCGTGGGCAAGGTCTACGACGGCATCGACGAGCATCAGCGGGAGTGGATCGCTCAGCAGCCGCTGTTCTTCGTCGGCTCGGCGCCGCTGGATGGCGAGGGGCATGTGAACGTGTCGCCGAAGGGGCCGATCGGGACGCTGCGGGTGCTGGACGACCACACCGTCGCCTATCTCGACATGGTGGGAAGCGGGGCCGAGACGGTCGCGCACCTCCGGGAGAACGGGCGGATCGTGGTGATGCTCTGCGCCTTCGAGGGGCCGCCGCGGATCCTGCGCTTGCATGGGCGGGGGGAGGTGATCCCGGCCGGCGATCCGCGGTTCGGGGAGCTCTACGAGCGGGCCGGCTTTGAGGCTCCCCACGATGTCGAGGCGGCGCGGCGGGCGATCATCCTCGTCGACGTCACCCGCGTCGCCGACTCCTGCGGCTACGGCGTGCCGTTGATGAGCTACCAGGGCGAACGCCCCCACATGGAGGCCTGGGCGGAGAAGAAGCTGCGGGTCGGCGGTGAGGCCGAGATCGAGTCCTACGTCGCGGCGAAGAACGCCGAGAGCATCGACGGGTTACCCGCCTTCTGACCCGCGAGTCTGTGAAAAGTCCTGTTGAGGCCGACTTTTAACGGACTCGCGAAGGATCAGGCCGCGGCGGCGACCAGGCGCCGCATCAGCTCCGCCGCCTGATCGTCGTCAAGGCCCTGCTCGGCGGTCAGCTGCTGCCAGGTGCGGAAGGAGATCGCATGGCCGATCGAGGCGCGGACCCGGTCGCGGGCTTTGCCGCGCGGTCCCCTCCCGCGGAGCAGGATCTCGGTCATCAGCGCCATCAGCTGGTGGTAGGGGGCGAAGAGCTTGGCGACCATGGGGACGGAGGTCTCGTCGCGGAGGAGCTTGTCGAGCATGTCGCCGGCGCGGCCGTAGTAGGCGTAGAGCTGCTCGAGCGCGGTCCGCAGGCGCTCTTCCGGATCGTCGATCTTCTCCCAGCGGCTGAAGTCGGGCGGGGGATTTTCCCCTGCCCAGTGCGCCGAGCAGGCGCCGAACAGCGCCTCCTCGTCGGGGAAGTGGCGGTAGACGGTCGAGCGCGGCACGCCTGCGTGCTCGGCGACGGCCTTCATCGAGGTGCGGGCGGGGCCGAGCGTGCCGTGCAGCGCGACGGCGCTTTCGGTGATCCGCTGCCGCGTCTGCGCCTCCTGTTCGGCGCGTCGCTTCATCTTGTACGGACGTTTTTTATCGGACATAGATGTAGTGCCAATCTTGACAGACCGGACGGACCGTGTCTATATTTCGCACGACACTAATGTCTTACGAAAGGAATGGATCGATGGCAACTGTGATCAGGCCCGGCGACGGCAAGGCAGGCTTCCTCGGCAGCATCGGGGTGCGGTTCATGATCGACGGCGAGGACGCGGGCGGCGACTTCTCCCTGGTCGAACACCCCCTCTCGCCGCGGGCGCTGGCGGCCCCGCTGCACCGGCACACGCGCGAGGACGAGTACAGCTTCGTGCTCGAGGGACGCATGGGCGGGCTGCTCGGCGACGAGGTGGTCGAGGCCGGCCCCGGCGAGTTGGTCTTCAAGCCGCGCCACGAGTGGCACACCTTCTGGAACGCGGGCGACGAGCCCTGCCGGATCCTCGAGATCATCGCCCCCGCCGGCTTCGAGCACTTCTTCGAGGAGCTGGTCGACATGGGCGGCGTGCTGAACGCGACGCCGGAGACGCTGGAATCCCTCAGCGACCGCTACGGGCTGGAAATGCGGCCCGAGAGCGTTCCGGATCTGCTGGAGCGCTTCGGCCTGGTGATCGGCGAGCCGGTGGAGACCGCGTTGCAACTTGCCTAGCGAGGCGCTCACCCTGCAAATAGCGGGAGTCGGAGACGGATGGTGCAGCCGCGGGACGCTGCTACTCTCCCGGGGTAGGCAGAGAGTCCAGAGTCTGCCTGCGCGTCCGTCTCCGATCGCTTTCGAGGAAAACGCGCTTTGACTCCCAAGCAGGGGTTCAGCTTCGACTCTGAGGGGCCGCGCGAGGAATGCGGCGTCTTCGGCGTATACGCACCCGGGCACGACGTCTCCCGCCTGGCCTACTTCGGCCTCTACGCGCTGCAGCACCGCGGGCAGGAGTCGGCCGGGATCGCCACCTGCGAGGGCGGGATGATCACCACGCTGCGGGATTCCGGCCTGGTCAGCCAGGTCTTCGACGAGGAGAAGCTGAAGGCGCTGCACGGCGACATGGCGATCGGCCACGTCCGCTACTCGACCACCGGCGGCGGCTCCTGGGAGAACGCGCAGCCGATCTGGCGCGACGACGGCCGCGAGGTCGCCCTCGCCCACAACGGCAACCTCACCAACGCGGTCGAGCTCTGGGGCGAGCTGAAGGAGCGCGGGCTGCAGTTCCGCGGCACCTCCGACTCGGAGATCATCGCCGCCCTGCTCTCCTCGCACGAGGGGAAGATGATCGAGGACGCGGTCGCCGACGTGATGCCGCGCCTGCGGGGCGCCTACTCGACCGTGGTGATGACCAAGCGGGCGATCGTCGCCTTCCGCGACCCGCACGGAATCCGGCCACTCAGCCTCGGCCGCCTCAAGGACCGCTTCGTCGTCGCCTCCGAGAGCTGCGCCTTCGACATCATCGGCGCCGAGCTGATGCGCGAGGTGCATCCCGGCGAGATGGTCTCGCTGACCGAGCGCGGGCTGGAGACGCGCCAGGTGGTGAAGACCGAGCGCCGCGCCGGCTGCGTCTTCGAGCACATCTACTTCTCCCGCCCCGACAGCCGCCTCGAGGGCAAGGTCCTGCAGCAGGCGCGGGGCCGGATGGGCGAGATCCTCTGGCGCGAGGCGCCGGTCGAGGCCGACCTGGTGATCTCGGTGCCCGACTCGGGCAACCCGGCCGCCGCCGGGTTCGCGCGCGCCTCAGGGCTGCCGCGCGACGACGGCCTGATCAAGAACCGCTACGTCGCCCGCACCTTCATCCAGCCCGGCCAGGAGCTTCGCAAGCACGGCCTGCGGCTGAAGTTCAACCCGCTGCCGGAGATCGTCGCCGGCCAGCGGCTGGTCGTCGTCGACGACTCGATCGTGCGCGGCAACACCACCCGGCAGATCATCGGCATGCTCCGCGACGCGGGCGCCAGCGAGGTTCACCTGCGGATCTCGGCGCCGCCGATCCGCAACCCCTGCCACTACGGCGTCGACATGTCGACCCGCGAGGAGATGATCGCCCACAACCGCACGGTCGAGGAGATCGCCGACGAGCTCGAAGCCGACTCGCTCGCCTACCTCTCGATCGCCGGCGTCTACGAGGCGATCGGCGGCGACCCGGGCGAACACTGCGACGCCTGTTTCACCGGCAGCTACCCGCTCGGCGATCCGGACGAGGCCGACGGGAAATTCGCCTTGGAGACGATCGCCGCAGCCTCGAGCTGACCCGGTGAAGCGGTGCGACCGCCGCAGCGGCCGCACCCTTGCTTCGCGGAGCTCAGATCACATAGAGACCCAGAGCGGTTCCGGGCTTGTGACTGTGAAAGCGCCGTTCCAGTTGGCGTTCCCTGCCGGACAGAGGAGGTTTCCTCCTGTCTTGGTCAGGGTGCCGTTCCAGTCGATTGTCGCCATCGCGCCGCCTGTGAGGACGCCGATGTGTCCTGCGTCATACCAGCAGTGGGCGCCGGTGTTTTTCCAGCGGATTGTGATTTCGGTTTCTGTCAGGGTGAGTGTCCCGTTGTGGGTCCATTCGGGCAGGTCGATCAGTTCGATGTCGAGTGTGCCGTTTCTGAGCGTCACCACTTCGACTTCTTCAGGTCCCTGATGACAGTTGCCGAAGACGAGCGCGTTGACGATCGCCCCGAGCGGGATTTCTGTCTGCTGCTCGGTGTTGGCGTCGAGTGTCGCGAATGTGCATTCGACGACGCCGAGGGGGGTCGCGATGTTGAGGAATTTTCCCGCCTCGAGTTCGGCGTGGATTCTCGTCCCGGCGGGATACTCGTTTGCTTTCGCGCATGTCGGGATCCCGTTGACTGTTTCTTTGGCTTTGCAGAGGGACGTGAGTGTGGCCGAAGCAGAGCCGGCGCCGACGGTTGCCATCAGCGCGGCCACGGCCACGAAGCCCAAGGCAAGGACCTTCAACTTATTCATTTCATCTCCCTTGAATGGCCCGGCTGTCGGCGCCGGGCCTGGTTGGACAGGATGTCTCGGTCCTGAGTAGCAACCTGGGGAGCGATAGTCAAGTCATCTTAAGTATTTGTCTGCGGGCTTAGTGCGCGACAAGCTCAAGGGCCAGCCAGACGATCACCAGCGAAGCGAGCAGGATCGCGGCTTGAAGCGCGTGCATTTTCGGCCGGCGCAGGTGCAGCAGCGTCAGGACGACGACGAGGGCGACCAGGCCCAGCTTCCACTGCAGGGTCGAGCTGCTGAAGAGGTTGTAGTGCGAGGCCATCGCCCAGCCGGTGACGACGAGGACGCCGAGAGCGGCCAGCGAGCCGTAGCCGAAGCGGCGGGCGACACCGCGCATCCGCTCCCGCTCGGGGTCCGGGTCGCCGCGCAGAACCGGGACCACGGCGATCCCGAAGACCAGCTGGCCGCCGACGAAGAAGGCCATCGCCAGCAGGTGGAGGTAGAGGACCGCCTGCCAGAAGTCGTGGGAGCTCATCAGGCCAGAGCCTATTGAGGGTGATTGCGACAAGATGCGCGCGTGAGCACCTTCCGCCTCGTCGTCCTTGCCTCGGGCAGCGGCACCAACCTGCAGGCGATTCTCGACAAGCTGCACGGGAGGGGCGGGATCGAGGTGGTCGGGGTCGGGTCGGACAAGCCGGCGGCGGGGGCGCTGGAGCGCGGGCGCCGCGCGGGGGTCGAGACGGCAGTCTTCCCCGCTGCCGAGTACGCGGACCGGGCTGCACGCGACGAGGCGATGGGCGACTGGATCGCCTCCCGCGAGGCCGACCTCGTGGTCCTCGCCGGCTACATGCAGCTGCTGAGCGCGCCTTTCGTGCGGCGCTTCCGCAACCGCGTGGTGAACGTCCACCCGGCGCTGCTGCCGGACTTCCCGGGGCTGGACGCGATCGGGCAGGCGCTCGCGGCCGGGGTCGAGACGACCGGCGTCAGCGTCCACTTCGTCGACGAGGGGGTCGATACCGGGCCGGTGATCGCCCAGCGCGAGGTGCCGGTGCCGGCGGGGGTGCGGCGCGAGGAGCTCGAGGCGACGGTGCACGCGGTCGAGCACGAGCTCTACCCGGAGGCGATCCGCATGATCGCGGAGGGCAGAGTTAGGATCGACCCAGGCGACCCGCGCAAGGTCGCGATCAAGCCCGCCGATGACTGAGCCCGCCACCGACATCGCCCCCGAGAGCCTCGACGGCCAGGTGCGGGTGCGGCGGGCGCTGATCTCGGTCTCCGACAAGACCGGCGTCGCCGACTTCGCCAGGGGGCTGGCGGCGCTCGGGGTCGAGATCCTCTCCACCGGCGGCACCGCGACGGCGCTGCGCGAGGCGGGGCTCGAGGTCACCGACGTCTCCGAGTTCACCGGCCAGGAAGAGATCCTCGGCGGCCGGGTGAAGACGCTGCACCCGCGGCTGCACGCGGCGCTGCTGGCGCGGCGCGCCGATCCCGGGCACATGGCGACGCTGGAGCGCGAGGGGATCGAGCCGATCGACGTCGTCTGCGTCAACCTCTATCCCTTCGAGCGGACCGTCGCCGGCGCTGACGTCACCCATGAGGTGGCGATCGAGAACATCGACATCGGCGGCCCGACGATGATCCGCGCCGCGGCGAAGAACCACGAGAGCGTCGCCGTCCTCGTCAAGCCGGAGTCCTACGACGCGGTCCTGGCCGAGCTCGAGGAGGGCGACGGGGAGATCTCCGCCGCGACCCGCCACTGGCTCGCCAACGAGGCCTTCGCCCAGACCGCCCGCTACGACGCCGCGATCAGCCGCTGGTTCTCGATGGAGTACGAGGACTTCCCGGAACACCTGGCGGTCGCTTACGAGAAGGTGCTCGACCTCTCCTACGGCGAGAACCCGCACCAGCGGGCGGCGCTGTATGCGGAGTCGGGGCTGCGGACCCACATCCTCGCCCGCACTTCGAAGCTGCACGGGCGGGCGCTCTCGTTCAACAACGTGCTCGACCTCGACTCGGCGCGCAACCTGGTCGACGACTTCGAGCAGCCGGCCTGCGTGATCGTCAAGCACAACAACCCCTGCGGGGCGGCGATCGGCGCCGACGCGCTTGAGGCCTACCTGAAGGCGCTCGCCTGCGACCCGCTCTCGGCCTACGGCGGCGTGATCGCGATCAACCGCCCGATCGGCCGCGAGCTCGCCGAGGAGCTTCACAAGAACTTCGTCGAGGTGCTGAGCGCGCCCGGCTACGAGGGCGGGGCGCTGGAGGTGCTGCAGCAGAAGGAGGCGATCCGGATCCTCTGCGAGGAGGAGCGCCGCGAGCCCGACCCGCGCGAACGCGACGTCAAGCGGGTGACCGGGGGGCTGCTGATCCAGGACCGCGACGGCGACCCCGAGCCGCGACAGATCATGGAGG
Organism: Solirubrobacterales bacterium; assembly: GCA_036378275.1. Taxonomy (GTDB): domain Bacteria; phylum Actinomycetota; class Thermoleophilia; order Solirubrobacterales; family 70-9; genus VAYN01. The sequence continues at coordinate 16,988 of DASUWV010000122.1, read as the reverse complement.
CGGTGACCGGCAACGAGCCCAGCGAGGAGCAATGGCAGGACATGCTCTTCGCCTGGACCGTCTGCCGCCGCGTCCGCTCCAACGCGATCGTGATCGCCAAGGGCGGCGCGACGCTCGGCATCGGCGCCGGCCAGATGAGCCGCGTCGACTCGGTCCGGCTCGCGGTCGAGAAGTGCCGCGAGGCGCGCGGCGCCGAAGCCGACGCGCTGCTCGCCGGCTCCGCCCTCGCCTCCGACGCCTTCTTCCCCTTCGCCGACGGCCCCGAGCTGGCGATCCAGGCGGGCACCACCACGGTGATCCAGCCCGGCGGCTCCAAACGCGACGCCGAGGTGATCGAGGCCTGCGAGGCCGCCGGCGTCGCGATGGTCTTCACCAAGCACCGCCACTTCCGCCACTAGGCGTGGAGACCGGCGCCCGCGTGGACTTCGCCGGCGCCGAGCGCCGGACGACGCCGGTTGAGCTGTTCTGGGACCTCGCCTTCGTCTTCGCGATCACCCAGGTCACCCATTTCCTGCTTCTCCACCTCACCTGGGGCGGCTTCCTGCGCGGGATGATCCTGCTGGCGCTGGTCTGGTGGGCCTGGTCGGCGTTCGTCTGGGCCGCGAACGCGCAGGCGGAGGACTCGCCGACGATGCAGCTGGCGCTGCTCGTCTCCCTGCTGCTGATCTTCATCGCCGGGATCGCGGTGCCGGGCGCCTTCGGCGACGAGGCGACCCTGTTCGCGCTCACCTACGCGGGGGTGCGGCTGATCCACCTGGCCCTATACGTGGACGCGTCGCGGCGGGGCAACGCCTCGTGGGAGGCGATCGCCGGCTTCGGTGCGGCGACGCTGGTGGCCCTCGGGCTGCTCGTGATCGGCTCCTTCTTCGGCCTCGCCGGGCAGACCGTGCTCTGGGCGATCGCCCTGGCGCTCGACTACGCCGGGCCGGCCTGGCTGACCCGGGCGCAGTTGCGCGGCCTGCAGCGCGTTGCCGTCGCCCACTTCGCCGAGCGCTACGGCCTCTTCGTGATCATCTGCCTCGGCGAGTCGATCGTCGCGATCGGGCTGGCGGCGAACGGCAGCCCGGTCGACGCGGGGCTGCTGGCGGCGGTCGGCTTCGGACTACTGGCGACGATCGGCCTCTGGCGCACCTACTTCGGCCAGCTCGCGGTCAACGCCGAGCAGCGGCTTCGCCAAGACGACGGCGACGTCGTCCTCGCCGCCGCCGACGGCTACAGCTACCTGCACCTGCTGATCGTCGCCGGCATCGTCATCTTCGCCGCGGGCGTCCGCGTCGCGGTCGACGATCCCACCTCAGCCCTCCCCGACTCGGTTCGCCTCTGCCTCTGCGGCGGCATCGCCCTCTACCTCCTCGGCCACGCCGCCTTCCGCCTGCGGATGGTGAGCGGCGTCAACGGCTTCGAGCTCGCGGCGGCCGCGGCGGCGATGGTCGTCTACCTCGTCGGCGGCTCGTTCAGCGCCTGGATCGGCGTCGCGTTGCTGGCGGCGATCCTGTTAGCGCTGAGCGCGCTCGAAGTCAGGCCCTCCCCCGCATAGCATCCGAGCCCGGTTCAGGCCGCGGCGCGCTGGCGTTCGCTGGCGCGCATCACGTGCTCGCAGACCTGCATCGGCTCGTCGCAGAGGACGAGGAGTTCTTTGTCGCCGGGGGAGATCAGGGCGTTGTCCTCGAGGGTGCGGTCGATCCAGTCGAGCATCGGGGACCAGAACTCGGTGCCGATGAGGATCGTCGGGAAGTGCTCGATGCGGTGGGTCTGGATCAGGGTGAGGGACTCGAACATCTCGTCGAGGGTGCCGAAGCCGCCGGGCATGATCACGAAGGCGCGGGCGTAGCGGACGAACATCAGCTTGCGGGCGAAGAAGTAGTGGAACTGCAGCGAGCGGTTGACGTAGGGGTTGACGTGCTGCTCGTGCGGCAGTTCGATGTTGAGCCCGACCGAGAGGCCACCGGCTTCGGCGGCGCCGCGGTTGGCCGCCTCCATCAGGCCCGGCCCGCCGCCGGTGATCACGGTGTAGCCATGGCGGCTGAGGCAGGCCGCGGTCTCGCGGCAGAGCTCGTACCAGGGGTGGTCGGCCTTGATCCGCGCCGAGCCGAAGATCGAGACCCCTTCTTCGATGTCGCGCAAGGCGTGGAAGGCGCCGTCGATCTCGTCGTGGATACGGCGGATGCGGCGTTCGTCGTCGACTTCGAGGTCGACCGGGACACGCAGCAGGTGGCGGTCGTGCCGCGCCCCGTCGCTCCCGTTTGCTCCGTCCCTTCCCGCCAATGCCCCCGGCGGGACTCGAACCCGCGCCGCGCGGCTTAAAAGGCCGCCGCTCTAACCAGCTGAGCTACAGGGGCGAGGTGCCCATGGTAGAGGGCGTTTGACCGTCGTGCCGGGTGGCTCAGGAGAGGTCGGGGAGGCCCTCGTAGGGGGTCGAGGCCTCGGCGTGGGTGCGGCGGGGGATGCGGCCGGCGCGGCGGGCGAGGTGGCCGGCTTCGACGGCGCGGCGCAGGGCGGTCGCCATCGCCACCGGGTCGGCGGCGCCGAAGATGGCGCTGGCGGCGAGGACGGCGTCGCAGCCGAGCTCCAGGGCCTGGGCGGCGTCGGAGGCGGTGCCGATGCCGGCGTCGAGGATGACCGGGACCTCGGCCCGCTCGGTGATGATCGCGATGTTGTAAGGGTTGCGGATGCCGGCGCCGGAGCCGATCGGGGAGCCGAGCGGCATCACCGCGGCGCAGCCGGCCTCTTCGAGGCGGCGGGCGAGGATCGGGTCGTCGTTGGTGTAGGGGAGGACGGTGAAGCCGTCGCCGACGAGCTGCTCGGCGGCGTCGACCAGCTCGACCGCGTCGGGGTAGAGGGTGCGGTCGTCGCCGATCACCTCGAGCTTGATCCAGTCGGTCTGGAAGGCCTCGCGGGCGAGCCTCGCGGTGCGGACCGCGTCGCGGGCGGTGTAGCAGCCGGCGGTGTTGGGGAGGGCGAAGAGGCCGAGGCGGTCGATCACGTCGAGGACCGAGCCCTCGGCGGCCGGGTCGATCCGGCGCAGGGCGACGGTGACGATCTCGGTCCCCGCCGCCTGCAGCGCCGCTTCCATCTGCTCCAGCGAGCGGAAGCCGCCGGTGCCGGCGATCAGCCGCGAGGACCACTCGCGCCCGCCCAGCTCCCAGGCCTCGTCGGCCTCCGGAGAGCCGCCCTGTATCGCCGCCAGCACCTCGACCGCCTGCCCCTCGCGCAGCGGCGTCGCCTCCCACTCGGAGCGCGGGACGACCTCGCCGTCGAGGGCGACCGCGACGCCGCGCCCGCCCTCGTCGGCGCCGCTGGCGCGAACGGCGGCATCGAGCGCTGCGCCGTCGGGCAACTCGTGCGGCCGGCCGTTGAGCTCGATCCTCATCGCGAAACCCCCCACCCGAGTGCGATGCCCGTGACGGCCTCGGCGGCCAGCGGCGCGAGAAGGATGCCGTTGCGGAAGTGCCCGGTTGCGAGGAGGAGGCCGTCGATCGCGCCACGGCCGACGATCGGGAGATTGTTCGGCGTCCCCGGCCTGAATCCGGCCGTCGCGGAGCTGAACTCCATCTCGGCGACCTCGGGCAGCAGGCGATACGCCTCCCGCAGCAGCTCATGGACGCCGCCCGCGGTCGTCCCGAAATCGAAGCCGACTTCTTCGACGGTGGCGCCGACGACCAGACGGCCGTCGCTGCGCGGCACCAGGTAGACGCGCTCGGAGGCGAGAATGTGCCGTAGCGGCGGCTCACCGCCGCGGCGGCGCAGGGTGAGCACCTGACCTTTGACCGGCCGCACCGGAGGACGGGCGTGCTCGGGCAACCACTCCGCCGCTCCCGACCAAGCGCCGCTGGCCAGCAAGATCGTCTCACCGTAGAAATCCATATCCGAGGCCGTAAACGCGTAGTACGGGCCGCCGATCGCAGCCCCTTTCCTCACCCGCACCCCGACGATTCGGCCATCCTCGAGGATCGAGTCGACGACCTCGCACCCCGGCCTGATCTCAACGCCCGCCTCCCCACACGCGACTATGAGCGCCCTCGAAAGTTCCCACGGGTCGATCGCCGCCTCCCCCGCGGCGAGGACGCCCCCGTGGAAGGAGGGCGTCAGCCCCGGCTCGAGCTCCCGGCACTTGCGCGGCGTCAGCCACTCCGCCTCGAGCTCGAGCGAGCGCTGCAGGTCGTGCACCCGCCGCAGCTGCGCCGCCTCGTCGTGGTCGAGGGCGACGTGGAGCGCTCCCAGCTGCTCGTAGCCGGTGCTCCGCCCGCTCGCCGCCTCCAGCTCGGCGACGAACTCGGGGTACATCCGCGCCGCCGCCAGGGTCAGCTCCAGCAGCTCCGGCTCGCCGAAGGTCAGCTCACCGACCGGCGCCAGCATCCCTGCCGCGACCCGCGTCGCCCCGCCACCCGGCATGTCGCGCTCCAGCACCACCACCTTCAACCCCTGCTGCGCCAGCCGCCAGGCGCAGGCGAAGCCGATGACGCCACCGCCCACGATCACTACGTCGAAACCACGCTTCTCGGTCACTGCTTTGCCTCCGCCGGCATTACCCGGATCAGGTCCAGACGGTCGGTGGCCTCGATGCCACCCTCTCAGCCCTCGCGGGCTCCCGTGCACTTTGTGCATCTCCGATGCTACTCGCCAGCCATAATCGACTCGATGAGCTTGTCGCTGCCCGAGGGAGACGGCCCGCTGCGCCGCGAGCGCCTGCGGACCGCGCGCCTCTACTTCGTCTGCGACGCCCGCCCGCCGGGCGACCTGGAAGCGCTGCTGCGCGCCGCCCTCACCGGCGGCGCCGACATCGTCCAGCTGCGCGAGAAGGAGCTGGGGCGGGCCGAGATCGAGCGCGCCGCGCAGACCTTCCGCCGCGTCGCCGACACCTTCAGCGCCCTCTTCGTCCTCAACGACGACCCCGAGCTGGCCCGCAGCTGCGACGCCGACGGCGTCCACGTCGGCCAGGACGACGTCAGCGCCGAGGCGGCGCGGGAGCTGCTCGGGCCCGCCGCGATCATCGGCCTCTCGACTCACTCCGAGGAGCAGATCGCCGCCAGCGCCGGGCGCCCGGTCGACTACATATCCGTGGGCCCGATCTGGGAGACGCCGACGAAGGAGGGACGGCCGGCGGTCGGGCTCGACCTGATCCGCCACGCGGCCGAGCAGGCGCCGCATCCGTTCTTCGCGATCGGCGGCATCGACCCGGCGAACGCCGAGGAGGTCGTGCGGGCCGGGGCCGAGCGGCTCTGCGCGGTGCGGGCGATCCGCGACGCGGCCGACCCGGCCGCCGCCGCGACCGAGCTGCGGCAGGCCTTCGCCGCCGCCGAGAAGGGCGTGGCGCCGGGTGGCTGAGGTGTGCAGTGTCTGACGAGAAGGTCAAGCGCAAGCGCCGCGGCGCCGACGCGATGACGCGCGGCTACGCGAAGGCCGAGCAGCGCAACCAGGAAGCGCGGGAAGCGCTCGAGCCGCTGGCCGAGGGCGAGCGCCCGACGGTGGTCACGGTGGGGGCGGTCGTCTCCGCCCTGATCGCGATCTCGATCGTCGCCGGCTACCTCGCCGGGGTGAAGGTCAACGGCGAGGTGCCGAAACTGCCGCAGGTGCTGGCCCCGGCGCTGATCATGGGGATGATGGCCTGGGGGATGTGGCACGCCCGCTACTGGGCGGTGCTCGGCTTCCAGCTGATCCTCGTCTTCCTCATCTTCAGCGCCTTCTTCGGGCTGCTCGTCAGCGCCTCCAGCGTCGCCCAGATCCTCGCCACGCTGGCGCTGCTCGCCGTCGCCGGCGCCTTCTTCTACTTCATGGTCAAGGCGATGGCGCGGATCCAGATGCCGACCCGGCTGCCGCGGGACTGAGCGTGGCGCCGAAGCTGCCGTCGATCAGCGGCGTCACCGGGTTCCCCAGCGATGCCGCCGCGGCCCTGCGCCACCTGCCCGAGATCGCCGAAAACACCCGGGCGATGAAGGAGCACACGGCGGCGCTGGAGCGGGTCGCCGAGGCGCTCGACCGGGTCGCCGCCGACACCGCCGTCCTGCGGCAGATGGACGAGCGGATGGCGACGATCGAGGCGGCGATGCCGGTGCTGGTCGAGGTGCAGAGGCACCTGGAGCGTTTGCCGGAGGCGATCGAGGGGCTGATGGCGACGGTCGAGACCCTGCAGAGCGCGGTCGAGCCGCTGGGCCGGCTCGCCGGCCGCGTCCCCGGGCAGAAGAAGCCCCGTTAGCGGCGCCGGCTGCCGAGCGGTCGCCTTCTATAGGCTCAGGTTCCGGATGGCGGACTCCTTCGACCAGATCGTCATCGGCGGCGGGCCCGGCGGCTACGTCGCCGCGATCAGGGCGGCCCAGCTGGGCCAGAAGACGGCGGTCGTCGAGCGCGACAAAGCCGGCGGGCGCTGCCTCAACTATGCCTGCATCCCGGCGAAGACGCTCCTCCGCACCGCCGAGATCTACCACGAGGCCCGCAACAGCGCCGACCTCGGCGTCGTCGGCACCGGGGTCGAGCTCGACTGGGAGGCGCTGCAAAAGCGCCGCGAGGAGGTCTCGGCGACGCTGTCGGGCGGCGTCGAAGGCCTTTGGAAGAAAAACAAGGTCGAGTTCATCCACGGCGACGCCTCACTGAACGGGGACGGCAACGTCGTCGTCGGCGAGGAGACCTACGAGGCGAAGGCGGTGACGCTCGCGACCGGGTCGGTGGCGCTGCCGATCCCGGGCGTCGAGTTCGGCGGCCGGGTGCTGGACACCTGGGGCGCCTGGTCGCTGGGCGAACGGCCGAACCGGATCGCCGTCGTCGGCGCCGGCGCCTCCGGCGCGGAGCTCGCCTCCGCCTACGCGCGCTTCGGCGCCGAGGTGCTGCTGATCGAGATGCTCGACCAGATCCTGCCGGCGGAGGACAGGGACATGGCCAAAGTCGTCGAACGCGTCTTCAAGCGCCAGGGGATCGAGATCTCCACCGGCACGCCCGTGCAGAACGTCGAGGCGGGCGATAACAGCGTCAAGCTCAGCTACGGGGATACGACGACCGAGGTCGACTACCTGATGATCGCCGGCGGCCGCGCCCCCGACGTCGAGGGGCTGGGGCTGCGGGAGGCCGGGATCGAGTTGGAGGAGAACGGCAAGATCAAGGTCGACGGGCTCCAGCGGACCACGAACCAGAAGGTCTTCGCGATCGGCGACCTGGTGAACAGGAAGGCGCTCGCCCACAAGGCTTCCGAGGAGGGCGTGGTCGCGGTCGAGGCCGCCGCCGGGGTCGAGACCCGTCCGGTCGACCAGAACCTCGTCGCCGGCGCCACTTTCTGCCAGCCGCAGGTCGCCAGCGTCGGCCTCACCGAGGCGGCGGCGAAGGAGGCCGGCCACGAGGTCAAGGTCGGCAAACAGAAAATCGCCGGCGAGGGGGCGGGCACCGTCTACGACGACAAAGACGGCCTCGTCAAGCTCGTCGTCGAGGCCAAATACGGCGAGATCCTCGGCGCCCACGTGGTCGGCAACCGCGCCTGCGACATGATCGCGGAGCTGGTCGCGGCGATGGAGCTCGAGGGCGGCTATCAAGAGCTGGCCCGCACCGTGCACCCCCACCCCACCGTCTCCGAGGCGATCCTCGATGCGGCCCGGGCCGTGGACGGCTGGCCGATTCACGCTTAGGCCGTGCGGTTGCCATCGGGGCGAGCGGGGTTTTTAGCGCTCTTCATCGCGGCCTTTGCAGGCACCCTGCCCCTTCAAGCCTGTGGCGGCACGAAGACGCTCAGCGAGGGGGAAACCAAGCAGCTTCTTCGCCAGCTCCCCTACCGCTTCGAGTTCCAATCGGTTGCCGTGCCAAGCGGCGCCAGCGGTGCTGTCGCCGGAGTCGCCTACGGCCCGCACCACACGGTCCTTCGCTTCGGAGTCTCGCTGGGCAGCGAAGGTGAGCCTGTCTCCCTCGGCCCGCATTCGGACCTCGCAGACGCGACTGGCGGTGAGACGTTCCGCGTAACCGGCGACGACACCCTCATTGTCGGCGGCAAGCTGCAATTCAATCCGCGAATCAAAACCAGGGCTCAATGGAACACGGTTACGACCATGCATGTCGACATCGAAGAGAAGCTGTGCCGGGCGACGGAAGGGCACGCGTGCCCGATCTAAGGAGCAAGGGGTGAGCGAGCGCGCCGTCTTTTACTACGACCTCGGGTCCCCGTACGCCTACCTGTCGGCGGAGCGGATCAGCGGGCTGTTCGGCGAGGCCGGGTTGGAGCAGCCAGAGTGGCAGCCGATCCTCCTCGGCGGATTGTTCCGCCGCTTCGATCGCGGCTCCTGGGCGGAGACGGAGGCGCGGGCGGAGGGGATGGCGGAGATCGAGCGGCGCGCCGGCGAGTACGGGCTGCCGCCAATCGCCTGGCCGAAGCCGTGGCCGGGGAACACGCTGGTGGCGATGCGCGCGGCCACCTACGCGAAGCAGACCGGGCGCACGATCGCCTTCTCCCTCGCCGCCTTCCGCCAGGCCTTTGCCGCCGGCCGCGACCTCACCGACGTCGACAGCGTGACGATCGCCGGGGCCGCCTGCGAGATGCATCCGCGGGCGCTGCTTAAAGCGGTCGAAACCAGGGTCGTGAAGGACGCCCTGCGGGAAGCGACGGACCGCGCCGGCGACCTCGGCATCGAAGGCGTGCCGGCGGTCCTCGTCGGCGAAGAGGTCTTCTGGGGCGACGACCGCCTCGAGGACGCGGTCGAGGCGGCAAGCCGCGCCTAACCCAAGCAGTCCCTCCGAACTGCATCAAATTTCCTGCCTCCCAGACCGGAAATTTGATGCAGTTCGGCGGGAAGGGCGGTCATCTAATGTGAGGTCGATGGCAGATCTGCCTGACGCCGCCACCTGTTACGAGCTGCTTGCGCGGATGGCGCTGATCCGTCGCTTCGAGGAGGAGGCGGGGCGCCAGTACCAGCGGGCCAAGGCCGGCGGCTTCCTGCACCTGGCGATCGGCGAGGAGGCGACGATCGTCGGCACCACCTCAGTGATGCGCGACGAAGACTTCCTGATCGGCACCTACCGCACCCACGGCCACGCGATCGCCCGCGGCACCGAGCCCAAGCGGGTGATGGCCGAGCTGTTCGGCAAGGTCGACGGGACCAGCGGCGGCCGCGGCGGCTCGATGCACATCTTCGACGCCGAGAAGCGGTTCATGGGGGGCTACGGGATCGTCGGCGGCAACCTTCCGATCGCCGCCGGCCTCGCCCTCGCCTCCCAGTACAAGGGCGAAGACGCGGTGACCGTCTGCATGTTCGGCGACGGCGCCTCCAACACCGGCAACTTCGGCGAGACGATGAACCTGGCGGCGCTGTGGAAGCTGCCGCTCTTCTTCCTGGTCGAGAACAACCTCTACGGGATGGGGACCGCGGTCGAGCGCCACTCGGCCCAGACCGACCTCTCGAAGAAGGCCGAGGGCTACGGGATCGACGGCACCCGGGTCGACGGCATGGATGTGATCGCGGTGCGCGAGGCGGTCGCCGAGGGGATTCGGCTGGCGCGCGAGGAGTCGCGGCCGACCCTGCTCGAGGCCTTCACCTACCGCTACCGCGGCCACTCCGCCGCCGACCCCGAGGTCTACCGGGAGCGCGAGGAGGTTGAGGAGTGGCAGCGCAAAGACCCGATCGAGACCTTCGCGCGGCGCTGCGTCGAGGCGGGCGTGCTGGGCGAGCGCGAGGTGGGGCAGGTGCGCGACGCGGCCGACGAGCAGGTCAAAGCGGCGGTCGAGTTCGCCGAGAGCTCGCCGGAGCCGCCCCTCGACACGATGTACGAAAGCCTCTACGCGCGCACCGAGCCCGGCGGCTGGTACGCCGTCGACGAGCGCAGCCCGGAGCCGCACCGCGGCGAGGACGAGGCGGAAATGCCCGCCTCTGCGCGCGAGCTGGCCGAGGCCGGCGCCGCCTACGCGGCAGAGCCGACGGGAGAGCGCCCGAACCCGGCAACGCACGGCGACGCCCAGGAGGGAGTCGAGCCACGGGTCGGCGCCGAGTACGAGGTCGCCGACGAGCCCGAAGAGGTGCGGCCGGAGGGAGGCGACTGATGGGGGAGCTGCGGATGCGCGAAGCGCTGCGCGACGCGATGGCGGAGGAGATGCGCGCCGACGAGTCGGTCCTCGTGATGGGCGAGGACGTCGCCGTCTTCCAGGGCGCCTTCAAGGTGACCGAAGGCCTGCTCGACGAGTTCGGCGAGCGGCGGGTGCGCGACACGCCGATCTCCGAGAACACGATCGTCGGCATCGGCGTCGGCGCGGCGATGAACGGGCTGCGGCCGGTCGTCGAGCTGATGACGGTCAACTTCAGCCTGCTGGCGCTGGACCAGATCATCAACCACGCCGCCGCGATCCCCTACATGTTCAACGGCCAGGCGAGGGTGCCCCTGGTGATCCGGATGCCGGGCGGCGGCGGCCACCAGCTCGGGCCGACCCACTCGCACAGCTTCGAGGCCCTCTTCCTGCAGGTGCCGGGGCTGCTGGTCGCCTGCCCCTCCACCCCGGCCGACGGCAAGGCGCTGCTGAAGGCGGCGATCCGCGACCCCAACCCGGTCGTCTTCATCGAGCACGAGAGCCTCTACGGCGCTCGCGGCGAGGTGCCCGAGGAGGGTGCGAACGGCAGCGAGCCGCTGCGCTTCGGCGAAGCGGCGGTGCGGCGCGAGGGCGACGACGTGACGATCGTCGGCGTGCTGAAGATGGCTCAGACGGCGGAGAAAGCCGCGGCGACGCTGGCCGGCGAGCATGGGGTCGAGGCGGAGGTGATCGACCCCCGCACCCTGCGCCCGCTCGACCTCGACACGATCCTCGCCTCGGTCCGCAAGACCAACCGCGCGGTGATCGTCGAGGAGGGCTGGCCCCACGGCGGCGTCGGCGCCAACCTCGCGACGCTGATCACCGAGCACGCCTTCGACTACCTCGACGCCCCGGTCCAGCGGGTCACCGGCGCCGACGTACACATGCCGTACTCCAAACGCCTCGAGCAGGCCGCGATCCCGCACGAGGAGCACGTGGTGAAAGCCGCGCTGGCGACGTTCGCAGGCAGTGCATGACGTCGAGAAACAGGAACTTTTCTAAGTACTCCTGTGTAGTCAGGATGATTCTGCAAGAGTCGTCGTATGAGCGAAGGACGAGGGCTGTTCCGCCGCAGGTCGAAGGGCTGGGAGACAGAGAACGTCCGGACCATCACCGGAGCGCTCATCGTCTTCATCGGCATGCTCGCCGTGGTCGCGCTCGCCGTGGTCGCGGTGTCCCTGCTGGGCGCGGGCAACAAAGACGCGGTCGTGGCCATCACCACCTCGGCCTTGGGCATCATCTCCGCCGTTGTGAGCGGCTACCTCGGGATCAAGGCAACCGCCAATACGGCAGAGAAGGCGAATGAGAAGACCAAACAGGCCACTGATGCACAGACGAGGGCAGAACTAACCGAGGAAAGCCACAACGCCCTCGTCGCCGCCATCGAAGAGGAACTGCCCGAAGACCAGGCCAACGCAGTCAAGGCTGCCGCCCTCACCCGGAAATCGAAACCCGACGCGCCAGGCCGCCCTACGCAAGGCGGGTGAGAACGGTTCACTCGCCCGCCGAAGATCCCGACGACAGCCTGCGGCGCCTCCAGGGCGTCAAGCACATCGTCGTCCTGATGATGGAGAACCGGTCGTTCGACCAGATGCTCGGCTTCCTGCAGAACGACGGGCTCGACGTCGACGGCATCGTCGGGGCGAAGCCGAACTTCGACGTGGACGGGAACGAATACGCACCGTTCGAATGGGGGCCGGGGGAAACGATGCCGCCGACGCCGCCGGGCCAGGAACCGAAGATCCTCGATCCCTGCCACTCCCCCAGCTGCGTCGCCAACCAGCTTCGGGACGAAAACGGCGGCTTCGTGAAGAACTTCGCCCACACTCGCAAGGACAAGGCAGGGCACGAAGTCAAACTCGATCCCAAGTACCTGAAGGTGCCGATGGGCCACTTCGGCGCCCAGCACCTACCGGTCTACCGGCACCTGGCCCACAACTTCTGCGTCTGCGACCGCTGGCACTCCTCGATCCCCGGGGACACCTGGCCCAACCGGCTCTACTCGCTGGCCGGGCGCGAGGGGCCGTCGATCGGCCACAAGCCGGGGGTGCTGAGCGAGTTGCTGAACGACGTGAAGGGGATCCCGGCGATCGGCAAGATCAGCGGCGCGCCGATCTTCGAGGTCGAGGCCTTCACCCGGCAGCTGCACGACTCGCAATGGCGCTGGTACTCGCACGACCCTGCCACCCTGCGCGCCGCCGACGGCTACTACCGCGACCACGTCAAGCGGGACAACTTCGCCTACTTCAACCGCAAGAAGATCAGCTGGGAGACCGAAGCCGCCGAGGCCATGATCGTCACCCACGACAGCTTCCTCGACGACGCCGCCAAGGGGGAGCTGCGCGACGTCTCCTGGATCGACCCCAACTTCATCGACCTCAGCGTCAACGAGTCGAGCTCCAACGACGACCATCCGCCCTCCGACGTGAAGGCGGGCCAGGCGCTGGTGCTCGAAATCTACGAGGCGCTGGCGAGCAGCCCCAACTGGGAGGACACGGTGCTGGTGGTCGTCTACGACGAGCACGGTGGGTTCTACGACCACGTCGCGCCGCCGCCGGTCAGCGACCGCTCGGGCTACGAGACGCTCGGGGTGAGGGTGCCGGCGCTGGTGGTCGGGCCGCGGGTGCGCCAGTTCGTCTCCCACGAGGTGTTCGAACACACCAGCCTGATCGCGACGATCCTGCACCGCTTCGCCGCCAACCCCGACCACGCGATCGCCGCGATGCCCGAACGGGTGGGGCGGGCACCCCATCTGGGGGTCCTGCTCGAAGACGCACCGCGGAGCGGCCTCGAGCCGCGCGACCAGCTGCACGACGAAATGGCGGACTGGCGGCGGGCGGCGCGGCGCGAACGGCGGGCCGGCAAGGGGCGGCCGTCGGAAAACCCCGACGGCGCCGGCCATCCGCTTCAGCTGCACGACTTCCAGGAGGAATTCGTCAAGTTCGCGCTGGCGATGCGGGATGCGGGTTTGCCGCCGGGCCAACCCTGAGAACGCACTTATTGCCGCATAGCGGAAAGAAGTGCGTTTTCAGCAGGTCTTGCGGGCGCCGGTGACCGCGTTCCAGGCGCGGCCGACCGAGAAGTCGGCGGCGACGCGGAAGATGCCGGGGTGGGAGGCGCGGGCGACGGTCCAGTCGCCGTGGCGGATGATGCAGCCGGCGCCGCGGGAGATCGACCAGTAGGGCGTGAAGTTGACGCGGACGAGGAACTCGCCCGGGCGCTTGACGTCGAGGGCGAAGCCCTGGCGGCCGAACCAGAGGGTCTGCGCGGCCGCGGCGCCGAGCGGGGCGACCAGCGGCTTCGGGTCCCGCACTTCATATATGCGCCAGTGCGGCGAGCGGAAACGCAGGTCGAGGTAGGACGGTTCGGAGAGGATCACCCGGCGCTCTTCTTCGGAGGAGTAGTCGAGCGGGGCGTCCGGCAGGGCGACGTAGGAGATCGCGTTGGCGCGCAGCCAGGCTCCGTAGGCGGCGGGCGTCAGCTCCTCCTGGTCGTAGAAGAGGTCGTCGCGGGTGGTGTCGAGCTGGCGCAGCCAGCCGCGGGCGAGCTCGAACTTCGGCGCCAGATAGGCCGCCTCCCAGTGGTTCGCGGTCGGCGGCACCTCGATCCGCATCCCCTGCGCGCCGTGGGCGCGCAGCCACTGCGCCACCGGGTGGAAGTAGGCCTTGGCGGTCGAGGGATCGTCGACCGAGCGGGCGATCTGGGCGACGCTGGCGTTGAACTGCCAGTAGAGGCTGCCGGCCATTGCCAGGACGAGGACGGTTGTGAAGGCCCAGAGCGGGACGGCGCGCCGCGGCCGCCGCGAGAGCAGGACCGCTGCCAGCACCGGGCCGCCGAAGAGGGCGCCGAGGCGGACCGCGTTGCCGCCCATCGCGTTCGGCAGCAGCCAGATCGCGGTCGCGGCGAGGACGTAGCCGACGACGACCCGGCGCAGCTGCCGCTCCTCCTCGCGGACGCCCTGGGTGAGGACCATCGCCCCGAAGGCCCAGGCTGGGATCGCGACGTAGGAGGAGAAGACGAAGGGGAACTGGCCGCTTTCGGGGAAGGCGAGGTTCGGGGCGACGGTGAGGACGAGCGCCAGCGCCCCCGCGCCGAGCGCCGGGCGGCTGAGGCGGCGGCCCGGTTCGACCGCGCCGGCGATGACCACGCCGGCGAGGAAGGCGCCGGCGACCGGGCTCGCCAGCGGGGTGGCGGCGGCGGCGAGCAGCGCCGGGCCGCGGTGGCCGAGCTGCAGGCAGCGCAGCGTCGCCAGGCCGAAGGCGACGCCGAGGGCGAAGGTGAGCTGCCCGTCGGCGAGCAGGGTGACGACGCCGGCCGCGAACCAGAGCGTCGCCCAGCGCGCCTCGGCCCCCCAGCGGTCGCGGACGAGCCGGTCGAAGAGGTAGGAGGAGGCGACCACGGCGAGCGTGCCGACCAGCTGCGGCCCGAGCAGCGCCGCCAGCGGCGGGAACAGCAGGCTGTAGGTGAGGGTGTAGTGGCCGCCGTACCAGCTGCCGTTCCAGATCGCGAGGCCGGCGCTCTGGAAGAGCTCCGTGCGGAAGACCTGCGCGGCGAGGTCCCCGACGGGCGGGCTCCAGATCAGCATCGCCAGGGCCAGCGCTGAGCTGAGCGCCACGGCCGGGAGCCATTCGAATCGGAGGGCCTTGGTCTGGACCATGGGCAGGGGGCGGCCTAAGGATACGTCGGCCTCCTGCAACGATTCGTAAATGGCCGCCGATGTCCTCGTGGTCCGCCGCGGCGCCGTCCCTTATGAGGAGGCGCTGGAGCTGCAGCGCGCGCTGGCGGCGCGACGGCAGCGCGGGGAGATCCCGGACGTCCTGCTGCTGCTCGAGCACCCGCCCGTCTACACGCGCGGCCGCCGCTCGCGGCCGGAGGAGCTGCCGATGGGGGCCGAGTGGTACGAAGCGCAGGGGATCGAGGTGCGAGACACCGACCGCGGCGGCCTCGTCACCTACCACGGGCCGGGGCAGCTGGTCGCCTACCCGATCGTCCACCTCGGGGCGTACGGCGACGACGTCCACCGCTACGTGCGCGGGCTCGAGCGGGTGATGATCGAGGCGCTCGGCGAGGCGGGGGTGCCGGCGCAGACGATCGAGGGCCTGACGGGGGTGTGGACGGAGGGCGAGCCGCCGCCGACGCTCTCGCCCACCCCGGCGCGGAAGATCGGCTCGATCGGGTTGCACGTCAGCCGCGGTGTCACGACGCACGGGCTGGCGGTCAACGTCAACAACGACCTGCAGCCCTTCGAGTGGATCGTCCCCTGCGGGATCGAGGGGGTGGCGATGACCTCGCTCTCCCGAGAGCTCGGGGCCGAGCAGGACCTCGACGCCTTCGCCGAGATCCTCGTCGCCGCCTACGCGCGCGTGCTCGAGCGCGAGCCGGTCCTGACGTCGCTCGCCGCGCTCGAGCCGAAGTCACCGGACGCTACGCTCAGGTAACTCGATGAGCGAGACCGCCGAGCGCATCCATGTCACCCGCTCCCGGGCCAAGCCGGGGGGGACCGCTGCCGAGGCCGAGGGGACCGTCCCCTTCCGCCGCGCCCGCAAGCCGCCGTGGCTGAAGGTGCCGGCGCCGGGCGGGCCCAACTATCGGCGGCTGAAGGCGAAGATCGGCGCCGACAATCTCCACACCGTCTGCGAGGAGGCCAACTGCCCCAACGTCGGCGAGTGCTGGGAGCGCGGGACGGCGACCTTCATGATCCTCGGCGACGTCTGCACCCGGCGCTGCGGCTTCTGCAACGTGCAGACCGGGAAGCCGACCTGGAACGACCCGCTGGAGCCCCTGCGCGTCGCCAACCAGGTGAAGGCGATGGGGCTGCGCCATGCCGTCGTCACCTCGGTCGACCGCGACGACCTGCCCGACTACGGAGCGAGCGCCTTCGTCGGCGTCGTCCGCTCGATCCGGATGCTGGCGCCCGAGTGCAAGGTCGAGATCCTCACCCCCGACTTCCGCGGCCAGGAGATGCCGCTGGCGAAGGTGATCCACGAGCGCCCCGACGTCTTCAACCACAACGTCGAGACGGTGCCGCGCCTCTACCCGATCGCCCGCCGCGGCTCCCGGTTCCTGCGCTCGGCCCGGGTGCTGAAGATGGCGAAGGAGATGGGCGGCGACGAGGTCGTCACCAAGTCCGGCCTGATGGTCGGCCTCGGCGAGTCCTTCGAGGAGATGGTCGAGACCTTCGGCCTCCTCCGCGAGCACCACGTCCAAGTCCTCACCGTCGGCCAGTACCTGCGCCCCACCGAGAACCACCTCCCGGTCGTCCGCTACTGGCACCCCGACGAGTTCGCGGCCCTCGAGCGAGCCGCCTACGACCTCGGCTTCGAGTCCGTCGCCGCCGGGCCCCTGGTGCGGTCGAGCTATCACGCCGACCAGAACCTGCCCGAGGGCAAGCGGGCGGAGTCGCTGATCGCTTAGGCGAAGCCGCCTACAATCTGCAGGACGGGGCCATAGCTCAGCTGGCAGAGCGCCTTCCTTGCACGGAGGAGGTCGCCGGTTCGAATCCGGCTGGCTCCACTCCTCAGTCGTCGAAGTCGAAGTCCTTCGGAGGCTTCTGCTCGAACCAGAGCTCGTCGTCCTCGGGGGCGTCCTCGAGGAAGTCGGGGGTGTCTTCGAGGACGTCCTCGTGACCGGTGTCGGGGTCGTACTCGGCGTGGGGCGGCTCGTCCTCGTGCTCGTCGTCCTCCGTGGCCGCGTCCTCGTAGAGGGCGGTGGGCTCCGCGGCGGCGGGCGCGGGCGTCTCGTGCTCGTCGGTGAGCGGCGGCAGCTCGTGCTCCTCGGTGAGGGGGGATTCCAGCGCCTGGTCGAGCTCGTCGGAGAGGCGCTGGTCGCTCCAGAACTCCTCGTCCTCTTCGTCCTCCTCCACTGGCTCGGCCGGCGGCTCGGCGCGGGAGGCATGGATCTCGGTCGCTGGATCGGCCGGCGCCAGTTTCGGCTCACTGGCCTCGGCGGCGGCGATCTCCTCGTC
>DASUWV010000121.1:0-12819 GCA_036378275.1 Solirubrobacterales bacterium | reverse complement strand
GTAGCGGTCGCAGATCTCGCGCACCCGCTGGAAGTAGCCGTCGGGCGGGACGAAGCAGCCGCCGGCGTTCTGGACCGGCTCGAGGATCACCGCGGCGACGGTCTCGGGGCCCTCGAAGACGATCCGCTCCTCGATCGCGTCGGCCGCCCAGAGCGGGTCGCGGTCCTCGGGCCAGCGGTAGATGTTGGTGTTGGGGACGTGGCAGCCGCCCGGGGTGAGCGGCTCGAACTGGGCGCGGAGGTCGGTGATCCCGGTCGCGGAGAGGGCTCCGAACGAGGTGCCGTGGTAGGCGACCTCGCGGGCGATCACCTTGTGCTTCTGGCCTTTGCCGAGGGCCCGGTGGTAGTTGCGGGCCAGCTTCAGGGCCGACTCGACCGCCTCCGAGCCGCCGGAGGTGAAGAAGACCCGGTTGAGGTCTCCCGGCGTCATCGACGCGATCCGCGCCGCCAGTTCGATCGCCTTCGGGTGGGCGTAGCTCCAAAGGGTGTAGAAGTCGAGCTCTTCCATCTGCGCCAGCGCCGCCTCGCCGTACTCGGTGCGGCCGTGGCCGGCGTTGACGCAGAAGAGGCCGGAGAGGCCGTCGAGGTAGCGGTTGCCGTGCTCGTCGTAGACGTAGCAGCCGTCGGCCCTGGTGATGATCGGGATCTCGTGGTCGGGGCCGTAGGCACCCATCCTCGAGAAGTGCATCCAAAGGTGTTGGCGGGCCAGCTGCTGAAGGTCGGTTCCTGCCGGCGCCTGCGACGCGGTGGCCATACGGCCCTCCTCTCCGATTACGACGTTATGGACAAAGCTAGAGCCCAATCCCAACAATCGCAAGTGGTCTTTGGGTCAAGGACTGAGGAGCGCCTTGTACATGCTGGATAAGCGAGGCCTGTTCTTTTAGGACATTCGCCCCTTGCACGGTGGTCCACCGGGGCTTACCGTCGCTGGTACAGAGCCGCTCACCCGGGTAGTGACTCGGCACCTACAGGAGGCCACCAGAGCGCCGATGGACGTCCATCCAGAGAGTTCGAGCGTCGAGCTGCGAGGCGTGACCAAGCGCTTCGACCAGCTGGTCGCGGTCGACGACCTGAACCTGGACCTGGCGCGGGGAGAGTTCTTCACCCTGCTCGGCCCGAGCGGCTGCGGCAAGACGACGACGCTGCGGATGATCGCCGGCTTCGAGCGGCCGACGGGGGGCGAAATCCGGATCGAGGGCGAGGACGTGGCGCAGCTGCCGCCGCAAAAGCGCCCGACCAACACGGTCTTCCAGAGCTACGCGCTCTTCCCCCACCTCAGCGTCGAGGAGAACGTCGGCTTCGGGCTGAAGCGGAAGAAAGTCTCGAAGGCGGAGATCAGACAGCGGGTCGCGGCCGAGCTCGAGCGGGTTGGCCTGGCGAGCGAGGGCAAACGGCGGCCGTCGATGCTCTCGGGCGGTATGCAGCAGCGCGTCGCCCTCGCCCGGGCGCTGGTCAACCTGCCGAAAGTCCTCCTGCTCGACGAGCCGCTCGGGGCGCTGGACCTGAAACTGCGCAAGGAACTGCAGGTCGAGCTGAAGCGGATCCAGCGCGACGTCGGAATCACCTTCGTCTACGTCACCCACGACCAGGAGGAGGCGCTGACGATGAGCGACCGGATCGCGGTGATGAACCGCGGCCGGGTCGAGCAGGTGGCGGCGCCCGCGGAGGTCTACGACCGCCCGGCCACGACCTTCGTCGCCGGCTTCATCGGCGTCTCCAACCTGATGCCGGCGACGGTCACCGGTGCGCACGAAGTGCGTCTCGACCAGGGCCAGACGATCGCCACCCACACCGACGGATTCGCGCCCGGCGACCGCTGCCACGCGGTGGTGCGGCCGGAGAAGCTCCGGGTCGAGCT
Source organism: Solirubrobacterales bacterium (assembly GCA_036378275.1). GTDB lineage: Bacteria > Actinomycetota > Thermoleophilia > Solirubrobacterales > 70-9 > VAYN01. The sequence goes on along the minus strand of DASUWV010000121.1, from coordinate 10,962 downwards.
CAGCGAAGACGGCGACGGCGCGCCCGACCAACCGCGGGTAGAAGGCATCGTCGCCAGCTCGCTGTACCTCGGGACCTCGACGCAGATCGCGGTCGACCTCGGCGAGGGGGTGCGGATGACCGTCCTCGTCCCCAACGCCGACGAGGCCGAGCGCCGGCGCCTGCCCGGCGGCGGCGCCCGCGTCGCCCTCAGCTGGGAGCCCGAGCACATGCATCTTGTCCGCGAGTCGCTGAACGGAGCGGCCGCCCCAACCGACGGCGCCGCCGGCGCCGCCGACAAGTCGCAACTGGAAACGACGCACGGAGGTTGAACCCGATGGTGAGCAGCAAGAAGAGCCCGCGCAGGATCAGCGCCCTGGTCGCTGCCCTGGTTGCCCTCGCGACGCTGGCCCTCGGGCTCGCCGCCTGCGGCGGCGGGGGCGGTGGCGGCATCGAAGGCGGCGGCGAAGAAAAGGAAGCGCCGAAAGTGAAGCTCGAAGGGAAGCCCTCGGGCGAGCTGACGATCTCCAACTGGCCGCTCTACATCGACAAGAAGACCATCCCCGACTTCGAAAAGGCGACCGGGGTCAAGGTCAAATACATCGAGGACATCAACTCCAACGAAGAATTCTTCAACAAGATGCAGCCGCTTCTGTCACGAGGAGAATCGGGCGGTCGCAGCATCTTCGTCTTGGCCGACTACATGGTCACGAAAATGCACAAGCTCGGCTACCTGCAGGAATTCGACAAAGCCGGCCTGCCGGAAGTGGAAAAGAACCTCGTCTCGAGCCTCCAGCACCCGCAGTTCGACCCAAACCGCGACTACACGGTGCCGTGGCAGAGCGGGATGACCGGGGTCATCGTCAACAAAGAAACTGCGCCCGAAGTGAAGTCGGTCTGCGACCTCTTCGAATCGAAATACAAGGGCAAAGTCGACTTCCTCAACGAAGTGCGCGAAACCGTGCCGCTGGTGATGAAGTGCGAAGGAATCGACCCCAACGAAGCGACCGAAGCGGACTGGATGAAGGCGATCGAAAAAATCAAGGGCGCCGCCGAATCGGGGCAGATCCGCCGCTTCACCGGCAACGACTACGCGCGTGACCTGACCAGCGGCGACGCGGTCGCGGTGATCGGCTGGTCGGGGGACGCGGTGCAGCTGCAGGAAGACAACCCGAGCCTCGAATGGCGGATGCCGACCGAGGGCTGCATGCTCTGGTCGGAAGACATGGTGATCCCGATCGGGGCGCCGAACCCGACCGCGGCCGAGGCCTTCATGAACTTCGTCTACGAACCGGAAGTCCAGGCCAACATCGCCGAATACGTCAACTACGTGACGCCGGTCGAAGGCGTGAAAGAAGTCCTCGCCAAGCGCGATCCGGAACTGGCGAAGAACCAGCTGATCTTCCCCAGCGCTTCCTTCACCAAGAACTGCTCGGCGACGCCGGTGTTTAAGAGCGAAGAAGAAGAACAGAAGGTGATCAAAGCCTTCGATTCGGTTCTGAACGGGTAACCCGATGACCGAGGCGGCAACCAGCGACGGAGGGAGCGTGGGCCGATGAGCTCCCTCCGTCGCCGCCTCTCCCCTTACTTCCTGCTCGGGCCGGGGACGATCTGGCTGGTCCTCTTCTTCGTCGTCCCGCTCTATTACATGGCGAAGCTCTCGCTGGAGTCCGGCGTCGTCGGCAGCCTCGAATTCGACTGGAACTGGTCGAACTACAGCGAAGCCCTCTCGGCTTACGACACGCAGTTCGTGCGCTCGTTCGTCTACGCGGGGGCGGCGACGCTGCTGGCGCTGGTGATCGCCTACCCGCTCGCCTACGCGATCGCCTTCAAGGCCGGGCGCTGGCGCAACGTGATGCTGTTCGCAGTGGTGGCGCCGTTCTTCACCACCTACCTGATCCGGACGATCGCCTGGGAGACGATCCTCTCCGACGAAAGCCCGGTGACCGAATTCCTCCACGCGATCGGGCTGGCGCCGAGCGGTCACATCCTCGCCACCAGCTGGGCGGTGATCGCCGGCCTCACCTACAACTTCCTGCCGTTCATGATCCTGCCGATCTACGCCAGCCTCGAGCGGATCGACGTGCGGCTGATCGAGGCGGGGAAGGACCTCTACGCCTCGGCGACCCAGACCTTCCTGCGGGTGACGCTGCCGCTGTCGGCGCCCGGAGTGGTGGCGGGCACCCTGCTCACCTTCATCCCGGCCGCCGGCGACTACGTCAACGCCCAGTTCCTCGGCGGCGCCGGCAACCGGATGATCGGCAACGTGATCCAGTCGCTCTACCTGAGCCAGGCCGATTACCCGTCGGCGGCTGCGCTCTCCTTCGTGCTGATGGCGCTGATCATGGTCGCCGTCGTCGTCTACATCCGCTTCGCCGGCTCGGAGGCGCTGATGGGCGAGGAGGCGGTCTGATGGAGGGGCGCGGGGCGCGAGCCTGGCGCTGGCTGCGCGAGCACGCGGTCAACATCGTCGCCGCGCTGGTCGTCGTCTACCTGCTGCTGCCGATCGCGGTGATCCTGCTCTTCTCCTTCAACGATCCGAAGGGCCGCTACAACTACACCTGGGTCGGCTTCACCTTCGAACACTGGGCCCACGCCTTCAGCCGCCCCGAATTGAACGAAGCGCTGCTCACCAGCCTCAAACTGGCGCTGCTGGCGACGGTGATCTCGACGATCGTCGGGACGATGATGGCGCTGGCCCTGGTCCGCCACCAGTTCTTCGGCCGGCGCCTGGCGAACTTCCTGATTGTGATCCCGATGGCGACGCCGGAGGTGGTGATGGGGGCGGCGCTGCTCTCCTTCTTCCTCCTCTTCAACGTCTTCAAGCTCGGCTTCGAAACCCTGCTGATCGCCCACGTCATGTTCTGCATCAGCTTCGTGGTCGTCGTCGTGCGCTCCCGCCTGATCGGCTTCGACCGCAGCCTCGAGGAGGCGGCCAGGGACCTGGGAGCAAGCTCCTTCGAGACCTTCCGCCTGGTCACCCTCCCCCTGATCATGCCCGGCATCTTCGGCGGCGCCATGCTCGCCTTCGCCCTCTCGATCGACGACTTCGTCATCTCCAACTTCAACTCCGGCACCACCGTCACCTTCCCCCTCTACATCTTCGGCGCCGCCCAGCGAGGCATCCCGGTCGAAGTCAACGTCATCGCGATGATCCTCTTCTCCTTCACCGTAGCCGCCATGGGCTTCGCCACCTGGCAGCAACGCCGCGCCGAAAAGATGGCCAGCGTGCGGCCCGAACAGGAGGCCGGGATCGGCGTTCCGGCGGGCGCGGCTGCGGCCACTTAGCGACCGATGTGGAAGCCGATCAGCTCGGGGACCTTGGCCAGGGCTGAGGCGAGTGGGTTGGGTCGGCGGCCGGCCATCTCGGCTTCCTCTTTCTTCTCGATCGCGTAGCGGATCGATTCGCCGCCCAGCCAGTGGAAGGGCTCGGGGGGGACGCGGGGGGTGTGGGCGTCGACGAAGGGAAGGCGGGTGAGGTCGTCTTCGTGGCCGAGGGCCAGGGAGGCGAGGGTGCGGCCGACCATGTTCGAGGGGCCGACGCCGTTGCCGGTGTAGCCGGCGGCGACGAAGGCGCGGCGACCGGCGAGGGAGCGGATGGCGGGGAGGTGGGTCGGGGAGGCGTCGATCGGGCCGCCCCAGGCGTGGGTGATGCGGCGGCCTTGGAGGCCGGGGAAGTAGGCGTGGAGGTCTTCGGCTGCCGAGGCGACGACCGACGCGTCGACCTCGGCGCGGCCATGGGTCCTGGCGCCCATCGCGATCCGGCCGCCGCCCCAGCCGAAGGCGATGCGGCCGTCGTTGGTGGTGCGGAAGTAGTGCAGCAGCGAGCGCGCGTCGGTGATGCAGTCGCCGCCGGTCCAGCCGATCCGCTCGAGCACGTCGGGCACCGGCTCGGTGAGGACGATGTGCGAGGAGGCCACCGTGAGGCGGCCGCGCAGGGGGCCGTGACGGCCCTTGGCGGCGCTGCCGATCGCCAGCACGGCGCGCTCGGCGCGCACCGATCCGGCCGCCGTCTTCGCCTTGACGCCGTCGCCGGCCTCGCGGAGCGAGCGCACCGGGGAGGCCTCGAACACCTCCACCCCCGCCTCCAGCAGCTTCGCCCGCAGCCCCAGCGCCAGCCGCGCCGGCTGCACCGTCGCCGAGGTCGGCGAGACGGCGCCGGCGCGGAAGGCGGGCGACTTGCAGCGCTCGGCCACCTCCGCCTCGCTGAGCGGCTGCAGCATCTCCGGGACGCCGAGCTCGCGGCAGGCTTCGACCGCGCGCTGCCAGGCGCCGTCGTGCGCCGGCGCGGTCGAGACCTGGACGTAGCCGGCGGGCCGGAGCCAAGCATCCACCTCGTGCTCCTCACAGAAGCTCCCGATCCGCCCGACTGCATCCTGCGCCGCGTGTGCGGTCGCCAGCGCTCCCTCCGCCCCCCAGCGGTCGCGCATCGAGGCGAGCGAGAACCACATCGCGTTGCAGAAGCCGCCGTTGCGGCCGCTCGGGCCGCGGCCGCAGAGCGGCTCGGCCTCGAGCAGGACGACCCGCGCCTCGGGCTCCAGCTGCCGCGTGTACCAGGCGCTCCACATCCCCGTGTAGCCGCCGCCGACCACCAGCACGTCGGCCTCCATATCACCGGCGAGCGAGGGGCGCGGCTGAACCTCGCCGGCCTCCTCGATCCAGTAGCCAAGCCGGGTGTGTCGCATACCCGGATTCTCCCGGAGGGGGACCTGCGGCTTCGTCCAAAGGTGCGCCGCAAATTTGTCCAAGGCCGGTCAGGCGGGTGCGTAGACTCGGCTCGATGCCCGATCCCGGTCAGGAGTCGACCCCTTACGTCGACGCCCTGCTCGCCTACTCGGAGCTCGAGATGGGCCGCTTCCAGGTCCCCGGCCATAAGGGGGGCCTCGGCGCCGACCCGGCGATGATCGAGCTGGTCGGCGAAACCGGCCTGGTCAACGACATCCCCTCGGTCACCGAAGGCGTCGACATCGGCCCCGAACCGACGCCCTTCCAGCAGGCGCAGCAGCTGGCGGCCGAGGCCTGGGGCGCGGCGCGCTCCTGGTTCCTCACCAACGGCGCCTCGCAGGGAAACCACGCGACCTGCATGGCGCTGGCCCACCTCGGCAACAGGGTCGTTGTCCAGCGCAACGTCCACTCCTCGGTGATCGACGGCCTGGTCCTGAGCGGGATGCGACCGACCTTCGTCTCGCCCGAGATCGATCCGGAGCTGGGGATCGCCCACGGGCTGACGCCGGACTCGCTGGCGAGGGGGCTTGACGAGACGCCGGAGGCGGTGGCGGCGATGGTCGTCTCGCCCACCTACTTCGGCGCCTGCGCCGACGTCGCCGCCCTCGCCGAGGTGGCGCACTCGCGCGGGGTGCCGCTGGTGGTCGACGAGGCCTGGGGCGCCCACCTCCACTTCAGCCCGGACCTGCCCACCGACGCGCTCGCCTCGGGCGCCGACCTCGTCACCTCCTCGACCCACAAGATCGTCGGCAGCCTCACCCAGGCGGCGATGCTGCACCTCGGCAAGGGCGGGCGGATCGACGGGGCGATCGTCGACCGCTGCGTCAGCCTGGTCGAGACGACCAGCCCCAGCGGCCTCCTCTGCGGCTCGCTCGACGCCCAGCGGCGGCAGATCTACGTCCACGGCGAAGAGCTGCTCGGGAAGGCGCTGAAGGCGATCGCCGAGACGCGCGAGCGGATCCGGGAGATCCCCGGCCTCGACGTGCTCGACGAGCGGCTGGTCGGGCATCCCGGCGTCGCCGGCTGGGACCCGATGCGGCTGGGGATCGACGTCCGCGGCACCGGCTCCAGCGCCCAGCGGCTGTGGAAAGCCGCCTTCCACGTCGCGAACCTCGACCTCGAGCTGTTCTCCGGCAACGTCGTCGTCGCCATCTTCGGAGTCGGCGAGAGCGCTGAGGCCGCGGGCGAGCGCCTGGTCGAGGGACTCCACAAAGCGGTCGCCGAGCTCGAGGATACGCCGGGCGCCCCGGACGAGAAACTGGCGCCGGCGCCGCCCTGGGGTGAGCTGGTGCTGACCCCGCGCGAAGCGTTCCTGGGGCCGCAGGAGGTGGTCCCCTTCGACGCCGCCGCCGGCCGCGTCGCCGCCGAGGGGCTGGCCGCCTACCCGCCCGGGATCCCCAACGTGCTGCCCGGCGAGCGGCTGACGCCGGAGACCCTGGACTTCATCCAGGAAAGCCTCGCGCACGGCGGCTACGTCCGCGGCGGCAGCGACCGCGAGCTGAAGACCCTGCGGGTGACTCGCTAGGTTCCCGACATGGCCAGCTTCGACGCGATCGCCGACCTGCCGCTGGAGATCGAGTCCTGCGAGTTCGAAGGGCTGAGCATCGACTGGGGGTCGATGGAACGGCTGACGACGATCGTCAAGCTGCGCGGGGGCGGCCACGAGGGGATCGGGGAGGATGTCGTCTACGACGCGATCGACCACATCGGCCAGCAGGACCACGGGCCGCCGGAGGGGCTCGCCGGCGAGTTCACCTTCGCCGGGTTCTCCGACCGTCTTGACGGGATCGACCTCTTCCCGGCGGGCGTGCCGGTGCGCGAGGACGTCTCCCGCGACTACCGCCGCTGGGCCTTCGAGTCGGCGGCGCTCGACCTGGCGCTGCGCCAGGCGGGCACCAACCTCGCCGCCGCCCTCGGCCGCGAGCCGCGGCCGGTGAACTTCGTCAACTCGATGCGGCTGGCCGGCTGGCAGGAGGGCGAGCGCTCCTCGATCGAGCCGCTGCGGGCGCGCCTGGCCGTCTACCCGACGCTGCGGTTCAAGCTCGACCCCGCGAACGACTGGGACGACGAGCTGATCGCGGCGCTGGCCGCGACCGGCGCGGTCGACTCGCTCGACCTCAAGGGCTTCTATAAAGGCACTCCGGTCGACGTCGAGACCGACCCCGAGCTCTACGCGAAGCTGATCGAGGCCTTTCCCGACGCCTGGCTCGAGGACCCGGACGTGACCGAGGAGACGAAACCGCTGCTCGACCCCGTCCACGAGCGGGTGACCTGGGACGCGCCGATCCACTCGATCGCCGACATCGAGGCGATGCCGTGGTCGCCGCCGAAGACCGTGAACGTCAAGCCCTCGCGCTTCGGCTCGATCCGCAACCTCTTCGCCGCCTACGACTACTGCGAGGAGCGGGAGATCGGCGCCTACGGCGGCGGCCAGTCCGAGCTCGGCCAGGGCCGCGGCCAGATCCAGTACCTCGCTTCTATCTTCCATCCCGACACGCCCAACGACGTCGCCCCGAGCGGCTACAACGAAGCGGAGAAGGCGACCAAGCCGGGGCTGCCGACGAGCCCGCTGGAGCCGGCGATCGAGGAGATCGGCTTCCGCTGGAAGCTCTAGGGTCGTCGCCTCACCGAAAAGGAGCCCGAGATGCCTGACAAGTCTTTCGCCGACGCCCTCAACGAGCAGATCTCGAACGAGTTCGCCGCCCATCAGCAGTACGTGGCCGCGGCCGTCTACTACGACGCCGAGACCCTCCCCCGGCTCGCCGCCTTCTTCTACCGGCAGGCGCTGGAGGAGCGCGAGCACGCGATGATGATGATCCGCTACCTGCTCGACGTCGGCGAGGAGGTGCGCATCCCCGACATCAAGGCGCAGCAGACCAGCTTCGACGACGGCGCCGCGCCGGTGCGGATGGCGCTGCAGCAGGAGCAGCGGGTCAGCGACGAGATCTTCGGCCTCTTCGAGCTCGCCCGCGAGCTCAAGGACTACCGCGCCGAGCAGTTCCTGCAGTGGTTCGTCAAGGAGCAGGTCGAGGAGGTCTCGCTGATGAGCGACCTCCTGAACGTAGTCGAGCGCTCCCGCGACAACCTGCTCCTGGCCGAGGACTACATCGCCCGCGAGAAACTCGGCGAAGAGAGCACGGACCCGACCGCGCCGCCGGTCGCGGGGGAGTAGCCCCAACAACGTCTGGGATCATCCCCAGACGTTGTTGGCAAGCAGTGCCCCGGCGAGGCCCACGATCGTCACGACGATCAAGTAGTAGATCCGGTCGAAGCGTTCGTTGACCTGCGTGAAGCCGTCTTTTATCTCACGGTCGACCCGGGCGAATCCCTCTTTCATCTCACCTTCCAGGCGGACGAAGTGCTCGTCGACTCGTTCAAAGCGCTTGTCCACCCTCGCGAATCCTTCCTTCATCTCGCCTTCGAGGCGGACGAAGCGCTCATCTACTTTCGCGAAGCGCTCATCTACTTTCGCGAAGCGCTGGTCGACGCTCGCGAAGCCCTCTTTCACCCGGCTGTTCAGTTCGTCGAGCCGGTCGTCATTCCATTCGGTCATCGGCCCCTCCATCTCCATTACCTCCATGATGGCAGAACTGTAGACGAAAAGTTGCTACGTGTTGCGCGCGGAACGTAAATCTTCAGGGGCAGGATTGAGCCAAAACTGTGACTTCAGCCCAGCCAGCCGGCTCGCTTGCGCATCGTTTTGATGCGGCGGAACTCGGCGATGTCCTCGCGCAGGGCGGCGGGGGCGGGGGCGGGGAGAAAACGAGCGGGGAGGGGCGACTCGAGCGCCTCTCCCTCGCGTGAGGTGACGCGGTAGGCGCGGGCGCCGCGGCGGGCGGTCAGGGCCGAGGGCGTGCCCTCGCCTTCCCAGAGCAGGCCGGCGTAATCGTCGAGGCCGTAGCCGCTCGGCATCCCGTCGGCGACCGCGTCGAGATAGGCGGCGCGGCGCTCCGGTTCGTTGTTGTAGTGGACGCAGAGGCTGCCGGAGAGGAGGCCGAGGCCGGCGGCCGCCCGCGGCTTGCCGGAGGACTTGGTGATCCCCGCTTCGAACCAGCACATCGCGCCGGCGCTCTGGCCGGCGAGGACGATCCCCTCGCGCCAGGCGAGGCTGAGGATCGAGGCGACGTCATGCGCCTCCCAGACCGCCAGCAGGTTGACCATGCTGCCCCCGCCGACGTAGATCAGGTCCTGTGAGAGGAGGTGGTCGCGCAGCGCCAGCGGCCGGCGGCCGAGCCGGAACAGCGAGACGTCGGAGGGCTCGCACTGGCGCTCCGAGAAGGCGGAGTAGAAGCTCGCGATCTGCTCCGAGGTGTCGCCGCTGGCGGTCGGCAGGATGCAGATCCGCGGCCGCGCCGCGCCGCGCTCGGCGGACAGCCGCAGCAGCAGCTCGCAGACCGCACGGTCGGGCGGCCGGGCGCTGAACTCGTGACCGCCGAGGGCGAGGATGCGTCGCACCGCGGTGGCGGCGTGGGGAAGGCGGCCGTTGCCGCTCATCCGGCGGCGGGGGCGGTCGAGAGCGCCTCCGGGAGCGGCGCGGCGGGCGCCGCGTCGCGATCGCCCAGGTAGGTGGTCGCGATCCGCATCTCGACCACCCGGCGCTCCGCGACGTCGAGCCGGTAGCCGCGCGCCTCGGGCCGCGAGGCGACGACCTGGCTCAGCTCCTCGCCGACGAAATGCAGCGCCGCCCCGTCTTCAGCCGCGTAGCCGCCGTGCATCCCTTCGCGCAGGAAGCGGATGTAGGCGTCCTGCCGCTTGCCGCCGCGCTCGTAGTGGACGCAGTTGCTGAACGGCAGCAGCCCCAGCCCGCGCACGCGTTTGGGCTCCCCGTGGAAGCCGCTGACCGCCTCGGCGAACCAGCACAGCGACCCGGCGGAGAGGCCGCAGAGGATCACCCCCGATTCCCACGCCTCGCGCAGGATCGAGTCGATCCCGTGTGCCCGCCAGACCCCGAGCAGGCTGACGACGCTGCCGCCGCCGACGTAGATCAGGTCCTGGGAGAGGAGGTGGCGCCGAAGGTCGCTCGGCCCCTGCTCGCGGCGGAACAGCGAGATGTGGCTGGGCTCGCAGCGGTGGGCGGAGAAGGCACGGTAGAAGCGGACGATGTAGTGGTCGGCGTCGCCGCTGGCCGAGGGCAGGAAGCAGACCCGCGGACGCTCGGCCCTGGTCAGGCCGAGGACGTAGTCGTCGAGCAGGGGGTTGCCCGACTCCATCGAGAAGCCGCCGCCGCCGAAAGCGACGATCTGGCGCGGTGCGGTCTCCATGACCGAATACTCGTCCCGGCGCCCGCCGACTTCCTTGTACAGCGGTCCCAAGTTCAGGTGGCGACGGTCGCCCCCACGTACAGCGTGCGCAGTTTCTCGCGAGCCCGGTGCAGCCGCACCTTCACGGTTCCTTCCGGGATCCCGAGCCTGCTGGCGATCGCCGGGTGCGTCAGGTCCTGCTCGTAGCGCAGTTCCAGGATCTCGCGATCGCGCTCGCTCATCCGGTCGAGCGCCGCGTGCAGATCGGCGAGTTCGACGGTCGCCAGCACCCGCTCGTCCTCGGCTCCCTCCTGCAGCTCGATTGTCGAGCGCGGGTCGGGGCGGACCCGGGCGTGCTGGCGGAAGGCCTCGTTGCGGACGATCGCCGCCAGCCACTGGTTGCGGCTGCCGGTCTCGCGCAGGGTCGAGCGCCGACGCCAGGCCCGGAGCAAGGCATCCTGGGCTATGTCTTCGGCGTCGCCCGGATTGCTCGCGTAGCGATACGCCATTCGAAGACAGACCCTCTGTACCTCTCCCCATTCCCAAGCATCGTCGTTCCCGCGACGATGAACCCCTTGAGCACTGATTGAACGAACCTACATAAGCGGTCCCTCGGATTGCCACCCTGGTTTTTGGGGAAACGAGGGGCATGAGCCTGGGCGGTATCTGCGAGCTGGTCCTCGAGACCGACGACGTCGAGCGGCTGGCCTCCTTCTACCGCCGGCTCGGATTGGAGCTGGTGCTCGAGGAAGAGGGCCGGATCTGGCTGGCGATCGGGGAGCGCTGCCGCCTCGGCATCTGGCCTCCGGGCGAGCACGAGCATTCCGACCGCGGCGGGCGTCACGTCCACTTCGCGATCTCGATCGACGGAGACCGGCTGGAGGCGCTGACCGCCGACCTGCGAGAGCGCGGGGTCGGGGTGGAGGGCCCGGTCGAGCACGAGGGCGGCGACCGCTCCGCCTACTTCACCGATCCCGCCGGGAACCGGGTCGAGCTCTGGGACTTCTTCCGCGACGGCG
>DASUWV010000120.1:0-20493 GCA_036378275.1 Solirubrobacterales bacterium | reverse complement strand
GCTGCAGCAGCACCTGAAAGAGACCAAGGCGCACGCCAAAGTCGTCGAGCGCCGGATCTAGAAGCTGGGCGGCGGCGGCCAGGCCCTGCAGACGGCGGTCGGCAAGCTGACCGCCGCGGCGAAGGGGCCGCTGCACGTGATCCGCGGCGCCGGCGAGCAGGAGAAGATGCTGAAGAACGCCAAGACCGAGTACTTCAACGAGCACGAGGAGATCGCCACCTACCTCGCGATCGAGACCCTCGCCGAAAAAGTCCGCGACTCCGAGACGGCGAAGATGGCGAGGGCGATCCGCCGCGAGGAGGAACGGATGGCGAGCTTCCTCCAGGGCCAGATCAAGCAGCTGACCGGCGCCGTCGTCCGCGAGGACATTCCGGCGAGGCTGCGCAACGCCGCCAAACCGGCGCGCAAAGCGAAACCGAAAGCGAAAGCGAAAGCCGCCGCCAAAAAACCCCGGACGAAAAAACCGGCGGCGCGCAAAAGAACCGCGAAAAAAGCCCCTAAAGCGAAAGCGAAAAAAGCTAGCCGGCGCTGACCGCCAAGCCCCGGCCCGCCTCGGTCTGCTCCGAGGCGGCCCGGGGGCGGATCGCCAGGACGACGAGGTCGTCGCGCAGCGTCCCGGCGCTGCGGCCGACCGCGTCGGCCCGCAGCCGCTCGGTCACCTCGTCGAGCTCGAGCCCGGCCAGCGACTGCGTCATCTCGGCGAAGGCCTCCGGCCCCTGGTGCGAGGCCACCGGCCCCGCCTCCAGCCAGCCGTCGGTGCAGAGAACGAGCGTGTCGGCCGGAGCGAGGGTGCGCTCGTGCCGCTCGACGTTCGCCTCCTGCCAGGCCCCCAGCACCGATCCGCCGCCGAGCAGGCTCGGCCCCTCCTCGCCCGCCAGCACCGCCGGCGGATGCCCGGCTGAAGCGAGGACGATCCGCCAGCCGTTCTCCTCGCGCCGCAGCCGGGCCAGCATCGCGGTGGCGAAGTCGTTGAGGCTGTCGCCGGTCAGCAGCAGCTCGTTGACCCGCCGCAGCACCTCGTCCGGCTCGGCGATCTCGCGCGTCAGCCCGCGGACCGAGTGGCGGACCGCGACCGAGACGCCGGCGGCGGTGCTGCCCTTGCCGGCGACGTCGCCGACCAGGATCCAGCAGCCATCCTCGGTCGGCAGCACGTCGTAGAGGTCGCCGCCGACCTCGATCCCTTCGCCCGCGGCTTCGAAGACGACCGAGATCTCGAGGCCCGGCACCTCGGCGGGACGCGGCGGCCGCAGACCCCGCTGCAGGTTCTTGGCCACCCGGTCGCGCTCGCGGTAGAGGCGGGCGTTGTCGAGCGCCAGCGCCGCCCGCTCCCCGAGCTCCTGCAGGAACTCGAGGTCGCCGGGGTCGTAGCGGAGGTCGCCGTGGGCGTGGAGGAAGGAGACGGCGCCGAGGGTGCGCCCGCGTGCCACCAGCGGCACCACCGCCGCCGAGTTGTAGCCGGCGTCTTCCATCAGCTGCAGGTGCTCGGAGCTCTGCGAGACCTTGTCGACCACCTCCGGCGCCTTCAGGTCGCGCCAGATCATCGGCTGGTTCAGGCGCAGCACCTGCGCCACCGGGTGCTCGCCCGCCGGGTCGAGCGGCGCTTCGCGGCGGATCCGCTCCAGCCGCGCCGCCATCTCCGGGTTTGCCCCGGCGACGACGCTGTCGCCGTACCAGCCGTCGGGACGGCGGAAGTCGATCAGGCAGATCTCCGCCAGCTCCGGCACCGCGGTGCTGACGATCGTCCGCGCCGTCTCCTCCGGGTCGAGCGAGCTGTCGAGGAGGCGGCTGGCGGCGACGAGGAACTCCTGGGCGCGGCGGCGCCGCACCTCGGAAGTGATGTCGCGGGCCACGACCGAGGCCCCGATCAGGCCGCGCATCGGGCTGCGGATCGGGGAGACGGTGAGGGAGACGGAGATCCGCGCCCCGTCGGCGCGGATCCGCTCGGTCTCGTAGGTGTCGAGCCGTTCGCCGCGCTTGACGCGCTCGAGGATCACCATCTCCTCGTCTTTGCGGTCGGGCGGGACGATGAAGGAGACGTGGCGGCCAATCGCTTCCTCGGCGGTATAGCCGTAGAGGCGGACCGCGGCCGGGTTCCAGGTGGTGACGATCCCGTCAAGGTCCTTGCTGAGCACCGCGTCCTGGGTGCCGCGGACGACCTCGGCCAGGTGCTGGCGGAAGCGCTCGGCTTCGGCGCTCTTGGCCTCCGCCCGGCGCCTGGCGATGAAGGTGCCGAGCTGATCGGCGAAGCCCGCGAGCAGCGCCAGCAGCTCCTCCGATTGCGCTTCGAAGGAGAGGGTGTGGAACTCGGCCACCGCCAGCACGTTCTCCGGCGCCCCGATCGGGACCGGGATCGCCAGCGCCGCCTCCAGCCCCATCTCGGCGGAGACCTCGTAGCGCGGGGCGGTGGTCGGGTAGTCGCGGTAGTTGGGGGCGAGGGTGATCCGGCCGGTGTCCCAGGCGTCGCCGGGCAGCCCGGTTCCGCGCTTGAAGCTGAGCTCGCGGCTGCGCCGCCACAGCGGCCGTGCGTCGAGCTCGGGGATGCTCCAGCCGGTGACCAGCCGCAGCGGGTCGGCCCCGCCGACGACTTCCCAGATCGCCCCCGCCTCCCAGCGCAGCAGGTTGGCGACGATTTCGAGGAATCGCGGCGCCACCTGCTCCAAGGAATCGCCCTCGATCAGGCGTGCGGCAAGTTCACGCTGACTCCTCAAGTAGCGCCACAACTCCAGCTCCTGTGGCCTTTGCATCCCGTTCAACGCTAAACCCCTCCGGCCCGGATCACCGGCTTTTGACAGATTCTGTCACTCGGAAAACGGGTTTCTAATCTTGGCCCAAGGGTAGTGAAGGCGGCGACCGACTTATACAGACGGGAGAAGGCCATGTTCAGGTGCGACAACTGTGGAAGCGGCTATTCGGCCCAGGCAGCCTCATCGTGGACCTCCTGTCCTCGCTGTATGGCGAAAGAGAAGATCCAGGTCCCGCTGACCTTCGAGCTCGGCTGGCAGCGACCCGGCGGAGAAGGCCGTATCGACCCCCATTCGACCAAGGTCTCCGACGCTCAGGCCGCCCTGCGGTAGCCGCCGGTCCTCCTCGTTTGTCGCCCCGGCCCTCGGGTAGCCGAGGGTCGGGAGAAAAAGGAGAAACCGAGGAAAGGGGCAGCCATGTCCGACCGATTGCAGGGCAAGAAAATCGCCTTCCTGACGGCCAACGAGGGAGTCGAGCAGGTCGAGCTGACCGAGCCGCTGCAGGCCGTTCGCGAGGCGGGGGCCGAAGCCGAGCTGCTGGCGCCCGAAGCGGGCGAGATCCAGGCCTTCAACCACCTCGACAAGGGCGACGCCTTCGAGGCCGACCGCGCGGTCGCTGAGGCGGACGCGAGCGAATACGACGGCCTCGTGCTGCCGGGCGGAGTCGCCAACCCCGACCAGCTGCGGACCAAACCCGAGGCGCTCGAATTCGTCCGGGGATTCTTCGAGGCGGGCAAGCCGGTGGGGGCCATCTGCCACGGGCCGTGGACGCTGATCGACGCCGGCGTCGCCAAGGGCCGCACGCTCACCTCCTGGCCGAGCCTGGAGACCGACCTGCGCAACGCGGGGGCGGAGTGGGTCGACGAGGAAGTCCACGTCGACCAGGGGCTCGTCACCAGCCGCAAGCCGGATGACCTGGAAGCGTTCAACGCCAAGATCGTCGAGGAGTTCGCCGAGGGCGTGCACGAGGGTCAGCGCGCCAAGGCGAAGGTCGGCTGAGGCAGGAAAGAAGGAGGCGAAGGAGATGCCACCGCGTGGAGTGAAGAAAGGCTCGAAACGAGCACGCCAGTACGAGCACATCAAGAAGAGCGAGAAGAAAGAGGGCCGCTCGGAGAAACGGGCGGAGGAAATCGCCGCCCGCGCCGTCAACAAGGAAAAGGCGCGCTCGGGGGAATCGAAATCCTCCAGCCGCAGCTCGACCCGCGGCCGCTCGGCGAGCAGCCGCGGCGGCAAGCAGTCAGGTCACGGCCCCGGCGGCAAAACCCGCGAACAGCTCTACAACGACGCCAAGAAGCTCGGCATCGAAGGCCGCTCGCGGATGAGCAAGAAACAGCTCCAGCGGGCGGTCGCCGGCGCCAGCTAGTCCCGGTCGCCGGGTAAGCAGCGGGGTGTGATCGCGAAGAAGTTCTCGATCCCGCCCCGCTTCGCTCTGCTCTCGACGAGCTCGAGGCAGCCCCACCGGACCAGGGTGCCGGCGTGGTAGGAGACGACGCCGAGCTTCTGACCGATCTCCTCGGAGATTTCCACCGAGCTTGCGACCCGGCCCTGCAGGATCTGCAGGATCTCCAGGCGGATCGGGTGCGCCAGCGCATCGACCATCTCGTAGCCCATCGCGGAAATCTGCCCCATCGAGGCACGCACGCCAACCCCAGTATTCGACATTTATCGATGCAGCTGTCGGAAAATGCGGGCTCGGTCGATCCGCAGCTCGCCGATCGATTCGACCACCTCCGCGGCGCCCGCCTCGCGCAACTCGGCCTCCGAGAAGCCGCCGGTGAGGACCGCGAGGGTGGGAAGGCCGGCCCGCTTCGCCGCCTCGACGTCCCAGACCGAGTCGCCGACCATCAGCGAGGAGCAGTCGTCGCGCGCCTTCGCGAGGGCGGCGTGGACGAGGTCGGGCTTGGGCTTGGTCGCCTCGACGTCCGCCGAGGTGGTCCAGCCGTCGACCAGCTCGCGCGCGTCCAGCAGGTCGAGGTAGTGGTCGACCTCCTCCTGCTTCGCCGAGCTGGCGAGGATCACGGTCGAGCCTTCCTCGCGCAGCTTCTCGATCAGCTCGCGGGCGCCCTCCATCGGCTCGACTTCGCCGATCAGCTCGCCGTAGGCCTCGGCCTCCGCCTCGCGGATCGCCTCGCCGTCGGCCGCCGCCGCTTCCTCGCCGATCAGGGCGTCGAGGATCTGGTCGCCGCCCATGCCGATGTGGCGGTGGACCTTCCACATCTGCACCGGGTGGCCGTGCGCGTGCAGGGCCCGGTGCCAGGCGAGGGCGTGGTGGTAGTTGGTGTCGACGAGGGTGCCGTCGACGTCGAGGATCGCGTTCAGGCGCATGGCGACGGGCTACCCCCAGCGGCGAAACGGGTAAACGGAAGGACATGCACGAGGTGCGGATCGGCTGCTCGGGCTGGGCCTATGACTCCTGGCGGCGCGGCATCTACAAGGGGGTGCCGCCGGCCCGCCGGCTCGAGCGCTACGCCGAGCTCTTCGACACGGTGGAGGTCAACAACACCTTCTACCGGCTGGTCAAGCGCGAGGTGGTGGAAGGGTGGGTCGAGCGCACCCCGCCCGGATTCCTCTTCGCGGTCAAGGGGAGCCGCTACCTCACCCACATGAAAAGGCTGCGCGGGATCGAGCAGGGCCTCGCCCGCTTCTGGGAGCCGCTCGAGCCGCTGCGCGAGAGCGGCAAGCTGGGGCCGGTGCTGTGGCAGCTGCCCGGCAACTTCCACCGCGACGACACCGTCCTCGCATCGGCCCTGGAGCTGCTGCCGCCGGCCCGCCACTGCCTCGAGTTCCGCCACCCGAGCTGGTTCGTCCCGGCGGTGATGCGCCTGCTGGAGCGGCACGGCGCCTCGCTCGTGATCCCCCACGACGGCCGCCGGCCGCTGCCCGAGGCAAAGCCCGCCGGCGAGCTCGCCTACGTCCGCTTCCACCACGGGGCCCGCGGCCGCAACGGCAACTACTCGGCGACCGAGATCGAGCACTGGCGCAGGAAGATCGCCGCCTGGCGCTCCCGCCGCGAAGTCTTCGCCTACTTCAACAACGACTGGGAGGAATTCGCCCCGCCCAACGCGCTCTCACTCCGGCAGGGCCTCTCCGCTCCGCAGCTGGTGTAGGCGGGGAGGGGCTGCGGGTAGAGGCCTGGCATGTCAGGCATCAAGAACACCCTTGCCCGCAAGGCGGTCAAGGCGACCGCGAAGCACAGCGCCCGCGGCACCGCTTCCAAGGTGAAGCGCGACCCGATGCGGGCGGCGACGCTGCTCGGCCTCGGCGGGGCGCTCGGCGCTCTCGCCGGTTTCCTCGCCGGCCGCAGCGCGGCCGGCACCGCCTCCTGAGGTCGCACCTCCGAGCTCATGGGGGTCATAGCCCCCACAAGCTCGGAGGTGGCGCAACGTCCTCGGACTAGAGGCGCGAGCGCAGCATCTCCTTGCCTTGCTCGGCGCCCTTGCGGCTCGTCTCCTGCGCGCGGCGGAAGAAGTCCGCGAGGTCCGAGTCGCCGTCGCGCTCGGCGTCTTCGATGTAGGTCTCGAGTCGCAGCACGTTGCTGAGGCACTGCTCGACGAACCAGATGACGTTGTAGTCCTTGTCCTTGGTGCCGGTGATGTGGCCGGCCTCCTGAGTGCCCATCGTCGCTCCTTCAGGTTGCTTGCCTTTCGGGTTGCGACTACCCGCTGCGGAGCGGGGGAAAAACGATCCGGTGGAGAACCCGGCGAGTTTCGTGCCCGCGGCGCAGGGGTAATCGCGGAGCATGTACCTGATACCGATCGTCCTGATCATCCTGCTGGCCCTGGTCGCCGTCGCCTGGTCGCCGGTCTTCGCCCTGATCTTCTTCGTCGTCGGCTTCGTCGCCTTCCTCGCCTACGTCGCGATGAAGCCGCGGGCCGACGAGAAGCTGGCGCCGCCGGAGCAGCCGGGGCCCCAGCCCCATCACGAGGACGGAACTCCGACTGGAATCTGGGGCGAGCGTCGGCCATCATGAGTGAGATGAGACCGGAGGAAGAGCCCGACCCGGTTGCCGACGAAGAGGCGGCAGCCGCCGAAGCCGAAGCCGCCCGCATCGGCGGCAACGTCCCGCCCGACAGCGACGACCCCGCCGAGCAGCCGCTGATCGAGGGCGGCGAGGGCGAGGCCGAGGGTTTCGAGCTGGCCGAGGCGGACCTCGAGGACATCGCCGAGCACGGCGATCAGCGCGGCTTCCCCAGTCGCCTGGCCGGCCGGCCCGAGGAGCGGACCGACAACGCTTACGGTGAAGCCGATCAGGAGATCCACGAAGACGAGTAGGAGGTCCCCATGCCCCACCGAGTGATCGCGGTCGTTACCGACGAGCTTCACGGGACCGAGCCGATCGAGCAGCTGCATCCAGGCGCCGACGGCGACGGGGTCGAGGTGCGGGTGGTCGTCCCCGCCGTCGAGGGGAACGTCCTCGAGCACACGCTCGGCGACGTCGACGAGCCGCGCAAGCAGGCCGAGGAGCGGCTCGCACAGGTGATGGAGCACCTGCGCGGCGGCAAGCTGCCGGCGAGCGGCGAGGTCGGCGACCCCGACCCGGTGCGGGCGGCGCAGGACGCGCTGCTCAAGGCCCCGGCCGACGAGGTCGTGTTCTTCGAGCACTGCGAGTCGCAGGCGCAGTGGTACGAGAACGGGCTGCTGGAGCGCGCGGAGGAAGAAATCGAGCTGCCGCTGCGGATGGTCTTCGTCGAACACGCCGACGGGCAGCCCGACCACGTGGTCAAGGTCGAGGGGAAGGGATCGGGCACCATCAACCCGCTCGCCGGCAGGGAATTCAGCGGCGGCGCCTACGTGCCGGGGATGACCCGGATGGACTTCTTCGGGATGGTCGCCGGCATCGTCGGCACGATCGTCGTCGCCGTCCTCGCGGCGGCCGTGGCCGCCGACAGCGCCACCGAAACCGGCTGGGCGGCGGTGGCGATCCTGATCGCGATCGGCATCGCCCTCGCCAATCTCGCCCACGTCGTCGGCCTCACCCTGTTCGAGGCGGTCCGCTACCGCGGCGGCTTCGCCACCTTCTTCCGCACCCTCGCCCTCGTCGGCACGCCGCTGGCGATCGCGATCAACGCGGCGATCCTGGTCTTCTCCTAGCCACGCCGCCTAAGCCGGCGCCTCGGCCGGTTCCTCGCGGCGCAGCGCCTCCAGCACCTCCTCGGCCAGCTGCGAGCCGTCTTCGGGCCGCAGCGGCGTGGCGCTGACGCGGAAGACGACGCTGTCGGCGTCGAACTCCTCCAGCGCGACGCTCGGCTTGTAGCGGGTGGGGACGGTGATCGCCCGCAGCAGCCGCTCCTCGACCTGCTTGGGGCTGGCCTCGGCCGGGAAGCGGACGCGGACGTCGACCTTGTCGGGCTCGCGCAGAGGCACGACCACGAGGCTGAGGAGGACGTTGTTGGGGACCATCAGCCGGTCCGCACCCTGGCTGAGGGTCGTGTAGAAGAGGCCGAGGGAGGAGACCGTCCCCTCCAGCGAGCCGGCGAGGGCTCCGCCGACCAGCCGCACCCGTTCGCCGACCCGGAAGGGGCGGGTGCTCTGGAGGACGACGCCGGCGAAGATCCCGCCCAGCGCCTGCTGGGCGGCGAGGCCGAGCAGGACCGCGGTGAAGGCGCCGCCGACGGCGAGGGTGCCGGCGGTGACGCCGGCGATCCGCAGCGCCAGGATCACCACGGCGGCGCTCGCCAGCAGGCGGACCACGAAGCCGGCGGTGCCGGCGGTGGCCGGGTCGAGGCGCCGGTAGAGCCTGGGGGAGAGGCCGCGCGCCAGCCAGTGCGTCGCCGCGCTGCCGACGATGACCAGGACCACGACGGTGCCGACGCGCACCCACTCGCCGTAGCCGGGCGCGATCGAGGCGCGGTTGTAATAGACGAAGAGCGTCCCCGCCATCACCAGCAGGGCGGCCGCCAGGCCGCCCAGCTGCCGCTTCGAGAAGCGCGGGTTCAGCTCTTCGCCCAGGCCGAGCGAGTGCCAGGCATGGCTGCGGGTCTCGAACAGCTCCTTCGGCAGGCGCGGACGACGAGGCTGCGGAGGCATCCCCGGTCGGCTACCCAGCCGCCGGTCCTCCTATTCAGCCGGCCATCGCGGCGAGCGCCTCGTCCCGGGTGGTGTGGACCGGGATCGAAAGCTCCAGGCCGGTGATCTCCAGCACGCGGCGGACCTGGTCGTTCTGGCTGCAGATGACGAGCGCGCGGCCGTTCTCGCCGCTCTCGAGGCGCTGCCAGGCGCGGACGATCAGGGCGATTCCGGTGGAGTCGATGAACTCGCACTCGGAGAGGTCGACGAGGACGGACCCCTCGCCGGCCTCCAGGGCCTGGTTGAGCGGATCCTCGAGATCGGGGGCGGTGCTGAGGTCGAGCTCGCCGCGGACGGAGATCGTCCGCACTCCTTGCTCAAGATCCCCGACCTTCACCTCGAAAGGGGCTGGAGTCACGGCTGGATGCTAGCGCAGGAGGACAGGCTGTCCGAGCGCTGTTTTGCGCCGGTTCAGCAGGGGTAAGCAGCACTTGATGCGAGGCAGCAAGTTATGCTCGCGATTCCGCTGATGAGCCTCGAGGCTCCGGGGGGCCGGCTGCGACTTTGAATTCCTCAACCAACCAACGCTCGGGGCTTCAGATGTCCCTTCCCGCGCGAGCCGAGAACGTCGCCGTCGTTCGTCACGCTCTCGCCGGCCTGGCCGAACGGCTGGGCATGGACGAGCCCTCGCTGGCCGACTTGAAGACGATCGTCACGGAGGCGGCGATGAACGTCGTCGTCCACGCTTACGCCGGGGCGGAGCCGGGGCCGCTCGAGGTCGAGGCGGAGGGAGACGGCGACGGGCTGACGGTTGTGATCCGCGACCACGGCAGCGGCATCAGGCCGCGCCCGGAAGCCGAGCGGCCGAGCCTGCGGATCGGCCTGACCCTGATCGCGGCGCTCTCGAGCAGCTTCGAGATCAAGGGCGGCGCCGACCGCGGCACCGAGATCCGCATGCACGTGCCGCTGGTCGCGCGCGACGAGGCGGCCGCGATCGGATCGACCTTCGCCGTCGCCGCCGACGAAGAGACCCGGATCCGGGTCGGGCCGCCGGAGATCGTCGGCCCCGTGCTGAGCCGCGCCCTCTCGGCGCTCGCCGCCCGCCAGGACATCAGCGTCGACCGTCTCTCCGACACCATGCTCCTCAGCGACGCGATCTCCGCTCGCGCCCCGCAGGGCTTCACCGACGGCCACGTCTCGCTCAGCATCTCCGAGCTTCCCGACGGGATCGAGCTCAAGGTCGGGCCGATGACCCACGGCGGCGCCGAGCGGCTCCGCGCCAGCTTCGAGCTGCCCGAGGTGGGCGGCTCGCTGGAGGCGCTGACCGACGAGCTGCGGGTCGAGGAAGGCGACGAAGGCGAGTACCTCGTCGTCGGCATCTCCTCGCTCTCGAAGAACTAGGGAAGGGGCGCTAGCCCTCGGCGTCGCGGGCGGCGGCGCTCTGCTCCGCCACCTCGGCGCGGATCCGCTCCAGCGTGCGCCGGAGGATGCGGCTGACGTGCATCTGCGAGTGGCCGATCCGCTCGGCGATCTGCGACTGCGTCAGGTCCTCGACGAAGCGGAGCTGGAGGACGAGTCGCTCGCGTTCGTCGAGGTGGGGGAGGGCCCCCTCCAGCGCCAGTTTGTCCTCGACCAGCTCGTAACCGGCATCCTCGTCGCCGACCCACTCGGCGGCGGGGGATTCTTCGGAGTCTTCGCCGCCGACCGGCCGGTCGAGCGAGAGCGGGCGGCGGTTGTGGTTCGCCTCCAGCACCTCGAGCACGTCGGTGGGGTCGACTTCGAGCTTCTCGGCGATCTCCGGCACCGAGGGCGAGCGCTGCAGCGCCACCGTCAGCTCCGAGATCGCTTTCTCGACCTCGGCCATGCGGTCGTGCAGCCCGCGCGGCACGCGCACGGTCCAGACACGGTCGCGGAAGTGGCGCTTCAGCTCACCGAGGATCGTCGGCGAGGCGAAGGCGGTGAAGGGCGCCCCCCTGTCGGGATCGAAGCGGTCGATGGCGTTGACGAGGCCGAGGCTCGCGACCTGGAGGAGGTCGTCGAAGGACTCGCTGGCGCCGCGATAGCGGAGGGCGAGGTTTTTGGCGAAGGGCAGGTAACGGCGGACGAGCTCCTCCCGGATCGCCGGGTCGCGGTCCTTGACGAAGCGCGCCCAGAGGGCGCGCTCGCTGGCGAGGCCCTCACCGGGCCCCGGGGATGACTGGTCTTTGTGCGTTTCTTCGCTCACAGCACCGTTCGGAATAGGCGGCGATACCTGTCCAACGTCGCTGCCCTGAGAGCGTCAGTCCGAAGCTGTGCAGCGGGACGGCGTCTCGCCGTCGCGGCATCCACCATAGCGGCCTGACGGCACGGGCCGGCGATCGTGGCCACGATGTACAACGCGAAGGTCGAGAAGCCGAGACATCCGGCGCGGCGGCGACGCCGCAACGCGGTTGCCGCCTGCCGGCGCCGCCAGGACAAAAGGGACGGCGCCGGAGCGGCAGGGGTTCTTACGAGGCGGTTGCCTCGGTCTCCCCCTCCAGCGCCTTCTCGCTCTCGGGGGCGGGCCGGGGCGACTTGAAGTGCATCAGGTGGACCCTGGCCGAAACTCCGGCCTCGTCGCTCTTGGCGAGGCGTTCGGTGGCTTCGGTCTGGATCTCCAGGAGACGGTCGAGCGCGTCCTTGAGCAGGTCGGAGACGTCGGTCCAGCCCTTGCCGTCGAGGACCATCGGCGTGCGGCTGAGGTGGAGGTCGTCGACCTCCTCCAGGGTGCCGGCTTTGGAGGCGGCCTCGATGTCCTCGAAGACGGATTTGAGAACGGCGGCGGCCATGCCTGGCCTCAGGCTGGCGGGCATCCGCGACCATTCGTCGTCGCTGAGGAACTGGCGGCGGGTGGCGCGGTAGAAGTGCTCGGTGGCGCCGCGGCGCTGCTTGGTGTCAACCAGCTCGATGCAGTCGTATTTCTCCAGCACCCGTACGTGGTAGGCGACGAGGTTGAGGCTCTGCTCGAGCTGCTGCGCGAGCATGTTCGGGCTCGCAATCTTTTCGTTGAGGATGATCAGTATCTGCACGCGCAGGGGGTGCGCGAACGCTTTGGCGACGATCTGTTCGACGCCGTCTTTCTTGTTTTTCGTCTTCGGCAAGGCCTTTGTCCTTAGGTCGGCGGGTCAGGGGTTATTTGGCCGATAACAAGACTTTACACCTTGTCAATCAGGATTTTCACAACGCTCCCGCGTTTTCCGAATATTGACGAGTTTTACTGGTCTACTCTTGATTGCTGGAATCATTTAGAGTATTAATTGCTCAGTCGCTTTAGAGCGGACGCCGCGCGGCATGGCGGCGGGGGCAATCAAGGGAGAGCAAGGGAGGTGGACCAATGCAGATCGCAACGCTTCAGGAGCGCGTTACGCCGACGGCCAGCGTCCTCAAGGGCAACTAGCCGTCCTCTGGGAAACGGCGATCGGGGCGCTGGAAAAGCTTCGGAGGCGAAGCCATGGAAGCTGCCTCCGATCGTCGCCGCGATCGCCGTCCCAGAACTTCAGCGGTCCAGCAGCTCGCTGAACCGCAGCGCCGCCCGCGTCGGGATGACGAATTCCTTCCCCTGGTGAAGGAGGCCGACCGCGGCAAGTTCCCGCACCGCCCGTTTGACCGCGTCGGACTCGGCGAAGCCGCCGCGCCCGCCGCTCACCTCTCGCAGCAGCTCCTCCAGGGTCAGCTGGGTCGGGTGCAGGTCGAGCAGCTGCCGCAGCACCGCCGACTCCACGCTCTCGTCTTCAGCCCAGGTGGTCCCGCTCTCGCTCAGTTGTCTCATGGCATCTCCCTTGCCTCAAGTCTCGGCGCCCCTGGATCTCTTCCCCCTCAGGCGCCATCTTTTTCCCCTAGCCCGAGTATTTGCCGCGCCCACGGCGCATTCACCGCGCTTCGGTAGAAGTGCTGAACCGAGCCGTGCGACGGCTTCGTGGCTACCAGAGTTATGGCACCGCGCTCGGCCAGCACCCGGACGTGGTAGCTGACATTGCTGAGCGGCCGCTTCAGCGCCGCCGCCAGCTCCCGCGGGCTGGTCGCCTCCCCGTCCGCCATCGCGCGCAGAATGCGGCGCCGCAGCGGATGGCGGAGGGCAACCAGCAGGTCGTTGTCTTCGCAGCGAGCAGTCGATGCCATAGCCGCGCCGACTATAGAGATCGCGGGAGACACCTTGTCTGCGCAACTCTCTGTCTGCGAGAGATCTTGCGCTCAGGCGTCCTCGCGGACGCCGCCCATCTCGGTGAAGACGGCGGTGTAGCCGCCGTCGGAGCGCCGCTCGTCGGCGATCACGTGCGAGACCGCGTTGATCAGCGCCAGGTGCGTGAACGCCTGCGGGAAATTGCCGAGGTGGCGCCCGGAGGCGGCCTCGAGCTCCTCGGCGTAGAGGTCGAGCCAGCCGGCCGCCTCCAGCAGCCGCTCGCACAGCTCGCGCGCCCGCCGCTGCTCGCCGATCTCCGACAGCGCCGAGACCAGCCAGAAGGAGCAGATCAGGAAGGTGCCCTCCTTGCCCCGGAGCCCGTCGTCGGTCTCTTCCACCTTGTAGCGGCAGACGAGGCCGTGCTCGGTCAGCTCGTCGGCGATCGCGTCGACCGTGGCGCGCACGCGCGGGTCGTCCGGCGGCAGGAAGCGGAAGAGCGGGATCAGCAGCAGCGAGGCGTCGAGGGCGTCGGTCTCGTAGTGCTGGCGGAAGACGCCGTCGCGGACGCCGCGCTCGAGGATCTCGGCCTTGATCGCGTCGGCCTTCGCCTGCCACTCGTCGACCACCTCGTGCCATCTCTCGCCCTGCTCCGCCTCGGCCGCCCAGCGCGCGAGCCGGACCCCGCGGTCGACCGCGACCCAGATCATCAGCTTCGAGGAGACGTAGTGCTTGGGCTCTCCGCGCGACTCCCAGATCCCCTGGTCGGGGTGCGGCCAGGCCTCGATCGCCGCTTCGACCTGATAGCGGACCAGGCTGCGATCAGCCGCCGTGCCGCGCCCGCGGAGGGCTTTTTCGTGGACGTAGATCGAGTCGAGCAGCGAGCCCCAGACGTCGTTCTGGCGCTGGTCGAAGGCGCCGTTGCCGATCCGCACCGGCTTCGCGCCCCCGTAGCCGGAGAGGTGGTCGAGGGTCTTCTCCTCGAGCTCGCGCTCGTGCCCGATCCCGTACATGATCTGCAGGTCCGGGCGGTCCCGGCAGACGTCGACGATGAAGCGCATGAAGTCGCGCGCCTCGTGGTAGAAGCCGAGGGTGTGCAGGGCCCAGAGGCTGAAGGTCGAGTCGCGAATCCAGCTGAAGCGGTAGTCCCAGTTGCGTTCGCCGCCGGGGGTCTCCGGCAGCGAGGTGGTGGGGGCGGCGACGATCGCGCCGGTCGGCGTGTAGGTGAGGCCCTTGAGGACGAGCGCCGAGCGCTGCAGGTGGATCCGCCAGGGGTGGTCGGGGAAGTCGCCGTCGCGCAGCCATTCGCGCCAGAACTCTTCGGTCGAGTCGATCCGCTCCAGCGCCTCGGGGGCGCTGCGGGGGCCGCCGAGATCGCCGTCGCTCCAGGTCAGGGCGCAGAAGGCGGTCTGATCCTCGCGCAGGGTGACCTTGCCGCGCGCGGCGCCGTCGGCGATCTCGAGGTGCATGTCGCTGGTCAGGCAGAGCTCGGTCCCGTCCTCGGCCCGCGCCGAGGCTTCGCCGAGCTCGCCGCCGCTCCACTTCGCCCCCTCGACCCCGTAGTTGAAGCGCGGCAGGCACTCCATCTCCATCTCGACCTCGCCGTCGATGCAGGTCATCGTCCGCAGCAGCGAGCGGTCGGACTCGTGGGCGGTGTCCGGGCGGCCGCGCCTGTCGCCCTCCTCGCCGTCCCCGGCGGGGACCCAGTCGGCGATCGTCAGCGCGTCCTTGACCACGACCCAGCCGGTGTCGGTGACCCAGGTCGTCTCGATCACCAGGGTCCCGGGCGAGTAGCGGCGGCTGATCGGGACGACGACCCCGCGGGGGCGCAGCGAAATGTGGCCGGCGCCGCGGTCGAGCAGGGCGGCAAAGGCGCTGGGCGAGTCGAAGCGGGGGCAGCAGAGCCACTCGACGTTGCCGCTGAAGGAGACGAGGGCGGCGGTGTGGCAGTCGGAGAGGAAGCCGTAGCTCCCGATCGGGGGAAACTGGTCTGCGAGGGAGCTCACGGGCGCTGCCAAGCTAGCAGCGGGCTACGCTGAATTCGATGAACCTGCCGCTCGCCCACGTCGACGGCGTCTTCGCCCCGCTCGAGCTGCTGCCGCTGCTGGCGGCGGCGGCGCTGTACATGAAGCGGGCCTCGACGCTCGCCGGCAAGGGCCGCCCGGTGCCGATCTGGCGACAGGCCTGCTTCGCAGGGGGCCTGCTGCTGATCGCCGCCGCGATCGTCTCGCCGATCAGCGACGCCGCCGAGGAGCTGGTGATCGCCCACATGGTCGAGCACCTGATGATCGGCGACCTCGCCTCGCTGCTGCTGGTGCTGGGGCTGACCGGGCCGCTGCTGCAGCCGGTCCTCTCGATCCGCCTCTTCGACCGGCTGCGGGTCCTCGCCCACCCGCTCGTCGCCCTCCCGCTCTGGGCGCTCAACTTCTACCTCTGGCACGTCCCGGCGCTGTATGACGCCGCCTACGGCGGAGCGCCGGTGCACGCGCTCGAGCACGCGACCTTCATCTTCTTCGGCTGCCTGATGTGGATGCCGGTCTTCGGGCCGCTGCCGAAGCCGCAGTGGTTCAACGCCGGCTGGAAGGTGGTCTACGTGGTCGCCGTCCGCTTCGCCGGGGTGATCCTCGGCAACGTGCTGATGTGGTCGGGGTCGGTGCTCTACACGGTCTACGCGGCCGGGGAGCGCGAATGGGGGATCTCGGCGCTGACCGACCAGAGCGTCGCCGGCGTGGTGATGATGGTCGAGGGGACCTTCCTCGGCCTCGGCCTGCTCGCCTGGTTCTTCTTCGAGTGGTCGCGCGAAGGGATCGAGAAGCAGCGCCTGCTCGACCTCGCCTTCGAGCGGGGCGTCGAGCTCGACCCGGCGCGGGCGCAGCGGGCGGTCGCGGCGGGGCAGGGGGAGCGGCTGGAGCGGCAGATCCTCGAGAGCGGGCGGGAGCCCCATGTCGCCGCTCGATAGGGCCCGCGCCTGGCTGGTGACCGGCCCGGTGGGCCGCGGCCTCTCCTTCGCGATCGACTTCTCGGTTGCCCTGCGGACGATGCTCGCGCGCCGCCGCGCCTGAGCGCAGGGGGGCCGCCGGTTCGATTCCTCTAGGGTCGCGGGCGATGAAGACGACTGTCATAGAGCTCCCCGATTCCCGCGCCGAAGTCCAGGTCGAGGTGCCCGCCGCCGACGTGGAGAAGGCGACCTCCCGCGCCGCCCGGGCGCTGGCCAAGGAGATGCGGATGCCGGGCTTCCGCGCCGGCAAGGCGCCCGCCTCGCTGGTGATCCAGCGCGTCGGCTACGGCACCGTCCTGCAGGAGGCGATCCGCGAGGCGCTGCCGGACTGGTACGAACGGGCGCTGTTCGATTCCGGGGTGAGCCCGATCGGCGACCCGGAGATCGAGATGGTCTCGGCGCCAGACGAGGAGGGCGAGCCGCTCGAGTTCAGGTTCACCGTGGGGGTGCGGCCCGCGGCCCGGCTCGGCACCTACAAAGGCCTCGAGGTCGGCAAGGAGGAGCAGGAGGTCCCCGACGAAATCGTCGACACCGAGGTCGATCGGATCCGCGAGGGGTTCGCGCGGCTGGAGCAGGTCGATCGCGCCGCCGCCGAGGGCGACTCGCTGCTGATCGACTTCGAGGGCTTCGTCGACGGCTCGGCTTTCCAGGGCGGCGCCGCCGAGGACTACCTGCTGGCGCTCGGCTCGGGCCAGCTGATCGAGGGCTTCGAGGAGCAGCTGCTCGGCGCCAGCGCGGGGGAGGAGCGCGAGGTCGAGGTCACCTTCCCGGACGACTACCAGGCCGAGCACCTGGCCGGCGAAGACGCGGTCTTCAAAGTGAAGGTGAAAGAGGTGCGGGAGAAAGTCCTGCCCGAGCTCGACGACGACTTCGCCTCCGACGCCTCCGAGTTCGACACGCTGGAGGAGCTGCGCGACGACATCCGCGAGAAAGTCGGGGCGGCGCTGGGGAGCCGGGCCGAGGAAGATTTCCGGATCGCGGCGATCGACGCCGCGGTCGAGGAGGCGACGGTCGAGGTGCCGGCGGAGCTGGCGACGGCGCGGGCGGCCGAACGCTGGGAGCGGATGGAACGGCAGCTCGCCGGCCGCGGCATGGACCCGAACGCCTTCCTGCAGATGCAGGGCAAAACCCGCGAGGAGCTGATCGAGGAGACGAAGCCCGACGCGGAAATGGAGCTGAAGCGGGAGGCGGTGGTGACGGCGATCGCCGAGGCCGAGGGGATCGAGGTCTCCGAGGAGGAGCTGATCGAGGCCCTCGAGCACAGCGCCGAGCACGAACGGACGACGCCCGAGAAGCTGCTGGAGCGGCTGCGCAAGAGCGGCCGCGACTCGATGGTCCTCGAGGACATCCGCGCCCGCAAGGCGATCGACCTCGTCGCCGAGGCGGCCAAGCCGATCGCCAAAGAGGAGGCCGACGCCCGCAAGGAGAAAGCCGAGGCGCGGGAGAAGCTCCTGGCGCCGGAGGGCGAGAAAGGCCCGAAGAGCGGCGAGCTCTGGACGCCCGGCAGCGAGTAGGGCCATCAGCCCGTCTCTATAGAGTGCGAGACATGAGCCCTCTGGTCCCGATGGTGGTCGAGCAGACCTCGCGCGGCGAGCGCGCTTTCGACATCTATTCGCGCCTGCTGGGCGAGCGGATCGTCTTCCTCGGCACGCCGGTGACCGACGACATCGCCAACCTGATCGTCGCCCAGCTGCTGCACCTCGAGTCGGAGGACCCCGACAAGGACGTCAGCCTCTACATCAACTCGCCCGGCGGGTCGGTGTACGCCGGTCTGGCGATCTACGACACGATGCAGTTCATAAAACCCGATGTGCAGACGATCTGCGTCGGCGTGGCGATGAGCATGGGGGCGCTGCTGCTCTGCGGCGGCACCCAGGGCAAGCGGATGGCGCTGCCGAACTCGAAGGTCCTGATCCACCAGGTCTCGGCCGGCTTCCAGGGCCAGGCGACCGACATCGAGATCCACGCCAAAGAGATCATCGACGTCCGCCGCCGGCTCGACGAGATCATCGCCCGCCACACCGGGCAGCCGTTCGACAAGGTCACCAAAGACACCGAGCGGGACTACTTCATGAGCGCGGAGGAGGCGAAGGAGTACAGCATCGTCGACCGCGTGATCGAGCACCACTGAAAGGCGCCGCCGCTCTCCTCGTCCTCCTGGCGGCGCTCGCCGCCGCCCCCGCCTCGGCCGAGATCGCTGGCCGCGACGGCGGCACCCCGTACTACGGCCACGTCTTTCCGGTCCAGGGACGGCACGGGACGCGGGGGGCGATCGGGATGTACCACGCGCCGCGCAGCGGCGGCCGGATCCACGAAGGGTTCGACATCACGGCGGCCTGCTGGACGCCGCTGGTTGCGGTGCGCAACGGGCGAGTGCTGGGGCGGGGATACGACCCGGTCCTCTACGGCAACTACCTGCTGATCCACGGCGAAGGCGAGGACCGCAGCTACTTCTACGCCCACATGCCGCGCCCGGCGCGCGTGCGCAAGGGCGAGCGGGTGTGGGAGGGGGAGCGGGTCGGCTCGGTCGGCGAAACCGGCGACGCCCGCGGCCTCGGCTGCCACCTCCACTTCGAGATCCACGTCCACGGCGTCCCGATCAACCCCGAACCCGCGCTGCGCCGCTGGGACCGCTATAGCTGAGCCCGCGTCAGTCGCCCTGCCGCAGCGCCCGTTCGAACCAGAGGTCGGCTTTCGGGTTCTCGTTGTAGGCGGGGACCTCGCGGTAGCCGGCGGAGCGGTAGAGGCCGACGGCCGGCGTGAGGTAGTCGGAGGTATCGAGACGGACCGCCCGGCAGCCGTGTTCGAGGGCGATCTCGTCGAGGCGGGCGAGGATGCGCCGGCCGAGGCCGGTGCCGCGGAAGGCCGGCGCCACGTACATGCTCTTGACCTCGGCGATCTCGGTGTCAAGGTGGCGGACGCCGCCGAGCCCCGCCGGCTCGCCGTCGACGCGGGCCAGGAGCAGGACCCCGTTCGGCGGCACCAGGTCCCCCGGCGGCCCCTTCGCGACCTCCTCGTCGAGGTCCACGCCGGCGGCTTCGCGGTCATAGACCAGCGGCCCGTCCGCCTCGCGAACGAAATCCGCGTACAACCGCCGCACCTCCGGGTCGTCGCGGTCGATCGGCTCCAGCGTCAAAGTCACAGAATTGACGCTAACGCGTTGCAGAATTTCTCCATTCTGCGCGCCACAGGTGCGCTTTCGCCTGGCACAATCCCTCTTGTGAATCGGAAGGAATTGTCTGAAGCGGTTGCCGAAGCGGCTGCGCGCACCGAAGCGGCGCGTGCCGGCATCGAGGAGTCAAGGCGACTTCAGGAGGCGGCGACGGCACGGCAGGAAGCGGCGACCGCGCGATGGCAAGCCACTCAGGCCGATGCGGCGGTGCGGAACAAAAGGCTGGACACGATGCTCGAGGAAGTGAGGGCGGACCGAGAGCGCAGAGAAGCCGAATGGGAGGAAGAGAAAGCGTGGCGACAGGAATTCCTTCGTCGCCAGGAGAAGATGTTCCAGCACTACCTCAACCGTGCCGATCAGACTCTCGCCGAGTTCAAGCGCGAGGCTGCGGAAACGAGAAGTGAGCTGGGTGATCAGCGCGACGAGCGGAAGGCGTTCAGAGAAACGCTCTTGAGGCTGCTCGATCGGTTGCCGCCCCCGCCACCGGATTTACGCTCGGTTTGAGGCTCAGACCCGCGGTTCGTAGACGACGGCGGGTCTCGCTCCACGGTAGCGGCACGCAAGCCTGCGCTCACGTGAAGGGACCGCCCTGCCGATGCCGTAAACACCCCCACGAACCGGTGCAGGTCCCCGTCTAAGCTTTGGGACGCAGCCGGAGGAAACGATCGTCCCGATTTAGGAGGGGATTCCGCTGGCACGTCCTTCAGACTCGAACGAGCAGCTCCTCTGCAGCTTCTGCGGCAAGTCGCAGCGCCAGGTCAAAAAGCTGATCGCCGGCCCCGGCGTCTACATCTGCGACGAGTGCATCGACCTCTGCAACGAGATCATCGACGAGGAGCTGACGGCGCCGCCCGCCTTCGAGCTGGAGAACCTGCCGAAGCCGCGGGAGATCTTCGACGTGCTGCAGGAGTACGTGGTCGGCCAGGACGCCGCCAAGCGGGCCCTCTCGGTCGCCGTCTACAACCACTACAAGCGCGTCCAGATGGGGCAGCAGTCGGAGGACGACGTCGAGCTGCAGAAGTCGAACATCCTGCTGCTCGGGCCGACCGGCTGCGGCAAGACGCACCTTGCGCAGACGCTGGCGCGGATCCTCAACGTCCCCTTCGCGATCGCCGACGCGACCGCGCTGACCGAGGCCGGCTACGTCGGCGAGGACGTCGAGAACATCCTCCTGAAGCTGATCCAGGCCGCCGACTACGACGTGAAGAAGGCGGAAACGGGGATCATCTACATCGACGAGATCGACAAGATCGCGCGCAAGGCCGACAACCCGTCGATCACCCGTGACGTCTCCGGCGAAGGCGTGCAGCAGGCGCTGCTGAAGATCCTCGAGGGGACGCTGGCGTCGGTCCCGCCGCAGGGCGGGCGCAAGCACCCGCACCAGGAGTTCCTCACGATCGACACGACGAACATCCTGTTCATCTGCGGCGGAGCGTTCGCC
>DASUWV010000119.1:0-28477 GCA_036378275.1 Solirubrobacterales bacterium | reverse complement strand
GCCGACGACGACCGGCATCGAGCCCGAGGGCGCGGGGACGGCATCGAGCAGGGTCAGCGACTTGGCCGCCGCCTGCTCGGCGATCTGGCCCGGGTCGTCTTCGAGCAGCTCGAAGCCGCGGTGGGCGCCGAGGGTCTCGGCCCCGGTCTCGACCGTGCCGTCACGGCGGGCGACCACCTGGGCGCCGATCCGCACCCGGGTGCGGTCGTCGCCGGTGAAGAGGCCGTCGGAGTTGGCGACGGCGACCTCGCGGCGGGCCTCGGCGTAGGAGGCCATCAGCTGGGCGATCTCGGCTCCCTTGGCGCGCCCCCGCTCGTCGAGCTCGCGCAGCATCTCCGCCTTCCGGGCGGCTGGGACGTCTTCGGGCCGCCGCTCGATCGGCAGCGGCGCCACCTCGCGGGCGCGCAGCGGACGGGGCTCGCGACGATCGGCCTTCAGCGCCGCCGCGGCTTCGGCCGCGGCGCGCTCGAGGTCGGCCGGCTCGAGGCCGTCGACGTGGGCGAAGTAGGTGGTGTTGCCGTCGACGACGCGGACGCCGGCACCCTCCTCCAGGCCCGACTGCACCGACTCGATCCGGCGCTCGTCGATCGCCAGCGTCTGGCCGCGGCGCCGTTCGGCGAAGACCTCGGCGAAGCGGCCCCCGTTGGCGAGCGCGCGGGAGAGAACGCGCGCGGCGACGTCCCGGTCGAGCAGCTCGCTCACGCCCGCGGTTTCTTCCCGGCGACCTCGATCAGGCGCCCCGCGGCGACGAAGAGCTCGGCGCCGCTTTTCGAGTCCAGGGCGTGGTCGGCGCTGCGGCCGTTCGGGTAGTAGAGGCGGGCGAAGGGGCGGCGGGCGACCCGGCGCCGGCGCATGTAGGCGGCGGCTTCGTCGGCGTAG
This sequence comes from Solirubrobacterales bacterium, assembly GCA_036378275.1. GTDB lineage: Bacteria > Actinomycetota > Thermoleophilia > Solirubrobacterales > 70-9 > VAYN01. The sequence goes on along the minus strand of DASUWV010000119.1, from coordinate 27,598 downwards.
GCGGAGACCCGCTCGAGCAGAATCCGGTGCGGCTTCGCCGGCATCAGACGGCGCCCTTTGCCAGCTCGCGGAGCATCGAGCGCAGATCGAAGAGCATCAGCGAGGCGAGCGCGAAGCGCTCGGTGACCGAGACCGCGCTCAAGCCCGCGTTGCGGATCGCGAAGACCTCGCCCTGCTCGGTGGCGATGTGGACCTGCTCGACCGGGACCCCCTCGGCGGCGTCGGCGGCGGCGAAGAGGGCGGCGGCGTCCTCGCCCCAGCGCTCCGGCTCCTCGCCGGTCGCGGCCAGCACCTCACCTTCGGGACCGAGAACCGCGCCGCCGCGCAGGTCCGGCGACATCTCGCCGAGGAACGCCAGCGCCGCCTCCGCGGATTCGCTGCTCGGGGCGGCTGCGGCGGCGTCGTCGGGCATCTGCGAAAAACTACCGACCGTGTCCCTGGCCCGAGCATCCTGGATCACGGTGGTGGTCGTCTGCGCGATCGCCGCGGTCCTCTTCGCCTTCAGCGGCTACACCGGCTACGCGATCACCCTCGTCGCCGTCGGCCTCGCCGCGGCCGTGAACCTCCTGCCCGCGCCCTAACCCGAGCGGTAGGGGCCTTCTTCCCGCTCGCGGAAGGAGGTCTCGGGCTCGACGTGGATCAGCACCTCCGCCTGGGGGATCTCGGCTTCGATCTCGTCGCGCATCTGGTGGGCCAGCTCGTGGGCGCGCTCGAGGGTGGTGCCGGAGCGGTACTGGACGTGGAAGTCGATGTGGCGGCGGCTGCCCGCGCGGCGGGCGCGCAGCTTGTGGTACCCGGCGACCTCGGGGGTGCGGGCGGCGGCGATCGCCGCCTCGATCCGGTCCATCTCCTTCTCCGGCAGCGCTTCGTCGATCAGCACCCCGGAGGAGCGGCGGACGAGGGTGAGCCCGGCCCAGACGATCGCCCCGGCGACGATCAGCGCCGTGATCGAGTCGAAGGCGGCGGCGCCGGTGATCTCCACCAGCGCCAGGCCGACGAGGACGCCTGCGGAGGTCATCGCGTCGGTCCGCAGGTGGGCGGCGTCGCCCTGCAGCGCCGGCGAATCGGTCGCCCGGCCCTGGCGGTAGAGATAGCCCGAGACGAGCAGGTTGGCGACGGTCGAGAAGCCCATCACGGCGATGCCGACGCCGAGGCTTTCGACCGTGGAGCCGGCGACGAGCCGGTGGGTCGCCTCGTAGACGATGATCGCGGCGCCGACCAGGATCAGGATTCCCTCGATCGCCGCCGCCAGGTTCTCGACCTTCTCGTGCCCGTAGGGGTGCTCCTCGTCGGCCGGCTCGTCGGCTTTGCGGACCGAGACGAAGGCGATCACCGAGGCGACGAGGTCAATCAGCGAGTGGATCGCCTCGGTGATGATCGCGATCGAGCCGGTGATCGCCCCGGCGGCGAGCTTGAGCGCGATCAGGGCCGAGTTGGAGGCGATCGAGAGCGCCGCCGCCCGGCTCTTGACGCTCATCGCGCTGCCTCTGCCTCCAGGCCGAGGTGGCGGGCGAGCATCCGCGCCGCCTTGCCGCGGTGGCTGATCGCGTGCTTCTCCCCCGGGCTCAGCTCGGCCATCGTCCGCTGGTCGTTGTGCCCGGTCTCGTCGGGAACGAACGCCGGGTCGTAGCCGAAGCCGCCGCTGCCGCGGCCCTCGCGCAGCAGCGTCCCCTCGCAGGTCGCTTCGAAGACGTGCTCGTGGCCGTTCTCGTCGACCAGGGCGATCGCGCAGACGTAGGCGGCGCGGCGCTCGCCGTCGGCGGCATCGACCTCGCGCAGCAGCTTCTCCAGGTTGGTCTCGTCGCCGGCGCCCTCGCCGGCGTAGCGGGCGGAGTAGATGCCGGGGGCGCCGCCGAGGTCCATCGCTTCGATCCCCGAGTCGTCGGCGATCACGGCCGCGCCGGTGGCCTCGTGGGCGGCGCGCGCCTTGATCAGCGCGTTGGCCTCGAAGCTTTCGCCGGTCTCCGGCGGCAGCTCGACCTCGTCGGGGAGCGGCTTCAGGTCCGCCCCCGGCAGCAACTCGGCCATCTCCCGCAGCTTGTGCTCGTTGCGGGTGGCGAGGATCATCCCACCCGCTCCTGCACCTCCCGCAGGCGGCCGATCCCCTTCTCGGCCAGGCCCAGCAGCTCGTCCAGCGAGGCGCGCGAGAGCGGCGTCCGCTCGGCCGTCGCCTGCACCTCGACCAGGCCGCCGTCGCCGGTCATCACGACGTTGGCGTCGACCTCGGCATTCGAGTCCTCGCCGTAGTCGAGGTCGCAGAGCGCGCGGCCGTTGACGATGCCGACGCTGACCGCGGCGACCGAGCCGGTCAGCGGCAGCGAGTCGAGTGCCTTCTTGTCCACCAGCTTCTGGAAGGCCTGGCGCAGGGCCACGTAGCCGCCGGTGATCGCCGCGCAGCGGGTGCCGCCGTCGGCTTCGAGCACGTCGCAGTCGACGTAGACGCTGCGTTCGCCCATCGCCCGGAAGTCGACGACCACGCGCAGCGCCCGCCCGATCAGCCGCTGTATCTCGACCCCGCGCCCGTCCTGCTTGCCCTTGGCGATGTCGCGCTGCTTGCGGTCCCCGGTCGAGGCGGGCAGCATCGCGTACTCGGCCGTCACCCAGCCTTTCCCCTTCCCCATCATCCACCGAGGCACCTGCTCCTGGACCGAGGCCGTGCAGATCACCCGCGTCCGCCCGATCGAGATCAGCGCCGACCCGGCGGCGCTTTCGACGAACCCCGGATCGATCGTCACCGGCCGGATGTCGGCCGGCGCCCTGTCGTAACTCCTGGAAGCTGGCATCGCGCGAGTTTCGCATGCGGGCGGCTGAAGACGTGTGTCGCCTTCCTCTCGCATACCGAGAGGAAGGCGACAGGCCCGCTATTTGAAGGCGACCTTGTCGACCGCCTCCTTGATCTTGTTGACGATGACGTCGGCGAGCTCGGTTCCCTGCTTGCCGTTCAGTCTCTAACGTAAGGGGGGCACCCCAATGAAGCTCGATGGCTATATCCGCGTTTCGCGTGTAGGAGGCCGCTCCGGCGATGCTTTCATCTCGCCCGGAGAGCAAAAGGAGCGTGTCAGAGCCTGGGCCAAGTCACAAGGCCACCGGATCGCCAAGTGGCACGAAGATCTCGACCAGCCGGGATCAAAGGCTGACCGGCCGGGACTGAACGCCGCGATGAAGAGGATCGAGTCGGGCGCGACGGGTGGCCTTGTGGTCGCCCGCCTCGATCGCTTCGGCCGCTCGGTCCAAGACTCGGCCAATCTGCTGGCGCGCATCCGGGCCGCCGATGGCGTCCTCTGCACGGTGGCCGAGGGGATCGACACCTCCGGCTACATGGGGAAGTTCCTCGCCGACCTTTTCGCTGCGCTTGGCGAGTTAGAGCTGGCTCGCATCCGCGAGAACTGGGACACCGCCCGCAAGTCCGCAGTGGCCCGGGGCATCCACGTTTCCGGCAAGGTGCCGACCGGCTACCGGCGCAACGATGACCGCGTGCTCGAACCGGACCCCAAGGTCGGGCCGGTGATCCACGAGCTGTTCCGCCGTCGCGCCGCCGGCGTCTCCTGGACGCAGCTCGCCCGCTTCCTCGAGGAGGAAGGTGTGGTGACGCCCTGGGACAACAGGAATTGGACCGTCGCCAGCGTCGGCACGATCGTCCGCAACCGGGTCTACCTCGGCGAGGCGCGGGCCGGGAAAATCGTCAACCCCGAAGCGCACGAGCCGATTGTGACTCTTGCCGAGTGGCAGGCTGCCAACAAGGCCCGCGGCGTCCACCCCGGCCGCTCAGGCAAGGGAACGGGTCTCCTCTCGGGTGTCCTCCGCTGCGGTGGATGCAGCTACGCGATGAAGCCGAAGATGGGCAAAACGCGTCACGGCAAAGACTTCCTCGAATACAGCTGCAAGCCCGACAAGGCCGGCGGGCGGTGTCCGGCGCCAGCTTCGGTCAAGGCCAGCGTGATCGAGCCGTTCGTCCTCTCCAACCTATTCGCCTTCGCCAAGAACGCTACGGCTCACAGCCAAGAGGAGGACGGGTCGAACCTCGACGCAGAACTCGCCGCCGCCGAAGCCGAGCGAGACGCTGCCCTTGACGAGCGTCTTGCCGCAGCCTTGGGCGGCCCGGAATCCGATGTGTATTTGCGTACCGTCGAAACCCGCCAGGCGCGGGTCGACGCTCTGCTCGAAGAGCGAGCCGAGCGCGACCAAGAACGTGAGCCGGCCCAGATCGAGGCCGACCTTGAGCAGGTCTGGGAGGACCTAACCCTCGAAGACCAGCGCCGCGTCCTCCACTCCGTCTTCGATTCGGTCTTCGTCTGGCGAACCAGCGACAACGGGCGCAACGGCAAGCTGCCGATCGCCGAGCGGGCGCGTCTATTCCTTGCCGGAGAAGGACCGCCCGTCCCGATCCGAGGACAGCGGGGGACCATCCGCACGCTCCCGCTCAAGAGCCTCCCCGCTGGAACGCAGTCGGACCGCGGCACCGTCTCATGACGCACCTCCCGACCAAATTCGCTTGCCCCCAATCCCGATCCTGGCAAATAAACGGCTGCGATCTTTCAGTAGTCGCAGGGAACTTCTTCAAACCGACGCTGCGAGGCACCGAACACAAACGTCCTCGAAGCAGTAAGTGACTGCGTCATCGCCAAACTGAATGGGCTACTAGCGCCCAACTCCCCAGCAAAGCCGCCCCTTACGCTGAAGCCATCGGGCCCGAACTCAACGCCTAACCTGAGCGGTCCGATGGAAGCCTCATAGCCGTTCGATACTGACCACTCTAGCTCCTGATGCTCAAGCTCTTGAACTGAGTCAGCGTACGAGTGGTCCCAGACGAAATCTCCCTCGAACTCGAACTTGAAAGAATCGATGACACTGTAAAGAGCGCCCTCGATGGCCTCGGCGCGGGATATACCAGGTAACCCGCCAATTCCCGAAAGTCCAGCATTGAACGCATTGCCGATATCCTGAAGAGACCCAGTGCCTATTGATGCCTGTCCACTTATAGTGAACGTCCCAGCACTTTGTCCGTGACCATCAACTGCAATACACGCTCGAATACTGGCCCCAACCGTTCCTCCTAGAGTTGCGGTACCTTGGAGACAGAACGAGTCCGTTGTAAGGCCGCTCGGATCGGTAGCATTGACTGGATTGTTCGACCCATAACTATAAGGTTCTCCGGTCGTCCCGACCATCGGATCGATACTAAGGAATTGCGCCGTCGCTGGATCGTAAGTCCGGGCTCGAAGATAAATCAGCTGGTGTTCAGTATTCATCCGGAACTGTCCGGCGAACCCCATTTTGCTCGACGCCGTTCCGGTGTGTTTCCATACCGCCCCGTTGGGTCCATATCGATAGGTGCCGGTGGTTTCCCCGCTCGAGTTCGTCAGCAGACGGATCGATCCCAGCTGATCGTGGTGGAGATAGGTTGCTGAGCCCGAGTTGATCTGCTCGACAGGGAGGCCGCCGGGGCCATAAATGTAGTAATCGTTTCCGCTCCTGAGCAAGAGCGGTAGTTCCGACGAGAGATCCCAGGCCATGTGGTACGTCGAGGTGCTCCTGGTTTCCGTGGTCATCAGCCCCGTGCCGTCGTATTTGAAGGTGTTTTCGACTCCAGCGCTTTTCGTCGAGATCAAGTTTCCGGCTTGGTCGTAGACATACGGAATTTCCGTGCCGCCGCTCGGGGTTTCCTTCACCCGCTGGCCGAGTTTGTTGTATTCGAAGGTCGCGTTGCTTGCCGTGGCGATCTGGTCGGCTTTATCGTAGGTGTAGGTGGCTGGCGAGATCTTCGTGACGTTGCCGGCTTTGTCGTATTCGAAGGTGGTGCCGTTGCTTTTCAGCAGTCGGTTCCCTGCGTCATATTCGTAGGCCCGTTCGGCTTCTTCGGAAAAGCCGGTATCGACGGATTTGGTGATCTGCCCGAGGTTGTCTCGCGTGTAGGTCATCGACGCCAGAACCGAGGCCCCTTTCTTCATAGATACTTCACTCATCTGACCAGCTCGGTTGTAGGCGTATTCGTCCACGTTAGTGGTTTCAGCAGGGAAGGTCAGCACTTTTACCTGCGAATTGCGGTTGTAGCCAAAGGCAGTTTCCTTGCCGAGCCAGTCGGTGACCTTTTCCAAACGCCCGACTTTGTCGAAAGTACGTTTGACCGTTTCACCATTCGGATAGGTAAGTTCGGTCACCTCATCACCAAGGTCATACTTGTATTTGACTAGTTCTTTGGCGCCATTCGTCAGTTCGGTCAGCCGGCCGAGTTGGTCGTAGACTTTCGTCGTCGTCCCGGTACCGTCGATCATTTCGGTGACATTGCCGTCTTTGTCGTATTTGAAGGTGACGTCATGCGTGGCTTCTTCGGAGTAGTTGACTTCTTTTAGCCGGTAGGCAGCGTCGTAGGCATAGGAGACGGTTCGCCCGAGGGCGTCTTCGGTTTTTTTGAGATTGCCAGCTGCGTCGTATTCACGCTTCGTTTTGCGTTCCAGCGGATCGATGGTTTCGGTCAGCTGCTCAAGAGCGTCGTGTTCGTATTTGGTCGTATTGGCGTTGCCGTCGGTGCGGCTTTTGACCTGTCCCATGCTGTCATAAGCGGTTTCAACGGTCGTTCCATTTGCTTTTTCAACTTTGATCTGCTGGTCATCGGCGTTGTACGTGTATTTGGTCGTGTGACCGAGCGGGTCGGTGGTTGATTCCAGATTGCCGTTCCTGTCGTAAGTCATTTTGGTTTCGTGCCCGAGGGGGTCCGTGATTTTGATCGGACGGCCCTGTGCATCGCGTTCCGTTTTCGTTTCGAATTCTTCGGCTTTGGCTCCTTCTTCGTTGCCGCGCGGGCTGACTTCGGTCAGCTGCCGGCCGTCTTTGTCGTAAGTCCAAGTGGTCTTGTCGCCCGCTGCATCGGTTTCAGCTTTGAGGTTCCCATAGGTGTCGTATTCAAATTTCGTTTCATGTCCAAGGGGATCGGTCGCCGATTCGAGGTCGCCATTGAGAGCGTGTTTAAAGGTGGCTTTCTGGGTGGTTTCACCTGGCGCGGGGCGTTCAACCGCTTCAACGTTCCCGTGCGAGTCCCGTTTGTAGGTAGTTTTCTCACCCTTCGGCGTGGTTTCGGTCAGAACGTCGTGCGTCGTGTTGTAAGTCCATTTGGTTTCGTCCCCTTCGGCGTCTTTTTTGAGGGTGAGATCGCCGGCCGAGTTGTATTCATAGGTCGTCGAGTGGCCCAGGGGATCAGTCGCTTTGGTGACCTCGTAGCTTGAGTTGTATTCGTAAGTACTTTTCCGTTCGAGACCAGTTCCTTTGGCCTTGATCACTTCCAGCGGCTCCCCCGCTTCGTTGAACTTCTCGAAGGTAATCGAGGCGTTCGGCTCGGTGATCGTCGTCGTCTTCTTGCCTTCGGATTCGGCGTAGGCGAATTTCGTCACCCTTCCCATCGGGTCGGTTTGTTCTTTGACCCGGTGTTTTTCGTCGTATGCAGTTTTGGTGATGCCGCCGCGACCGTCGGTCATTTCGGTCATCTGGTGGGTTGCGTCGTATTTGAATTTCCAGCGCGGAGTTTCTTCGCCGGGTAGCGTTACAGAGACCAGGTTTCCTGATTCGTACGAATAGGAGAAGCCGTGCAGGCTGGCCAAGTCCAGAACCGAGATCACCTGCCCGCCGCTGTAGCTGAACCATAGTTCCCGTCCTGCGGCATCCCTGGCTTTGGTGAGCTTCCCCGATTCGTAGGTAAACGTCAGGGCGTTGCCGTTGCGATCCTTCTGTTCAATAAGCTGTCCGGCGGAGTTGAACTTGAGCTTTTCCTGGGTCGGCAGCGTGAAGATGTAGTTTTCGCCTTCTTTTGCCAAGGTCGCCTTGATCCAAGGACTCGGAATATAGACTCCGCCTGAAAGGGCGAAAACAGCGGTAGCTCCATTTTCTTGCACAACAGTGACCGCACCTGATTCTTTGTTTTCTTCGAGGTGAGAACTGTAGGGGCCCGACCAGCCGTAGCCCCAGGGGCCTGCTTCTTTGGCCACGGCGGCGGCCTGGGAGTTGTAGGTGCGCGTGAGGTGCAGGCCGGGGCCGCGGCCCCCTAGAACGAGGTCGGTCTGTTCCTCGGTCTGGTTGCCGCTGGCGCAGTCGACGGGCCTGGCCTTGTAGCAGCGGTGGACGTTTGAAGCGTCGTTTCCACCGCCGAGCGCATCCCCTTCGTTGAACGGGGGTTCGTATGGGCAGGCGAGCGCATAGGTGCCGGCGAGCGTGGCTGGGATGAGGAGGGCCAAAAGGCAGGCAAGGATTGCTCTGGCCCGGAGGGTCATTAGATCAACCTGTATCGAATGGGTTTAGATCCTTGACCATTGGGGTACTATGCCATACCTTTTTTGGAATGCAAGGTTTGAGGGAAGACAGGCTGAGCTATCTCCCCCTTGCTCTGGTGGTGCCCGTAGTTGCCGTTGCCGTGATTGTGGCTACGAGCGGCGGGCCATCGGTAGCCGCGAGCAAGTCGTTCTCGGCTGGAGAAAAGAGCGCGATCAGGCGCACCGAAAAGTTGCTGGCCGGGATCCCGCAGCGCGGAGCTGCCCTCGGCGACCCCAAGGCGCCCGTCACGCTCCAGTTCTTCGGCGACCTGCAGTGCGTCGACTCTCGGTGGGTGATGCTGGGAGCGCTTCCTTTCCTGATCCGCCACTGGGTCCGCGGTGGCGATCTGCGCATCGTCTACCGCTCGACAGAAACTGACACCCACGACGCGCCCGAATTCAGGGAACAGCAGGGGGCGGCAATGGCGGCTGGCAGGCAGGGGAAAATGTGGACCTTCGTCGATCTCTTCTACCGCGAGCAGCAGCCTGAGTTCACCCACTACGCAGACGATGCCTATCTAGAAGGGATTGCCGAACAGACGGGCGTAGATATGAGGCACTGGGCGCGGGACCGCGAAACCGGCGATTGGCCCCGGCTGATCGAATCGGACGAAGCCTTGGCCTGGAGCAAGGAACTACCCGGGCGCAGCACCCCGTCCTTCCTGATCGGGCCGACCGGCGGCGAAGCTCGCCCGGTCGGCCACTTCTCCCTGAACGAAGCCAAGGTCTTTGACGAGGCGATCAGGGCGCTGCTGTAGGGACAAAGCGGCTCTTTCTTTCGCGGGGGAGAGCCATCCCCGGGCCCGGGGCTAGGGAGAGCGATCCGAAGAGTTCCACTCCACAGCCCACCGCCCGCCGAAGCGCCCTGAAAGAACATCGGCGAAAGTGCGGGCGAACCGCTCACGTGCCTCCACAGTGCTGCTGGCCGGTCGCACCGGCCGACGTCCTTCCGCCCCCGCTTCTATCCGGGGCGCGTTGAGATTGAGCGCGACCGCCTTCCGTTGGGTGCGAGAGGAACCACGGCCAGCGCTCTTAGGAGCTTTCCTGGGGGCCGATGAAGGCAAAGGGCTCACCCCCTCCTAATCCTGGGCCGGGACATTCTCTCCCCCGCCCCCATCGCCCGGAGTCCGCAAGTCGCGGTCAAAGCCTGGCCTTTCCTGCCGCCGACGGCTCCCACTCCGCAAGCTTCTCGCTGCCGCAGAAGTGACAGCGGAAGGCGACCTCCCGGCGCCGTCCGCGTTCGTAGCTCGCACGATCGGGGTCGGGATAGGCGACCTCCTCACAGGATCGGCAGAACCGCAGGGACCTGCGATCGATCTCCTCGAGGAAGTCCTCCGGCCCGCTGTGAAGGCGCGTGAAGAGGCGCTGGGACTTCCAGCGGTTTAGCGCCCTGCCTTCGCGGGAGGAGAGGTAGGCGGAGCGCAGCCGCTCCTGCTCTTTAAGGGACCGCCCGTCATCTTCCGCCGCCAGGCGCAGCCCGGAGAGATCCCCAACCGCCAGCAGCTCGCCGCCCTCGATGCGGCCGCGAGCCTTCCGCAGCGCCGGCCCCTCGCCGAAGCGCGCGGCCAGCCCCTCGATCTCTTCGAGCTGGCGTCCCCGCTGGTACTCGACGAGCTCGGCGAGGACGGGTTGCCGCTCAGCGCTCGGCTCGCCCTCGGCGAGTTGGAGGCGCAGTGGGTCGGTGAACAGCTCGCCGAGCGCCAGCAGCGCCCGGCGCTCGGCCTCGGCCAGCTCCTCGTCTCGCTCGACGGTGATCTCCAGAGCCTTGGCTGCGTCAGCGCCGAGGCGCTGGATGCCCCAGTCCCGATGACGCCACTTCCGCAAGTGTTCGCGGAGCGCCGCGGGATCAGAGCGCAGCCGCTCGCGCTCGGCGTCTCGCTCGCGCCGCTCTTCCTCCTCCAGTTTCAGAACCTCGTCGTAGGGGCGGCGGGCGCCGCGGAGGACCGCCGGTAGATCGACGCCTTCCCTCTCGCCCGCCAGCCACTCCCGCGCGGCCAGCGAGCGGCCGATGTCCCGCGCCAGCGGGGTGGCGGCAACGAGCATCCGGCTCGGGTCGACCGTGCGCCTGCAGGTGGCGAGGAAGGAGCGCGCCCGCTTCTCCGAGGTGGTGAGGAACAGGAGCGGCGGGCAGTAGCTGTTGCGCTGCCGCCAGCCTTCGCGCTCCACGTATTCGCCGTAGCCCTCTGCCTTCGCCTTCAGCTGGCGGGTCGACATCGTCCCCAGGTCCAGCTCTACCAAGGCGAGGAGGACGCGCCCGTCTGCCTCGGTGATCTGGATGCAGGCGTCCGGCGCCACGGCGTGCTCCTTGCCGTCAAAGCCCCGGAAGGCCTCCCGCGCTTCAGCCTCGCGCTCGAAGCCGGTCAGCTTCAGGCCCTCGGGCAGCCGAGCTTTCAGCGTCACGTAAAGCTCGCTGATCGCGGCGGCGTGGGCGAGGAAGAGCGGGTTCGGCTCGCGCCGCTCTCCCCCGCGCGGCGGCGGTCCTCCTTCGGCGATCGCCTCGCCCTTTCGCGTCGGCCACAGATGATGCGGTGCCGATCCGCGTTCTCGATAAGGGCGAGTGCGACCGATCAGGCCGAGCTTGGCGAGGCGGGCGGTTCGATAGCGAAGCGTTCGTGGTGGGATCTCGGGCGACAGCAAACTGGCGAGCTGCGTCTGGGTCAGGACCCGGAGGAAGGAGAGGAGATCGAGAATCCGGCGGTCGAGGTCGGAGAGCGCAGGAGCTTGCGTCGAGGAGGAGCGGGAGCGGCCGGGGCGAGTGCCGGCTGAAGAAGAGCTACCGGCCATCACCGATCTCCGACTTGGGTGGTAGAAACTCGGGCGCGCTTAACCCTTCGCCATTCCGCGCCTTGGTGCCGAATCCGCGGGATCGGGCCTTGCCAATCGGGGTGCGGGCGATTGGCAAGGCCAGCAGGCAGCATCCACCGCTCCCGACCGGGCTCGGCGTCGCTTCGGCTCTGGACAAAGACAGGCATCTACCTATCTGTCGTTCGAGCCGACCGAATCCGGCCAAATCTTTAGAAAAGGTCTTCGGGGCCTCCACACTCAAACAGGGGAGGAAACCCCGAAACTGGCCCCCTGTTCTCGGCAATGCGATTCCGCGCCTCATATCTACCTGTCGTTCGAGGCGCGGAAATCCGCCACTTTTTTCCGCCGGCAGACGTAAAGGCGAAGGGGCCATCACTTATACAGGGCGCCGAGCCGCCAAAGTGGACAGCCTTTTTGGACGAAGAGACGATCCCTGCCTCATGCCCCTTCCATCAACCGAGGCAGTGATCTGTCCCCGCTAATTTCGGTCCGGAGGCGCCTCCTCACTCGCTAGGTGTTCCAAGACTTCACGGTCCTCTTCAAGCTGCCGCTTGAGACGCTGCTGGAACTCGGCATCGGTCCGGCGGCTGGAAATGTGCTCGGCGATGGCCGCGCGGACCGCCTCTGAAAGCGGCATGTCTTCGGTCCGCGCGATGGCGGCGAGTTCGGCCGCCATCTTTTCGGCGAGCCGGAGGCTCATCGCTTTGCTTTTCACCGGGGCCGCCCTCCCCTCGGCGGCCCGGGAGAGACGACAAAGCTCCCCGGCCTGCCCGGAGCGGGCACGATCCACTCGATCCCCACGAGCAGCTCCCCGGCGCCGATGCCAAGCGCTGAGGCGAGCTTGACGAGGGTGTCGGCTCGGGGCAACCGCCGCCCGCTCTCCACCAGGCCGATCTCGGTGCGGTGCAGCAAGCAGCGGGTCGCCAGCTCTTCCTGGGAATAGCCGGCCCGGCGGCGGGCCATGAACAGGTTGCGGCCCAACTGCTCGGCGGCTGCCCCGTCCCTCATCCTGCCGTCCATCAGACTTCCGCCAGCGAGTAGTAGTTGACCGCCGCCCGGGTTGCCAGTACGAGGTCGCCGACCCGGTGCAGCAGGCCACCGCAGACCAGATCCCGCACCGCTCGCTCGACCCGGTCGCGCTCGACCACATCAGCCGAGGCGACGGTGCGCTCGCGGATCAGCTCCTCCAGCGTGAACGCTTCCGGGCAGAGAAACAGCACCTCTCTCAGTACGGCCGCCTGGTCGCGTTCGTCCTGATCGGCGCCCCTCGCGGCGCGCTCTTCGGCACCGCGAATATCCTTGTCGTGCATGGGAGCTAATACCTCCTGTGCCATGCCCCCGGCTGTTTGCGCAGCGCGGGGGCGCTTGTCGTATGGGAATCAGAAGCTAGCGCAACCTAAACTATTTCACAAGTCCCTTAATTAAAGCCGGTTCTTCCGCGCCTCGATCTGAGACGGTTGCCGCCATGATGCGCCGCTCAGCCAACCCGCAGCCGGCTCTCGGCGCCGCGATCCGCGAGTTGCGGAGCAAGAAGGGAGTCACCCAGGAAGCCGTCGCCCACAGAGCTGGGATCACGGTCGCGCACCTGTCGGGGATCGAGCGCGGCCATGCCAACCCGTCCTGGGCGGCCGTGATGGCAATCGCAGAGGCGCTTGACGTCTCCATAGTTGAGATCGCTCGGCGCGTCGAGAAACTGCGATAACCAGGAGACCAGGAACTCATCCCATTTTGCGCCTTGGTCCGGCAGCATCCATGATTGACGCCCTTCCCTTTACCGGAACGCAGTCAAAATGCTGCAAAGAGACATAGCATCGTCCTATTGCCGTTCGAGATGGTCATCGGCAGCCTTCGCTCCGACCTCTGAGCGGACACCCAAACGGATTGCGCAAATGTAATGGAGGATTTTTAGCCGTGACGGAAAAGTGGGCCGACTACCTCATTTCAGCCGTTCGCTACAACGCTGCGGAAACGCATATCGAAATGGTCCGCGTCCATGAGGATCAGGGCGACAGAGTCGGGACACCCACGACTTGGGAGCGGTCGTCCGTGGTTGCGAGCTTGGAAGCTGGCTACACCTTCATGACGATTACCAAGGGCAGTGACGGCAAATGGACGTGGGGAGCCAGGGTAGGCATCGTTACGGTGCGCGGGACTAAGTACATACGAACCGACGCCGACGCAACCCCCGAAGACAATCTCGGCTCGCTCCCGAGGTTTTGAGACACGAATCGACGACGACTCCTAGGAGGGACTTGGCATGGGAATGCTGTTTCGACTGTTCGCGCCGAAGACGGCAAAGAAGGTCCGTCGAGCGGCACATCCGGTCAGCGCCGTGACCCCAGGGCCGGTGCGCAAGGCTAAGGCTCGCGCAACGGATGCCACGAATCCCGCAAGCGGAGTGAAGCGCGCAGCAAAGCGAAAGGCGGTTCGCACCGTCCGCGGATCTAAGTGGTTCTAGCCAGCCGCCGGCGGAGCACAGCCTGTGCCGCTTGATCTCAATTGGGATCGCCCGCTGCTCTACCGCTGCGGAGCGCCCGAACGCCTGGATGGCCATCGATGTTTACTACGACTTCACGTGGGAGGATCATTTTCCGGACGGTCGAGCCCAGTTCCGCCACGGACAAGCACTGGCCAGGTTCGTAAGGAAGACCTGCCCAAACGGGAAAACGCCAGCCCTACTCCTGACCGAGAACGCGAATGAGGACGAGGGATTTCGAGAAACGCCCCTACACCGAGTCTGCGTTCTTCATTTACCGAGCTACCGCGCCGCAGAGGCCGATCCTTGTCTCGCCTACCTCGCTGGCAAGTTAGGCGACGGGATTACTCGGATTGGACCGCTGAATCCGGGAGTGGCAGATCGGGCAGAAGCAGGTAAAGCGGTCCTTGAAAGCGAGATCAACCTGGAGCAGATCGCCAGCTGGGTTGGAGACGATCCAGAACGACGGGCGAGGCTCCGAGAACTAGCCGGCGGCGACGGTGGCGCGGAGATCGGCGACGTCCTCGACGCCCTACAAGTTCTCCAGGAGGATCTCGATCCAGAGGCAGTAGCGACGATTGGGGCCCTGTTCGGCCCCGATGCGGATCGCGAGCGGCGCCTCGACCTCCTGCGGTCCATAACCGCCGATCCAAGCGGACAGTATTTGACCGGCGAGGTCCTCCTTGAGCGTGTGCCACAGCGGATTGCCGAGGCGCGTACAGCACTCAATGCCTACGAAGCGCTGCTAGACAACCCTCACGCGGGAGAGACCGAACTTCAGAAGTTCATCGAGGAAAACCTCTGGTTGCTCGGCCTTGAGTACGTCAAAGCCCGACCACGTCATCCGATCATTAGAGGAACCGCCGACTTCATCTTAGAGCGGGTCGACGGGTTCCACGACCTCCTTGAGCTAAAGGATCCACAAGACCCAATCATCGGAGCGCCAGTCGCCAACGACGGCAAACCACCACCGGCCCATGACTATTCCTTAAGCCCCGCACTAGCCAACGGCTTGGCCCAGGCTCACGTCTACCGGGACACGTTGACTTGCGACGACCGAGCAAACGAACGGAATTACGGCCTGAGCGACACGCGCGATCCTCGACTATTCGTCGTAGTGGGACTGGCGAAGTCCCTCCCGGAGCACCGCCTGCGAGTCCTCAGAGAGTTGAACAAGTCTCTTCATCGTGTCGAAATCGTGCCTTACGACATTCTCGGAGAACGGGCACAAAGCGTTCTCGCGAATGTCGAGAAATACCTTTCGGTTGTCGAGAATGAGACTGCGACGGCAAGGCGGGGCTAAAGAGGGGCGCGGGTCCGGGGGGCCTGCGTAGGGGATGCGAAACTCGGCAGACACAATCCGTTGTCCTGCTCCCTTCGGAGATGTCAAGCAGAGCGCGCGAGGTAAATGACCTCGCTTGGCAGATGCGAGTCAAGTCGAAGCTGGTCTTTGTCGCAGGTAACGAGCGAGTGGCCCCTCGTACTCGCCGTAGCGGCGATCCATAGATCGTTGTCGGAGATCGCGATCCCTCCGCGCTTAGCGAGATCCTTGAGACGAGCCCACTCATCGAGGTCGGGGAGGTCAAGGGGGATCTGCAGAAAACTTGCAAAGCGCAGTTCCCATTCGTCAATCTTCCGCTTCCCCCAGCCAGCGTTGAGGTATCCGAAACGTGCCTCAGCGAGGGTGACGACACTTATCGCGAGAATCGCCGCATCGATGCGCTCTACCAACCCTGCGTCCCAGTGCCGATAGCGCTCAGGGTGGGCTCGCAGAGCGCTCAGCGGCCCAATGAAGCTGCTATCGCAGAGCAGGATCTCCGGGGAGTTCTGCTCAGCCATTTAGTCGTCGCACAGCGCCGCTAGGAACGCCTCGTCCTCATCGGTCCACTCGAGTGCGGTGATCGCCTCGAGGCCTTGCGGGCCGGTAATACCTTGCGCGGCAGCAAGGTCTTGGTCTGAAATCGACTCTCCAGAGAAAAGGGGCGTTTGAACCCCCTGCTCGACTGGTTTGATCGTTGCCAGGCGCATCGTCCCCCGCCGGGGAGATTGCAGTTCGCCATCTCCGCTTGCCCAGACAAGCCGATTCACCAAGGACGCAATAAGCGGCTCCAGATCTGCCGGGAACCCGCAAACCCAGTCAACCCCATCGGCAGCGCGGATGGCCAGTTTGTCGGGCTCAAAATCCACTTGATGCAGCCGACCAGAGATCGAATTGACCATCTTGGGTTCGGGTCGCTTGCAAGCGGCTCGGATTCGCGCGATCCGAGCGGCATCAATCCGCACTGGATGCGGCCCATCCTTGGCGGCGTCGTCCCACTCGACCGAGAGGGAGCCATCGTCGCCCGCGGAGCGAACCGCCTTCTCCAATGCATCCGTTACCGACTCCGGTAGGGCTTCCTCCTGGTCCACAGTCGCGAGCAGTGACCGAAGGGTCGTGACCTGTACGGGCTCAGCGTCGACGATCTTCTCCATTGCCTCCGCTGCCTCTTTCAACTCGGGCTCGATCGTTGCAACAGCGCTTCCCTCACGGAAACCGACTAGGCGAAAAGCGGCGACAGCTTCCGCGCGGGCCTCGGGGTGCCCTGACTTCTTGGTGGGCGCACCGCGCTGATCCCGATCGAAGTCGCGTAGCGCGGTAATGAAGCTATCGATGAACGTCCCGAAATCGGACAAAGCGATGCCTCGCTTAGCGCGCGTCCCTTCGAGTCTCAGCGTGATCGGATCGTTTCTCTCGTTCATCACCTGCTTCCCAGACTAGTTCGTCCCCTCCCCGCATCGACCTCTCGCCTAGAAGACGCAACGGGGCAACCCTAGCCAGCGAGGGACGCTCGGGGCAACTGCCGTCCAGCTCTTCGACTAGTATCCCCCCTTACTCAAGTTTCCATTGAACCCCTTCATCGCTGCGACCATCCCGACCATCAGCAGCGAGACCAGCAGGATCAGGCCGACGTACTCGACCGTCCCCTGCCCCCTCTCCCCCGCCAGTCGCCGGATCTCCCGCACTCGCCAGGTTGCCTGCGCGTTGAGGTAGCCGAACAGCTTGTAGATCATCAGTGCCTCCCTTCGAAGTTGATCGGAGGCGCGATGCTCGGCGGGGTGAGCGCACAGAACAAGACATGGGAGTGCCGATTGACATGCGGCTTTGCGCCAACTTTGAAACTTCCAGACACCGCGCGTTACTACAAAGCGGGGATGCGGTAGTCAGCCGGTACTGACGAGTGGGTGGAGGTGAACGTGCATGGAACGTTCTCCACCGTCTGGCTGAGCGTGGCGATCCTGGTGCTGGACCTGGCGGTCTGGCTCGATGCCGCGATCAAGGTCGCGGGGTAGGGCCGCTGGGCTCCGGCTGCGGTTAGCTGCGGCTGATCTCTTCCATCTCGATCGCCTTCACGACCGCCGCGGTGCGGGTGGGGGCGCCGAGCTTTTCCATCGCGTTGCGGACGTGGGTCCGCACGGTCTCGGGCGAGAGGACGAGGCGCTTGGCGATCTGCTCGCCGGTCAGGCCGTCGGCCAGTAGGGCGAGGATTTCCCCCTCGCGGCCGCTCAGCGCCCTGGCCCCCCGGCTCCCGTTCTCGCCCTTGGGGGCGAAGCTCGGGTCGAAGTAGCGGCCCCCGCGCCAGACCTCGCGCAGCGCCTCGACCAGGACCGAGAGCCCGGCCGGCTTGGCGACGAGGCCGCGAGCGCCGCTGCGGTAGGCGGCCTCGAGCAGGTCCGGGTCCTTGAGGCCGGTGTAGATGACGAACTTCGATTCGATCCCGTTGCCGCTGATCCGCCGCACCAGCTCGGTCCCGCGCTCGTCGGGCAGGTCGACCCCGACCACCGCCAGGTCGGGCTCCCGCTCGCGGATCACCTCCTCGCCATGCGCAGCCGTGGTCGCACACCCGAGCACGTCGAAGCCGCGCCGCTCCAGCAGCACCGCGAGCCCGTCCCGCAGGGCTTCGTGCTGCTCCACGAGGACCAGAGAGGGACTCCCGCTCGCCTTCTCCACGCTTCCCTCCTACATCGGGTGCCAAAACTGACTGGCTAGCCAGATCATTACCCACGATGTTTTTGAGGGAAACGCGGGGTACTACCGAAAGGCCTGGATGCCCGTCACGGCGCCGCCGATCACCAGCGCGTGGACGTCGGCGGTCCCCTCGTAGGTGACCACCGACTCGAGGTTGTTCATGTGCCGGATCACCGGATACTCGAGCGTCACCCCATTGGCGCCGAGCACCTGGCGCGCCGTCCGCGCCACCTCCAGCGCCCCGTTGACGTTGCCGAGCTTGCCGAGGCTGACGTGCTCGGGCCGCAGCGTGCCGTCGTCCTTCATCCGCCCCAGGTGCATCGCCACCAGCGTCGCCCGGTTCACCTCCAGCACCATCTCCGCCAGCTTCTGCTGCTGGATCTGGAAGGAGGCGATCGGGCGGTCGAACTGGACCCGCTCGGTCGCGTACTCGAGCGCCGCTTCGTAGCAGGCGCGCGCCGCGCCAGCCGCGCCCCAGACGATCCCGTAGCGGGCCTCGTTCAGGCACGAGAGCGGCCCTTTCAGCGAGCTCACCTCGGGCAGGACCGCGTCGGCCGGCAGCCGCACGTCGTCGAGCAGCAGCTCCGAGGTGATCGAGGCCCGCAGCGAGAGCTTGCGGTGGATGTCCTGGGTGGTGAAGCCCTTGGTCCCGCGCGGGACGAGGAAGCCGCGGACGCCTTCGTCGGTCTGCGCCCAGACCACCGCCACCTCGGCCGCCGAGCCGTTGGTGATCCACATCTTCTGCCCGTGCAGGATCCAGTCGGAGCCGTCGCGCCGCGCCCGCGTCCGCATCGAGCCCGGGTCCGAGCCGGCGTCGGGCTCGGTCAGGCCGAAGCAGCCGATCGCTTCCCCCGCCGCCATCCGCGGCAGCCACGCCTGTTTCTGCTCCTCCGAGCCCCAGCGCCAGATCGCGTACATCGCCAGCGAGCCCTGCACCGAGACAAGGCTGCGGATGCCGCTGTCCCCCGCCTCCAGCTCCATGCAGGCGAGCCCGTAGGCGGTGCCGCTGGCGCCGGCGCAGCCGTAGCCCTGCAGGTGCATGCCGAGGACGCCGAGCCTGCCCAGCTCCGGCGCCAGCTCGGCGACCGGCACCTTCGCCTCCTCGAACCACTCCCCCACGTTCGGCACGACCTTGTCGCGGACGAAGGCGCGGACGGTGTCGCGGATGTCGCGCTCCTCGTCGGAGAGGAGGGCGTCGAGGGCGAGGAAGTCGGAGGGGCGGATCGGCGGCGCAGCGGTGGTCGATGACATATGGCGTCCTTATGTTCTTGAAGTCAGTTCGATCAGGGGTGCGGGGTCCTAGGATCGTGACTCAATGGGCGACTCGGCGCTGGGACGACTGCGGATCCTCGACTTCTCGCGGGTCCTCGCCGGGCCGCTGGCGACGATGACCCTCGCCGACCTCGGCGCCGAGGTGACCAAGGTCGAGCGGCCGGGGACGGGCGACGACACCCGCTCCTGGGGCCCGCCCTACGACGCCGAGGGCGAGGCGACCTACTTCCAGGCGGTCAACCGCAACAAGCGCAGCATCGTCCTCGACCTCGGCCACGCGGAGGACCTGGCGGAGGCGCGACGGCTGGCGCTCGCCGCCGACGTCGTCGTCGAGAACTTCCGCCCGGGGGTGATGGCGAAGCTCGGCCTCGACTACGAGAGCCTCGCGACCGAGAGCCCGGGCCTGGTCTTCTGCTCGATCACCGGCTTCGGGGGCTCCGGCCCCGGCGCCGAGCTGCCGGGATACGACCTGCTGGTGCAGGCGCTCGGCGGCCTGATGAGCATCACCGGCGAGCCCGACGGCGAGCCGCTGAAGGTCGGGGTGGCGCTGGTCGACGTGATCGCCGGCCTCTACGCCGCGGTCGGCATCCTCGCCGCGCTCGAGCATCGCCGCGAGAGCGGGGAGGGCCAGCTGGTCGAGGTCGACCTCCTCTCCGCCCTCCTCGCCGGCCTCGTCAACCAGTCCTCCGCCTACACCGTCGCCGGCGTCGTGCCGGGCCGGATGGGCAACCGCCACCCCAGCATCGCCCCCTACGAACTGCTGCGCTGCCGCAGCGACGAGATCGTGGTCGCCGTCGGCAACGACCGCCAGTTCGCCGAGCTCTGCGCGGTCCTCAGCGAGCCGGGGCTGGCGAGGAAGGAGAGCTTCGCCACCAACCCCGCCCGCGTCGCCAACCGCGAGGAACTGCGACCGCTGCTCGAGGCCGCCCTCGCGGCCCGCCCCGCCGCCGAGTGGGTCGAGCTGCTGCGCGCCCGCCGGGTCCCCGCCGGCCTCGTCAACGACATGGGCGCCGCCTTCGCCTTCGCCGAGGAGATTGGCCTCGACCCGATCGTCGAGCTCCCCCGCGAGGACGGTCCCCCCGTCCGCCTCCCCCGCAACCCGATCAAGCTCTCGAAGACCCCGGCGACCTACCGTCTGCCACCGCCGCGGTTACCCTGACCGCGGTGCGGGTCCTCGTCGTCACCAACTTCATGCCGGACGCCGGCGCCCCGCAGCGCGGCCGCTGGGTGCGCGACCAGGTCGACGAGACGCGCAAGCGGGGCGTCGAGGCCGATCTCTTCGAGTTCGCCCGCGGCCGCGACGAGTACCTGCCGGCGGCGCGGCGGCTGCGCTCGCTGCTGCGGCGCGAGCGCTTCGACCTCGTCCACGCCCACTACGGGCTGGCGGGCTGGGTGGCGAAGCTGGCCGGGGCGCGGCCGCTGATCGTCACCTTCCACGGCACCGACGTCCGCCACCACCTCGTCGGCCACCTCTCGCGGCGACTGGCCTGGCGGATCGATCTCGTCGCCGGCGTCTCGCGGGCGCTGTTCGAGGCCGAGCAAGGCCGGCCGGGGCTGCCGGCGGTCCCGGGCTCGGCCGTCCTCCCCTGCGGGCCGGACCTCGAGCGCTTCCGACCGATCCCCCGGGCGGAGGCCCGCCGCGCGCTGGGGCTGGAGCCCGACGGCCGCTTCCTCTTCTTCCCCGCCGACCCGGCGCGGCCGGAGAAGCGGCACGATCGCGCCGCCGAGCTCGCCGCCGCCTGCGAGGCCGACCTGCTCACCGGCGGCTCGATCGAGCCCGAGCGGATGCCGCTCTGGGTCAACGCCGCCGACGCCGTCCTCGTCACCTCCGACTACGAGGGGTTCGGGATGGCGACGATCGAGGCGCTCGCCTGCGAGGTTCCGGTCCTCTCCACCCCGGTCGGGATCGCCCCCTACGCCCTCGGCCGGATCGACGGCTGCCTCAGCGCCCCGTTCGCGGTGGAGAGCTGGGCGGCGGTCGCGCGTCGCCACCTCGACGCCGCCGATCCCCGCGTCGCCGGCTCCCGCCGCGCCGCCACCCTCGCCGCCGGCCCGATGGCCGAGCGGGTGATCGAGGCCTACCGCGCGGTGGTCGAGGGCGCGGTGCCGACGCAGCCACCGGGGCAGTAATAGATTGAGTGCGATGAGCGATTCCAGTCCGGCAGGCGAGAGCCTCGAGAGCCAGATCCGCGAGGCCGAGCGGCGGCTGGAGGAGGCGGCGTCGCTCGCCGCCGAGGCCGAGCGCCGGGCCGAGGAGGAGATCAAGGCGCTGGAGGCCGACCTCGAGCGCGAGCGCGGGGAGAAGGAGAAAGCGCTTGCGGCCGCCGAGGAGCGGCTCGGGGAGATCGAGCGCCAGGTCGAGGAGGCCGAGAAGCGGGTCGAAGCGGCGGAGAGCCGCGCCGCCACCGCCGAGACGACAATCGCCGACGAGCTGGCGCGGGCGCGCGAGAGCGCGGCGCGGTGGCTGCAGGGGCAGCTCGACTCGCTGCGCCGAGAGGCCGAGGGGCGATAACGGCATCAACAGAGGCAACGGGCGAGTTCGACGTCGCCGTGGTCGGCGGCGGCGCCGCCGGCCTTTGGAGCGCGCTGCGGGCGGCCGAGCTCGGCGCCCGGGTCTGCCTCGTCTCCCGCACGCCGCTCTCGGAGAGCGCCAGCTTCTGGGCCCAGGGCGGCCTCGCGGCGGCGCTGGAACCGCACGACTCGCCCGACCTCCACGCCGCCGACACGATCGCCGCCGGCCGCGGCCTCTGCCGCACCTCGGCGGTGCGGGCGCTGGTCGAGGAGGCGCCGGCGGTGGTCCGCGACCTGATCGCCCGCGGCGTCGTCTTCGACGTCGATCACGAGGGGCGGCTGGGGCTGGCGCTCGAGGGCGGCCACACGCACCGCCGCATCGTCCACGCCGGCGGCAGCCAGACCGGCCGCGAGATCACCGGCAAGCTGGCGGCGATGGTGGCGGTGCAGGAGCGGATCGAGGTGATGGAGCGGACCTCGGCGGTGGCCCTGTGGAGTGACGGCGAGCGCTGCCATGGCGTGCTCACCGGCGACAGCGCGGTGGCGGCGCCGGCGACGATCCTCGCCACCGGCGGCGCCGCGGCGCTGTGGCGGCGGACGACGAACCCGCGCGGGGCGATCGGCGCCGGGCCGGTCCTCGCCTCGCTCGCCGGAGCCGACCTCGCCGACCTCGAGTTCTGCCAGTTCCACCCGACCGCTTTGGCGCTGCCGGGGACGCCCTACGACGGCGCGCTGATCACCGAGGCGATCCGCGGCGAGGGGGCGAAGCTTCTCGGCGCCGACGGGGAGCGCTTCACCGACGAGCTGGCGCCGCGCGACGCGGTCACGGCGGCGATCCTCGAGCAGATGCGGGCCGAGGGCACCGAGGCGGTGGGCCTAGACCTGCGCGAGATCGACCCCGCCCGGTTCCCCAGCGTCTTCGCCTCACTCGCCGATGCCGGCCTCGACCCGCGGGCGAAGCCGGTGCCGGTCGCCCCCGCCGCCCACTACACGATGGGCGGGATCGCGGTCGACATCGACGGCCGCTCCTCGCTGCCGGGCCTCTTCGCCGTCGGCGAGTGCTCCTGCACGGGCCTCCACGGCGCCAACCGCCTCGCCTCCAACTCCTTGAGCGAGTGCTTCGTCTTCGGCGGCCGGGCCGCCGCCGCGGCGCTGGGCGAGGGAAGGACCACGGCGCGCCCCGACCCACCCGAGTGGCGCTTCGACCCGCCGAGCGAGGAGACCCGCGACGCGGTCTGGCGCTACGCCGGGCCGATGCGCAATCCCGACGACCTCGCGCGCCTGATCTCCAACCGCTACCTGCTGGCCCGGGCGGTCGGCGCCAGCGCCCTCGCCCGCCGCGAGTCCCGCGGCGGCCACCTGCGGCGCGACTGCCCAACGACCGATCCCGCTCTCGACGGTATCCACGTCGTCGTCGCTCCCGACGGAACCGTCCGCCAAGAGGAGTGGCACTGATCGGGGCCAACTTGCTCAGCCGCAAGCTGGCATCACCCTTGGGGCGCTAGCTTCGCCTCATGCTTCTCGGAGTCGACGTCGGCGGGACCTTCACCGACGCGGTGCTGCTCGACGGCGGCGCCGTACACACCGCCAAGGTGCCTTCGACGCCGCGGGAGGAGTCCAGCGGGGTGATGCAAGCGGTCGAGGAGGTGCTGCGCCGGGCGGGCGCCGCGTCAGCCGACGTCGACGTCTTCGCCCACGGAATGACCGTCGGCACCAACGCGCTGCTGGAGGAACGGGGGGCGCGGACGGCGCTCGTCGCCACCGAGGGCTTCGGCGACGTGCTCGAGATCGGCCGCCAGGACCGGCCGCACCTGTACAAGCTCTGCGCGCCGAAGCCGGCGCCGCTCGTGTCTCCCGAGCTGCGCTTCGAGGCAGCCGAGCGGGTCGGGCCCGAAGGCGTCGTCGAGGCGCTCGGCGACGAGGAGGTCGAGCGCCTCGCCGCGGCGATGGAGGCGAGCGGCGCCGAGTCGGTCGCCGTCTGCCTCCTCTTCTCCTACCTCGAGCCGGGGCACGAGCGGCGGATCGCCGAGGCGCTCCGAACCCGCCTCCCCGGCGTCCACGTCTCCGCCTCGCACGAGGTCCTCCCCCGCTTCCGCGAGTACGAGCGCTGCTCGACCACCGTGATCGACGCCTACCTCAGCCCGCTGCTCGACCGCTACCTCGGCCGCCTCGGCGAGGCCACCGCCGATGCCGGCTTGCCGCAGCCGCTGGTGATGAGCTCCTCCGGTGGCGTCGCCCCCGCCGAGGAGGCGGCGCGCGCCGGTGCCTGGAGCGTTCTCTCCGGCCCCGCCGGCGGCGCCGTCGGCGCCGGCCTGCTGGCCGGGCTGAGCGGCGACGGCGACGCCCTCGGCTTCGACATGGGCGGCACGTCCTGCGACGTCTGCGTGGTCGAGGGGGGCGAGGTCCGGCGCACCGACAGCCGCGAGATCGACGGCCGCCCGGTGCAGCTGCCGATGGTCGACGTCCACACCGTCGGCGCCGGCGGCGGCTCGATCGGCTGGCGCGATTCCGGCGGCGCCCTGCGGGTCGGCCCGCGTTCGGCCGGCGCCGACCCCGGCCCCGCCTGCTACGGCCGCGGCGGCACCGAGCCGACGGTCACCGACGCCAACCTCCTGCTCGGGCGCCTGGGGGGCGACTCGGAGCTGGCGGGCGGGGTCGCGCTCGACACCGAAGCGGCGGAGCGGGCGATCGCAGGGCTCGGCCGCTCGCTCGGCCTCGACCCGCTGCAGGCGGCGACCGGGATCCTCCGCGTCGCCGATCGGGAGATGGTGCGGGCGCTGCGCGTGGTCACCGTCGAGCGCGGCGTCGACCCGCGCCGGTTCGCGCTGCTGCCCTTCGGCGGCGCCGGCCCGATGCACGCGGCGGCGATCGCCAAAGAGCTTGGGATCGCGAGGATTTTGTGCCCCCGCGCCGGCGGCGTCCTCTCCGCCCTCGGTCTCTGCGCCTCCGAGCGCCGCCGCGACACCGCCCGGACGCTGATGCTGAGCGGCGGCGAGCTGACCGCGGAGCGGATCGCGGCGGAGGTCGACGCGATGATCGAGCAGACCGGCGCCGGCATGGACCCCGAGGCCGAGCCGCGGGTCGTCTACCAGCTCCGCTACGCCGGGCAGGCCTTCGAGCTGCCGGTGCCGGGGCCGGTCGCCCCCGACCCCGCCGAGCTCCTCGAGGGCTTCGAGCGGGCGCACGAGGAGCGCTACGGCCACCGCGACCCCGAGGGCGAAGTGGTCCTCGTCGACGTCGACCTGGCCCTGGTCGTGCCGGGGCCGACGCCGCGCCCGGTCGCGGCGGAGGAGGGGGCGCTTCAGCGCAGCTCGCGCCCGGTCTTCTTCGACGGCGAGTGGGTCGAGGCGCCGGTCATCCGCGGCGAGCCCGCCGCCGGCACCGAGGCCGAGGGCCCGGTCGTCTTCGAGCTCCCCGAGGCGACCTTCGTCGTCCCGCCCCGATGGCATACCCGAGTCGACGACCACGGCACCATCGTTGCGCGGTTCCTTTGTCCGGATAGACACGACAAAGGAGCCACGGAATGAGCCTGGATCCGATAGCGCTGCAGGTCCTGGTCGGCGGGCTGCGCGCCGCCTGCGACGAGATGGGGGCGACGCTGATCCGCTCCGCCTACTCGGCCAACATCAAGGAGCGCCACGACTGCTCGACCGCGCTCTTCGACCCCGCCGGGGAGCTGGTGATGCAGGCCGAGCACATCCCCGTCCACCTCGGCTCGATGCCCGACGCCGTCGCCGCCGTCCTCGGCGAGGAGCAACAACCGGGACAAAGCTGGATCCTCAACGACCCCTACCGCGGCGGCACCCACCTGCCCGACATCACCCTGATCGCGCCGGTCTTCGCCGCCGGCGAGCTGCTCGGCTTCGCCGCCAGCCGCGCCCACCACGCCGACGTCGGCGGGCCCACCCCCGGCTCGATGCCGGCCTTCTCGACCACGCTCGAGGAGGAGGGAGTGGTGATCCCGCCCACCCCCGCCGACGACGACACCCTCGGCCGCCTCGCCGCGCAGATGCGGATGCCGCAGCAGCGGCTCGCCGACCTGCGCGCCCAGCGGGCCGCCAACCGGATCGGTGAGTTGCGCCTGGCGGAGCTGCGCGAGCGCCTCGGCACCGAGGCCCTGCGGGAGGGGATGGCCGAGATCCTCGCCTACACGGAGCGCCGCACCCGCGCCGCGATCGCCGGGCTCCCCGACGGCGCCTACTCCGCCGAGGACGTGCTCGAGGCCGACTGGAACGGCGAGGAGCGGGACCTCCCCCTGCGCCTGGAGGCGACGATCGCCGGCGAGGAGCTGCGGCTCGACTTCAGCGGCAGCAGCGGGCAGGTCGAGGGCAACCTCAACTGCCCCCTCTCGGTGACCAAATCGGCCGCCTTCTTCGCCGTCCGCGTCCTCACCGACCCCGACGGGCCGCCCTCGGCCGGCGCCCACCGGCCGATCGAGGTCCTCGCCCCGGCCGGCTCGCTCCTCAACGCCCGCTTCCCAGCCGCGGTCGCCGCCGGCAACGTCGAGACCTCGGGCCGCGTCGCGGACATCGTCCTCGCCGCGCTTTCACAGGCCCGGCCCGGGCCGGCCCAGGGCCAGGGGACGATGAACAACCTGACCCTCGCCAACGACGACTTCACCTACTACGAGACGCTCGGCGGCGGCCAGGGCGCCTGCCCCGACGCCGACGGGCCGAGCGCGATCCACGTCGCGATGTCCAACACCCTGAACACGCCGACCGAGGCGCTCGAGACCGAATTCCCGCTGCGCGTGCGCGAGCTCTCGCTGCGCCGCGGCAGCGGCGGCGCCGGAGCCCACCGCGGCGGCGACGGGATCGTGCGGGAGATAGAGGCGCTGGCGCCGATGCGCTTCAGCCTGATCACCGAGCGGCGGCGCCATCCCCCGGCGGGACGCGATGGCGGCGCCGACGGCGCCACCGGGGCCAACCTCCTGAACGGCTCGCCGCTCCCGGGGAAGACGAGCGGCGGGCTGTCCCCCGGCGATCGCCTGCGGATCGAGACTCCGGGCGGCGGTGGGCACTCTTAATGTGACGTGCGCCACGCTTAACGGAAAAATCCGCATATTTCGCGGTTTTTTAGTTGAAATTTCGCTGCACGTCTCTAGAATGCGCGCCCTCGGGCGGGCACGAACGGCCTGGACAGCAGGCTGAATTCGGGTGCCCAGCCCCAGGAAAAGCAAGCCAAGAACTCACTGAACCTTCGCAGGACCACTCAATGCCGATCGCTCTCAAGGAATGGGCCGTAACCGTTCGCGCTCTCGCCGAGGGCGAGCAGCTTCTCACCATGCGCAAGGGCGGCATCCGCGAGGAGAACAAGCACTTCGAGCTCGAGCACGAGCGCTTCTTCCTCTACCCGACCTTCGACCACCAGCGGAACGACCTGGTCCGCGAATCCCACCACCCGGAGCTGCGCCGGGCTCTCGAGGAGGGCGTCTGGCCCGACGAGGAGCCGCCGCCAAAGGCGCTGCTCCAGGACGGCGGCATCCCCCAGCCCGACCGCGTGCGGCTGCGCGCCTGGGCCGAGGTGGTCGACCACGTGACGATCAACGATCGGCGCACGCTGGACTCTCTGTCTCCCTATTACATCTGGACCCCCGACTACGCCGAAAAGCGGCTCGCCTGGAAGCGGCGCCACCCGCTCCACGTGCTGCTGCTGCGGGTCCACCGGATCCCGCGCCCGGTCACCGTCCGCGTCCGCGACGAGTACCACGGCTGCCGCTCCTGGGTCGAGATCGACCGCGAACTCCCCTTCGAGGGCACGCCGGTGATGGCCGACGAAGAGTTCGACCGCGCCCGGTCGGAGATCATGGATAGGTGTGGGGCCGCCGAGCCCGCCCTTGTCTAGCTCGGCGACTTCCCCTCCCGCTCGCCTCGAAGCATGTCGTGGGTAGAGACCGAGTCTCTGTCGTTTACGGCTAGGCACGACTCCGACGACTCCTCCTACGCGGAGCGGACGCTCGACCGCCTCGAGCACCTGCGCCTGCGGCTCGAAGACCGCTTCGAGCGGATCCCGGAGGAGGTGACGGTCGTCGTCCACACCAACCCCATCTGGCTGACCGCCGCCCACCCCTTCCTCCCCGCCGCCCGCTGGTCGGCGGCCCCGGCCGGCCGCCGCTACCTCGCCGGCTGGCCGATGTCGACCGAGCTGCACGTCCTCAACGACGCCCACATGGAACGCCGCGCCGCCGGCGACGACTCCTGCGAAGCCCTCCGCGGCACCGCCGAGCGCCTC
>DASUWV010000118.1:0-7949 GCA_036378275.1 Solirubrobacterales bacterium | reverse complement strand
AGGACTTCGCCGCCGACGCGATCGACAGCTACCCGCGCGCCCGTCTGCACGGGATGCGCTGGGTTCTGGTCGAGGCGACCGACCGGGTGCTGCCGGAGATCGACCCGCAGCTCGCCGACTACGCGCTGCGGGAGCTGCGCGGGCGGGGGATCGACATTCGGCTCGGGACGACGCTGGAGGAGGTGGCTGCCGACAGCGCCCGGCTCTCCACCGGCGAGGTGCTGCCGACCCGCACCGTCGTCTGGACCGCCGGGGTCAAGGCGCAACCGATCCTCTCCGAGCTGAACGTGCCGCTCGACGAGCGCGGCCGGATCCCGGTCGATTCCCACCTGCGGGTCCAGGGCATGGAGTCGGTCTGGGCGATCGGCGACTGCGCCGCCGCCCCCGACCCGCGCGGCGGCACCTGTCCGCCGACCGCCCAGCACGCGGTGCGGCAGGGGCCGGTCGCCGCCCGTAACATCGCCGCCGAGCTGGGGATCGGCTCGCCGCAGCCGTTCGAGTACCGCGGCGAAGCGGCCTTCGTCAACCTCGGCCGCTACAAGGCCGTGGGTCGGATCGGCGAGCGCACCTTCCGCGGCTTCCCCGCCTGGTGGCTGGCCCGGACCTACCACATGAGCCAGATCCCGGGCACCGCCCGCAAGGCCCGCGCGGTGCTCGACTGGACCGCCGGCCTGCCGTTCCGCCGCGACACCGCTGAGGTCGGCTCGATCGGCCACCCGCGGCCGCTGGTCTGAGGTCGGAGCGCGCCCGACGCGCAAGAATGGCTACGTGGAATACCTCGTCATCGCCTTCTTCTTCGGCCTCGCCACCGCCATCATCGGCCGCGCCAAGGGCAGCTCGTTCTTCATCTGGTTCGTGATCGGGACCGTGATCCCGCCCCTGGGCCTGATCGCGGTGATCCTCTACCGCTTCGACAAGGACGAACCCGAACGCCAGTGCCCGACCTGCCACAAGCCGCTGAAGCTCTACGTCCAGGTCTGCCCCCGCTGCGGGACGGATCTTTACCTCCCAGATCCAGCAGCTGTAAGACACCCAGGCGTGCGCTGAGTTCAGGGCGCTATGGCGCCCACAACTCAGCGAATGCTCACCGCAGCCAAGTCCTGACGATCGCGTTGGCGAAGCCGGCGCCGTAGCGGAAGGCGGCGGGCTTCTTCGAGTGGCCGTGGAGGCGCTGGTCGACCGTGATCGGGACCTCCTTGGCGGGGATGCCGCGCTTGATCGCCTCGATCATGAACTCGGAGGTGTGGAACTGCTCCTGGCGCAGGACGAGCTGGGGCAGAACGGTGGTGCGGACGGCGCGGTAGCCGTTGGAGCAGTCGGTGACGTGGGTGCGGGTGATGAAGGAGACGAGGCGGTTGAAGAAGACGATGCCGAGCTCGCGGGCGAAGTGGTTGCGGTCGGCGTGGCCGAGGACGCGGGAGCCGTGGGCCATGTCGACCTCGCCGTCGAGGATCGGCTTGACCAGCCGCTCCATCTCGTCGGGCCGGTGCTGGCCGTCGGCGTCGAGAGTGACGACGATCAGGGCGCCGGATTCGACCATCAGCCGGTAGCCGGTGCGCAGCGCCGCGCCGCCGCCGCGGTTGGCGACGTGGCGGGCGACCAGGGTGTCGTGCTCGGCGGCGACGTCGCCGGTGCCGTCGCGGGAGCCGTCGTCGACGACGAGGACCTCGGTGCGCACGCCGCAGACCGCGGGCGGGATCTGGTCGAGAACGACGCCGATGTTCTCGGCCTCGTTGTAGGCGGGGATCAGGATCGCGACCTTGTCGCGGAAGCGGTCGGGCAGGCCGGCCTGGCGGAACTCCTCCCAGGCGAGGCCCTCGAGCGCCGCCGCCAGCTGGCGCTGGTTGCGCGCCGTCTGCGAGAGCGCGCGGAGGATGAGGATGAAGAGGACGAAGATCGCGAAGACGGCGAGGCCGAGGATGCGGCCGCCGTTGCCCTTCTCGAACGAGAAGGCGGAGAGGACCCCGTTGACGATTTCGGTCCCGGCGACGATCGCCAGGCCGAGGCCGGCGAGGATCAGGATCAGCACGTCGGCGTTGCGCAGGGAGCGGCGGCGGGCGACCGCGAAGGCCACCATCGCCACCGCGATCAGCACGCCGACGGCGCGCAGGGCCGTCAGTTCGGCTGGGAAGATGCCTGCACTCGGGACCATTTGCGACCGGAGGATATGGCCGCTAGGAGGGATTGGGGGGACTCGGGTGCGTGACTGGCGAGCGGCGGACCAAGTGGGGCAAGGACGCAGGGAGGCCGAATAGCGGCGCTATTTGGCCGACTGAGGACGCCGCACCGCGCAGTGTCCGCCGCCGCCAGGCGCGTGCCGGAGTCCCCCCGAGTCCTCCTTTTAGGCCGGATGACAGCGCCAGGCCGGCCAGCGGAAAGACGAGCGTCATCAGCACCTCGTTGCGGCGCGGCGCGGCGAGGGAGACGGCGCCGAGCAGGGTGACGAGGGCGATCGGGGTCGCCAGCGCGACGAACTCCCACCAGCGCCGCCGCAGCGCCAGGAGGACGAGGCCGGCGAGGCCGGCGAAGACGAGGAGGATCTGGACCAGGCGACCGGCGGTCGTGTCCATCGCTTCGCCGACCCCGCTGCTCCACATCCGCCCGACCTTGCGCGCGGTCATCGCCAGGTAGCCGGCCGGGTCTTCGCCGAAGTACTTCGAGAAGTTTTCCTTGCCGAGCTTGCCGAGAGCTTCGTCGCGGCTCAGGCCCGGGTGCTTCTGCCTCTCTTCCGCGGCGACCTTGTCGAAGAGCGGGGTGGGATCGACCTTGTTCAGAGCTTCCGACTGCGGCGGGAGACTTCGGTGTTCATAGCGTTCCACCAGAATCGCCTTCACCCGCTGGTATTCGCCGTCGGCGGGGAGGTAGGTGCCGACGTACAGCGCCTTGCCGCCGCCGGTCGAGATCGGCACCAGGCGGTCGAGGACGACGACGTTGCGGATCGTCCAGGGGAGGATCGGGAGGACCAGGGCGACGAGGAGGATCGCGGCAGCGGCGAGGCCGCCGGTCCAGTTACGCCCGTCGGCGGAGTCATTCCGTCGCCAGGCGACCCGGATGAACGCAAGGACGACGAAGGCACCGCCGACCAGCAGGTACTCGGGACGGAACATCGCGGTGAGGCCGAAGAGGACGCCGGGGGCGGCCCAGGCCCACAGCGAGCGCTTCTCGCTTGCCCAGAGGAAGGCGAGGACCGCGGCGGGCAGGGTCAGCATCGCCGGCGGCTCGCTCATCAGCTCGCCGGTGGTGTGGAGGAACGGCGGGTAGACCGCCACCGCAAAGGCGGCGAAGAGGCCGACCCAGCGGCCGAGGTCGCGACCGCCCAGCCGCCAGCCGAGCGCGAAGACGACGAGGATCGTCCCCACCCCGAGCAGCGCCTCGACGATCCGGGCCGTCCCTTCCCGCGCGCCGCCCGTCGCATAAAACGAAGCCGCGTAGAGGAACGGCGCCCCCGGCGACCAGTCGCTCGAGTCGTGGAATTCCGGCCCGCCGAAGCTCCCTTCTTCGTATAGGGCCTTGGAGATCGCGTAATAGGCGTGCGAGTCGTCGGCCGGGTTGGCGACCGGGTTGACGACGACGTAGGCGCGCACCGCCAGCCCCAGCAGCGTGATCAGCCCCAGCGCGATCAGCGTCCCCCGGCCATAGCGCTGGGGCAGCGCGCGGATCCAGTCGGCGACGGCGGTCAAGGCGCGCTCAGGCTATCCGTGCGCTCGGGCACGAGTGGCGACTTGTGGGGGCTATAGCCCCTAAAACTCACCAACCACTGGATGGCTACGCCCGCGAGGGCGGCCAGCAGCGGCACGAACACCAGCACGCGCCGGGGCGAGGCAACGAGGAGAGCGCTGATCGCCGTGATCGCGAGGAAGATCGCGCCAAACAGCAGCGCCTCCCAGCGCCGATGCCAGGCGAGGACCGCGAGACCGAGCAGGCCGAAGATCACCAGCGCCCACTGCAGGGCGATCCACGGGAACCCGCGCATGACGTCCCGCGCGGGGTGGAACCAAATGCGGCCGACCTTGGTCGCGACGAAGCTCGCGTATTCGGCGGGTTCTTCGCTGACGTCGTCCCAGAGCTGTTCCTTGCCCATCTTCGATAGCGCCTTGTCGGTTTCCATTTCGGGATAGCGGGCGCGTGCGAGCCGAGCGAGGATCCGCTCGAGCCGCAGGTGCTTGGCGGCGTCAGGCGCGAACAGCTGCGGGTTTTCCGCCACGACCTTTTCGCCGACCTTTTCCGGGTCGCCATCGGAGGGCAGGTAGGTGCCGGCGAAGAGCACTTGGCCGCCGCCGGTCGAGATCGGCACGAGGCGTTCGAGGGCGACGGCGTTGCGGACGACCCAGGGACCAATGATCACCACGAGGCCGGCAAGGAAGATCCCGGCGCGCAGTAATGCCTGCCGCCAGTTCACCTTCGCTTCCCGAGCAAAGACCATCAGCGCCACGAGCACCGCCACCCCAAGGTACTCCGGCCGCACCATCGCGAGCGCCCCGAACAGCCCCCCGGGCAACAGCCATCGCACCCAGCCGCCTTCCCACGCCCACAGCGCCGCGAGCACGCCACCCGCCAGCAGCGTCGCCGCCGGTGGCTCGCCCATCAACATCCCTTGGTACTCGAGCAGTGCCGGGTAGATCGCCACTACCAGCGCCCCCGCGAGTGCCGGCCACACACTCGCTGAGTTTGGGGCGCTATAGCGCCCTTTTTTCAGCAATCGCTTCCCGATCAAGTACGCGAACAGCACGCTCAGCGTCCCCACAACCGCCAGCACCACCCGCGCCAGCCGTTCGTGCACGCCGCCGGTCACCTCGTACACCCCCGCTGCGAAGAGCGGCAGGCCCGGCGAGTAGTTGCTCGACGGCTGCGTCGCGCCCGCGCCGACCGTGAAGCCGTGGCCTTGGTCCAGGTTCCGCGCGATCGCCGCGTAGGCCTGGGCGTCGTAGACCGGCGCCCGGCCGTCCCACGTTTCGCCGACCCGCAGCCCCAGCCCCAGCAGCAGGATCGCGGCCAGCGCGCCGAGGCCGATCCAGCCGCCGTTTCGCGCCGCAAGTCCACTCGCCATCGCTGGGATTCAACACGGACACGCGGCCGGTTGAACGTCTAAGCTGCCGCCTTCATGCGAATCCTCATCCTCGGGGGCGACGGTTACCTCGGCTGGCCGACCGCGCTCCGCTTCTCGGCCCGCGGCCACGAAGTCTCTGTCGTCGACAACTTCTCGCGGCGGCGCTGGCACACCGAACACGGCACCGCCTCGCTGACCCCGATCGCCGAGCTCGACGAGCGCATCGCCGCCTGGCGCGAGGTCTCCGGCGAGCAGATCCGCAGCTACGTCGGCGCCGTCGAGGACGGCGACTTCCTCGACGAGGTCGTCGCCGAGACCAAGCCCGAGGCGATCGTCCACTACGGCCAGCAGGCCTCGGCGCCGTTCTCGATGCTCTCGCGCGAGCGCGCGGTCGAAACCCAGCACGCCAATGTGATCGGCAACCTCAACCTGCTCTTCGCGATGCGCGACCACGTCCCCGACGCGCACCTCGTCAAGCTCGGGACGATGGGCGAGTACGGCCAGCCCGACATCGACATCGAGGAGGGCTACATCACGATCCAGCACAAGGGTCGTGAAGACACCCTGCCCTACCCGAAGCTGCCGGGCTCGCTCTACCACTGCTCCAAGGTCCACGACTCGACCAACATCCACTTCGCCTGCCGCACCTGGGGCCTGCGCGCGACCGACCTCAACCAGGGCGTGGTCTACGGCGTCGAGACCGAGGAGACCGCCCGCGACGAGCGCCTCGTCACCCGCTTCGACTACGACGAGCTGTTCGGCACTGTCCTCAACCGCTTCTGCGTGCAGGCGGTGATCGGCCATCCGCTCACCGTCTACGGCGCCGGCCACCAGACCCGCGGCTTCCTCAACATCCGCGACACCCTCGCCTGCGTCGAACTGGCGGCCCTGAACCCGGCCGAGCGCGGCGAGTTCCGCGTCTTCAACCAGTTCACCGAGCAGTTCTCGGTGCTGGAGCTGGCGGAGCTGGTCAAGGAGGCGGGCGAGCGCCTCGGCTACTCGGTCTCGATCGACCACGTGGAGAACCCGCGGGTCGAGAAGGAAGAGCACTACTACAACGCGATCCACACCAAGCTGCTCGACCTCGGCCTGCAGCCGACGCTGCTGGGCGAGGAGCTGGTCGAGTCGATCGTCCACGCGATCGAGCGCCACAAAGGCCGCGTGATCGACACCGCGATCGACCCGAAGACCCGCTGGAACCCGGCCAAGTCGGCCGCCGCCCAGGCGTAGAGCAGGCACCGGGCAGGCACCTCCCCGCTGGTACCATCGCCAGTTCCTATGCGCGCCGCCGACACGTTGATGGAATCCCTCAAGGCCGAGGGCGTCAAGGACGTCTTCGGGATCCCCGGGGGAGCCAACCTGCCCACCTACGACGCCCTGGTCGACGCGGACTTCCGCCACGTCCAGGTGCGCCACGAGCAGGGCGGCGGCCACGCCGCCGAGGGGTACGCGAAAGCCTCTGGCCGCGTCGGCGTTGCCTTCGCCACCTCCGGCCCAGGCGCCACCAACCTCGTCACCGCGATCGCCGACGCGATGATGGACTCGACCCCGACCGTCTTCATCACCGGCCAGGTCCGCACCGAGCTGATCGGCACCGACGGCTTCCAGGAGGCCGACATCCTCGGCGCCACGCTGCCGTTCGTCAAGCACTCCTTCGCCGTCACCGACCCGCGCCAGATCCCCGAGTACGTCCACCAGGCCTTCCACGTCGCCTCGACGGGGCGTCCCGGGCCGGTCCTGCTCGACATCCCGCAGGACCTCTCGCGCGCCGACATCGACTACGAGCCGCGCACCGAGCCGGTCGAGATGCCCGGCTACAAGCCCTCGACCGAGGGCAACATCAAGCAGATCCGGATCGCCGCGAAAGCGCTGGCGAGCGCGCGGCGCCCGATCTTCTATACCGGCGGCGGCGTGATCAACGGCAACGCCTCCGAGGAGCTGCGCGAGCTGGCCGAGTCCGACCGCTTCCCGGTCACCTCGACCCTGATGGGCCTCGGCGCCTTCCCGGCTTCGAGCGATCGCTTCCTCGGCATGCTCGGCATGCACGGCACCTGGACCGCCAACCACGCGATGGACAAAGCCGACCTGATCGTCGCTATCGGCGCCCGCTTCGACGATCGCATCACCGGCAAGCTCGACGAGTTTGCGCCGCACGCCAAGGTCATCCACATCGACATCGACCCGGCCGAGATCTCGAAGAACGTCGGCGCCCACATCCCGATCGTCGGCGACGTCAAGCAGGTGCTGCCGAAGCTGACCCGCGAGTACCGGGCGCTGCAGACCGACTCCAGCCGCCTCGACGACTGGTGGGAGCTGCTGGAAGGCTGGAAACGGGAGCACCCGCTCTACTACGAGCCCGGCCAGGACGGCGAGATCAAACCCCAGTTCATGATCGAGGCGATGCACCGCGCCACCCAGGGCGACGCGATCGTCACCTCCGACGTCGGCCAGCACCAGATGTGGGCGGCGCAGTACTACGGCTTCGACAAGCCCCGCCGCTGGATCAACTCGGGAGGCCTGGGGACGATGGGCTTCGGCCTGCCGAGCGCGATCGGCGCCAAGGTCGCCTGCCCCGACGAGCAGGTCGTCTGCCTCGCCGGCGACGGCAGCCTGATGATGAACATCCAGGAGATGGCGACCTGCGTGACCGAAAACGTCCCGGTCAAGGTCTTCCTGATGAACAACGGCTACATGGGCATGGTCCGCCAGTGGCAGGAGCTGTTCTGGGACCGCCGCTACAGCTCGGTCGACATGGGCTCCAGCCCCGACTGGGTGAAGCTGGCCGAGGCCTTCGGCGCGGTCGGCCTGCGCTGCGACAGCGCCTCCGAGCTGGAGGGGACGATGCGGCAGGCGCTCGCCGCTGACGGTCCGGTGCTGCTCGATGTCCACGTCACCGCCGAAG
>DASUWV010000117.1:0-6805 GCA_036378275.1 Solirubrobacterales bacterium | reverse complement strand
CGAGGTTCGGATAGAGGACGCCGTAGAGGCTGGCGAGGAGGATCGCGACGAGCGCGATGAAGAACGCGAGCACGAGCAGGTTGAAGCCGAGGCCGAGCACCAGCCGCAGCCCGAACGCGGCCTTCCCCTTCCCGCCGGGGGCGAGGTAGGAGCTGCGGTTGAGCACGTACTGCTGCTCGGGAGAGCCGCGGAAGAAGGGCGGGTGCTGCTCGTTGACCACGCTCGGGTCGGAGTTGTCGCTGTCGGGCGGCTTCGGCTGGCCCGGCGCCCAGGTCTTGCGGACCATGCAGAAGGCGGCGGCGATGTAGGAGCCGCCGGAGACGGCGGAGAGGTAGCGGCTCTTCGCCAGCACGCCTTTCTCCTGCAGCGCCTGCAGGGCCCCGAGGTTGAACGAGGCCGAGCGGATCCCGCCGCCCGAGCAGGCGATCCCGACCTTGCCCTCCTCGGCCGGCTCGACCAGCCCGGAAAAGGAGGGGAGCGGCTCCGGCCGCCGGCCAAGGAGAAAGAAGCGCAACCAATCCCGCACCTTCCACCGGGCCGCGTCATGGCGCTGCGGCGCGCTGACCTTCTCCGCGAGGCCGGTGTCGCCGCACGGCTCTGGCGGGACGTCCTCCGAGCACGTATCAATCCCGAGCCACCGGCGCAGGCGGCGTTTCAGCTTCTGCCCGAACTTCATGACGAGACGACGCTATTCGCCACTCCCGAGCTCAGTCAAGTACTCGAGAGTTTCCAAACGCGGGCCATGATGGCGTAGCGTGGGCGTATGGAGGCCTCGTGAGGGTGGCCGGAATCGAGCGGTTCGGTGGCGACGTGCGGGAGCTGTCGCTCCCGGATCCGCGTCCACCTCGCCCTGGCGAGACGCTGATCGCGGTGCGCGCCGCGGCAGTCGCCCCCTGGGATGACCTCGTCAGGCTCGGATCGTGGGAGGTGGGACTGCGGCCGCCGGCGGCGCTTGGCGTCGCGGCGTCTGGGACGGTCGCCGCCGTCGGAGCAGCCGACGAAGGGTGGTCGGTCGGGGACGAGGTGATGACTCACCCCGTCCCCGTGCTGGAGCAGGGCTGCTGGAGCGAGTTGCTGCTGGCGCGCTCCGATCTGCTGGCCGCGAAGCCATCCGCCGTGCCATGGGAGGAGGCGGCGGCGTTTCCGGTGCCGGCGCTGACCGCCGACCAGGCGCTCCGTGCGGCGCTCGGGGATTCGCCCGCGGGCCGGCTGCTCGTCCACGGCGCCGGCGGGGTGACCGGGCAGCTGATCGCAGCCTTGGCGGTGGCGGTCGGAGTCGAGGTCGTCGCAACGGCCGGGCCGCGGAGCGCCGAGAGACTGCGAGCGCTCGGGATCAGCGCAGTCTTCGACTACCACGACGACCGCTGGCCCGCCGCAGTCCGCGAATGGGCGGGTCAGGATGGCGTCCCGGCGGCGATCAACGCCGCCCCGGGTGGCGAGGTAGATGCCCTCTCCACCCTCGCCGACGGCGGGCAACTGGCCACGATCACCGGCGCCCCGCCGCCCCCGGAGCGCGGGGTGACGATCGTCGACGTCTATGTGGAGGCCGACGGGGCCCGCCTCGGGCGCATGGCCGAACGGCTCGCCAACGGCGAGGTTGGAATATCGGTCGGCGCCACCTACGAGCTCGCCGAGGCCCCGGAGGCGCTCAAAGTAGCCGTCGGCGGAGGCGGTGGCAACGCGGTCGTTCTGCACGTGTGAGCCCGACTCGTTCGGTGCGCGCTCGGAAACTCAGTCGGGGAGACAGGATTTGAACCTGCGACCGCTCGGCCCCCAGCCGAGTGCGCTACCAGACTGCGCCACTCCCCGTGGGGCTTTCATTCTGACGGATCGGCGAGCTGAGTGCCTATGGGAACGTCTGTTCGATTTCATAGGCTCTTCCCATGAGGCAGTGCGGACGCTGCAAGAGGGAGAAGCCGGTCGAAGAATTCGCCTGGCGACGGCGGACGCGGGAGCAACGAGACAACTATTGCCGGCCTTGCCGAGCCGATTACAAGCAGGAGCACTACCGCGCCAACAAACAGCGCTACATCGACTCAGCGCGCCAGCGAAAGAAGGCGATGATGGAAGAGCGGATCGAGTTCCTCAACGTCTATCTACGGGAGCATCCATGCGTCGATTGCGGGGAGGACGATCCAATCGTGCTCGAGTTCGACCATCTGCGGGACAAGAAATTCCCGATCTCGAAGGGGCTTACGGACCGCAACTGGCAAGACGTTCTCGACGAGATTGCAAAGTGCGAGGTGGTTTGTGCAAACTGTCATCGACGTCGCACCGCGAAGCGGGGCGGCTTCCTCCGCGCGGCGGTAGCTCAACGGTAGAGCCTTGCCCTTCCAAGGCAATGACGCGGGTTCGATTCCCGTCCGCCGCTTCCTGAGCCCCTGAGTGACCGCGGTCGCGAAGGCCGTTGAGAGGGGGCGCGATGCTGCCGATGAGGGGATTGATGCGCGTGGCGAGATCGAGACGTGTCGCTTTTGTACGGCCCTGCCTTACAAAGGCGACAATGACGGCGGTTGCCGTCCTTGTGCTGCATCTCGTTGTGGGTTGCGGGGGCGACTCCTCGAAGGGCGCCCCGGGATCGTCCTCCGCCTCCGAAACCGGCGCCTCCGGCTACATCGACTGGCCGCAGTTCGGGCGGGTGCCCGAGCGGACGCACTACCTGCCCGAGCACGAGCGGGCGCTGGATCCGCCGCTGAAGCAGGCGTGGTCGATCAGCACGCACGCTCTGATCGAGTTTCCGCCGGCCATTCACGACGGTGTCGCCTACGTGATCAACAAGTACGGCAACGGGAAAGCGGTGCGGCTGCGGGACCGCAAGGTGCTTTGGGAAATCAACATTCGGCCCAGCGACAGGGGGAAGCCGAACTTCGTCACCGCGCCCACCTATTACGACGGCGCGATCTACGGGGCGTTCCTGGACGGGCACGTGGCCGCCGGCGACGCGGCGACTGGGAAGAAGCTGTGGGTGCGGAAGCTGAACGCCCACCTCGAATCCTCCCCCCTCGCCGTCAACGGGCTCCTCTACCTCGGCACCGACACGACGAACCTCGTCGCCCTCAGCGCCAAGACCGGCAGGACCGTCTGGAGCTTCAACTCACCCGGGGCGATCAAAGCCAGCCCCAGCTACCACGACGGCGCCGTCTTCGCCGCCGACTACCAGAGCTCGATGTACGCGCTCGACGCCAGGACGGGCAAGGTCCTCTGGCGCACCAACACGAGCAAGGCGCCGCCCTTCGGCCGCGGCGGCTTTTTCTCCTCCCCCGCCGTCGCCTTCGGCCGCGTCTACGCCGCCCGCGACGACGGCACCGTCTTCGCCCTCGACGAGAAGACCGGCAGGGTCGAGTGGTCCTTCCCCGCCGGCGGCTCGGTCTACGGCTCACCCGCCGTCGCCGAGGTCCCGGGCACGCCGCCGACCGTCTACATCGGCTCCGAAAACGGCCGCTTCTTCGCCCTCGACGCCCGCACCGG
Source organism: Solirubrobacterales bacterium (assembly GCA_036378275.1). GTDB lineage: Bacteria > Actinomycetota > Thermoleophilia > Solirubrobacterales > 70-9 > VAYN01. Next base: position 3,337 of record DASUWV010000117.1, on the reverse strand, counting down.
CAAGCCGCGCTGGACCTACGACGTCCGCGGCCCGATCCCTGGCACCGCCACCGTGATCGGCCACACCGTCTACACGACCAGCTTCAAGACGAGGGAAACGACCGGCCTCGACGCCCGCACCGGCAAGCGCGTCTTCCACATCAAGCAGGCCGGCTACACGCCGATGGTCTCCGACGGCAAGCGCCTCTACCTCGTCTCCTACTACTCCCTGATCGGGCTCGAGCCGACCAAGCGCTGACCCGTCAGCGAATCGGGCTCTGCGCCGCGCTCGCCTCGAGCCCGAAGATGCGGAAGTCGGTGCCGAGCACCGGCTGGGAGACGTTGTGGACCGGCGTCTCGCCGATCAGCCCGTCCGCGGAGCCGGCGTGGGCATGGCCGTGGAGGACGAGGTCGGGGCCGTGCTCGAGGATCGGCGCCGCCAGCCGGTCGCTGCCGAGGAAGACCCAGATCTCCCGCGGCTCCCCTTCCAGCGTCGCCTCGATCGGCGCGTAGTGGAGGAGGACGATCCGCACCGGGCAGGTCGCGACCTCGTGCAGCCCCCGCTCCAGCGCTTCGACTTCGGCGGTCGCCTCGGCGTAGACCGCGCGCAGCGAGGGCTCGCCGAAGTCCGGCAGGTGGCGCGGCGCGAAGCCGCCGACGAAGCCCTTGACGCCGACGATCCCGACCTCCACCTCGCCCACCTGGCAGACGGCGGCGCGGCGGTCGAGCATCTCCACGCCGCCCTCCTGCAGGCGCTCGAGGATCGCCTCGGCTTCGTCGGCGTGCCAGTCGTGGTTGCCGAGCACGGCGTAGACCGGCGCCTCGGTCGCCGCCGCCGCCTCGCAGAGGATTTCCGCCTCCTCGAGGCGGCCGTGGCTGGTGAGGTCGCCGGCGACCAGGACCAGGTCGACGTCGTCTCCCAGCCGTGCGAAGGACTCGACGATCGCCTCGCGGTTGGAGTCGCGGCAGTGGACGTCGCCGGTGGCCGCGATCCGCAGCTGCCCGTCGCTGGTCTCGGGTGCCATCGTCGCCCCCCTACCCGGCCGACGGGCCGAAAATACGCCTATATGGAGTGAAATCGTCCCGTCAGCGGGTGCGTTTAGCGAGGAGGGCGTCGGGGCAGCGAAAAGGGGCATGGCCGAGGATCTGGGCAAGAACGAGGTCGCCGAGGAGCTGACCGAGAGCCTCAAGCGCTCCGTCGCGGCGCTGGAGGAGCGGGGCGTCCCCTACCTGCTCGGCGGCGGGCTCGGCTGCTGGGCCCGGGGCGGCCCGCCCTCCTCCAACGACATCGACCTGATGGTCAAGCCCGAGGACGCCGAGCGCGCGCAGGAAGCCCTCGCCGAGGCGGGGATGCGGCCCGAGGACCCGCCGGAGCAGTGGCTGCGCAAGGCCTGGGACGGCGACATCCTCGTCGACCTGATCTTCGAACCCTCGGGGATGCGGATCGACGACGAGGCGATCGCGCGCGGCGAGGACCTGAGCGTGATGGCGATGCAGGTCCACGTGATGGACCTCGGCGACATCCTCACCACCAAGCTGCTGGCGCTGGACGAGCACAGCGTCGACTACCGGGACCTGATCCTGATCACCCGCTCGCTGCGCGAGCAGATCGACTGGCCGACACTGCGCGAGCGCACCGAGCACAGCCCCTTCGCCGCCGCCTTCTTCACCCTCGCCGACGGTCTGGAGATCATCCCGGCGGCGGAAGCCAAGCCATCAGCCTGACCTCCACCGAGCGGTGGTCCGCCCGCTCGCTTGCGCCGCGCCTACTTGTAGGCGGCGATGATCTCGCCGGCCGCCCGTTCGCCGGATTCGACCGCGCCGTTGAGGTAGCCCTGGAAGTCGATCGAGGTGTGCTCGCCCGCGAAGTGGCAGTTACCCTCGGGTTCGCGTTCGGCCCCGGCGAACTTCGTGTACTGGCCGACCTTCCAGTAGGAGTAGGAGCCCTTGGTCCACTGGTAGCCGGTCCAGAAGTCGATCGTCGCTTTGCCGTTCCAGCGCGAGGAGATCCCGGGCAGCACCGGCTCGATCTGGGCGAGGAACTGGGCGGCGCGTTCGGCCGGCGTGCCGGTGCCGAAGCTCGCCCCAATGTTGCCGCCGGTGTAGTCGACCAGGATCCCGGCCTTGCCCGGCTGGGCCCGGGTCACCTCCCAGGTGTTCTGGTATCCGGTGTCGGCGTAGGTCTCGCCGGTGCAGCCGAGCGCGCTCCAGAGCCGGTCCTTGAACTGGACGTGCAGCTTCGAGTTGGTCCCCATCCCCATCTCCTCGATCGCCGTCGTCTTCACCGCCGAGAAGCCGGCCTTGGCGTAGTCGAGCGTGCGCAGGATCGAGAACGGGAGGGCGAGGACGACGTGGTCGGCGCTGACGGTGGTGGCACTGCTCCCCGACTGCAGGCCGAGGCGGTAGGTGCCGTCGGCGTTGCGGCGGATCGAGGTCAGCGCCGAGCCGGTCGTGATCTGCCCCTGCAGGGCGGCGGCGAGCCGCGCCGGGATCTGGTCGTTGCCGCCCCGCACGTGGTACTTCTCGTTCGAGGGGCCGAAGATCCGCAGCTGCCCCTGGCCCGAGTAGGCGAGCAGGTAGAGCATGTTGAGCGAGCTCTGGACGCTGGTCTCGGCGCCGTACTCGATGTTGTAGGCGACATCTAGCAGCTGGCCGAGCTTCGATCCCATCCCGCCAGGCACGTAGGCCTGGATCCAGTCGGCGATCGACATCGCATCGAGTTCACGGCCGCGCTGGGTCGAGCTGTTGTAGAGCGTCGGGTAGCTGGCGGCGGAGACGTCCTTGTGCAGCTGCTGCCAGATTTCCTTCAGGTCGTCGGTCGCTTCTTCGTAGGAGTAGGGGGCCCCGTCGAAGTAGTGGAACGGGTCGGTGCCGTTGACCTCGGCCTGGAGCAGGTTGTCGAGTTCGAGCCCCAGCTCCTGCGCGAGCTGGCGGAGCTGGGTGTGGCCCTGGTCGATCAGCTCGCCGCCGTGCTCGGCGATCTGACCGCCCGAGAACGAGCGGATCGACCAGCAGCGGCCGCCGACGCGGCTCGGGTGCGCCTCGTGGACCTGCGCGGCGTAGCCGGCCTGCTGGAGGTCGTACGCGGCGCTGAGGCCGGCGAGGCCGGCGCCCACCACCACAATGCGCGGCGCGGTGGCTCCCCGGGCGGGCGCGGCGAGCGTGCCGGACAGCGCCAGGCCGGCGCCTGCGATCCCCGCGCGCCGGATCGCCTCGCGACGGGTGATTCCAGGCGCCGCCTGAGCGGCGCCGTCCTCCACGAACTGGGCCAGCGGGGTCCTCGCCAATGCGCCTCCCTCAGGGGTTTGCGCGACCCTATTCGTGGGTCCCCGCCCGGAGCAAGGGCTTTCTGCCGCAG
>DASUWV010000116.1:0-8172 GCA_036378275.1 Solirubrobacterales bacterium | reverse complement strand
GTCGGTGTTCGGCAGATCGTCGGCGCGGCCCATGAGCCGGTGGCAGGGCTGGTCGTAGACCCGCCCCGTGCTCTTCTCTATCGCTTCGAAGACGACGTACTTGTAGAAGCCCGAGGTCATCCCGTCGGGCAGCTCGAGGCGCGCCGGGTGGGCGGGGTCGAGGTGCTCGCGAGCGTACTCGTTCTTCCAGGCGACGATCTCCTCCATCCGCTCCGCCTGGACGAGGCCGAGGGCGGCGGTGAACTCGCTCATCCGGAAGTTGAGGCCGTCGACCTCGTGCTCGAACTTGCCGTAATTGCGGAACTTCGAGGCGAACTCGATCAGGTCCGGGTTCCTGGAGATGAGGACGCCGCCCTCGCCGGTGGAGACGGTCTTGGTCGCGTACAGCGAGTAGACGCCGGCGTCGCCGAAGCCGCCCGGCTTGGTGCCGTTCCAGTCGGCGCCGTGGGCGTGGGCGCAGTCCTCGAGCAGGAAGATGCCGTTGTCGCGGCAATAGGCGGCGATCTGCTCGGCGTCGAAGGCGATGTGGCCGCCGATGTGGACGAGGATCGCGGCCCGCGGCTTGTGCCGCTCGGCCTTGCGCTCGAAGTCCTCGAAGGACATGCAGAGGTCCTCGCGGTTGCAGTCGACGAACTCGACCTCGGCGCCGGCGTTGACCGCCGCCAGCGGCGTCGCCATGAAGGTGTTGGAAGGGCAGAGGACGGTCTCGCCGGCGACCCCGGCGAACTTCATCGCCGCCAGGGCGCCGCCGGCCCAGCTCGAGAGGCCGAGGCTCGGCAGCCCGTTCCACTGCTCCCAGCGCTGCTCGAAGGCCGCCAGCTTGGCGCCCTCCGACCACTGCTCGGAGTCGAGGACCTCGGCCCAGAGCTCGAACAGGCGAGCACGGTCTCGGTGGTCGAACCCGATCGCGAACTTGCTCGCGTCGGGCAGCGTGTTCTCTGCGGCGCCCACGGTGGCTCCTTGGGTGGTGTGCTGGGATCTGAAGCCTCGGCGGGACTCGACGACTGCTTCGCCAGAGGACGGCGGGAAATCTACCAGCGCAACCGGATCATTTACCCAATCCGCCGGGGGTCATTCGTCGGCATGCGCGGACTGCATCAGTGCGCCGACAGCCTTGGAGCCGGCCAGGAAGATCGTCCCGGAAACGGTGAGCGCCATGAAGGCGACGAGGGCCGCCCCGCCCAGCGGCGTCTCCGCCCACGACTCGTCGAAGATCAGCGGCGCCAGCAGCACCGGCACCAGCACCTGCACGGCGAACATCGTCGGCGCGACGTGCGTGGCCGGACGCCGCTGCAGGGCGCTCATCTCGCTCAGCAGCGCCAGACTCTCGGAAGCCGCGGCGGTCGCCAGCCACAGCGCCGCCGCCGGCACCGCCCCCGTCGCGAGTTCGTCGGTCAGCAGCTTGCTGGCGATCGCGGTCCAGGCGTAGCCGGCGCCGGCGCCGACCGTGGCGATCAGGCCGAGTCGCAGGGGCCGCTTCGCAAGCGCCCCCCGCAGGGCATAGGGAGCGAGCACCGGCAGCGCGACGAGCACCAGCGCCAGCCCGATCGCCGCCGCTCCCGCGTGGTCGGTCGATCGTTCCGGCGCCGCCCAGGCGACACCGCCGATCCCGGCGACGATCGCGGCCACCGAAAGGAGCTCCCGCCGCCCCGGCCTCTCCCCCAGCCGCGTCGCGCCGAGCCACAAGAGCAGGATCAGCCCGATCGCCAAACATGGCTGGACGACCGTCAGCGGCGCCAGCAGCAGCGCCGCGATCTCGAACGGCCACCCCAGCAGCCCCAGCGCCGTCGCCGCCAGCCAGCGCCGGTTCCGCAGCAAGCGCCCCAGCAGCGACGGCCGCAACCCGTGCTCCTGCGGCACCTGCCGCGCCTCCAGCGCCTGCAACGCGATCGAGCTGTTGTAGAGCAGCGAGGCGACGACGGCCGCGGCTATTCCCAGCGCCAGCACGGCGGGAACCTACCGCCCAACCCAGGACGGTTGGCTCAGTGGTAGCGCATGAAGAGCCAGCCGCCGCCGAGACCGGCCGCTGGCAGGATCAGGATGACGGTATGAGCGATGTCTTCTTCGCTGACTCCGAGGAGCTTCAGACCGACAACCCAAACGACCTCCAACAACCCCATCCCGAGTCCGAACAGAATGAAAGCAGTTCGTTCCCTCATTTCATTACCTCAGACATAACATTACGATAACAGAGCCCCGATGGCCATAACGAAAACGGCGAATGCCAAACCCGCGAGACCACCGACTACGGTCGCTGCTCTGACCGACTCGTCGGGCTCTCGGGCCAGCGCCGGCGGCACTTGCATCAGGAAGCCACCCACGGCGATGCACGCCGCAACCAAGCCTGCACCAGACGCAGCGTCGCCAATGAAAGACCCGACGGGAAGCACCCGCTGACCCTAGGCGGCAAATCCGCACGCGTGGCGCGCGGATCGTGCCTTTAGAGCAACAGCTTCGCTACGTCTTTACGTCTCTTGGTAAAGCGGCCCGTCGCCGCCCTCGGGGAGCGTGAGGCGGCCGCCCTTGGCGGTGATCGCGCCGCACTGGACGCAGTTGGAGGCGGTGACGTGGACGTCGACCTCGGCGGCGCCGTTTTCCAGCTGGTCCTCGGGGATCTCGTAGACCTGGGCCGGGCACATCGAGACCCAGGTCTGGGCGATCTCGCGCGGGACGTGGGTCTGGATGCGCACGTGGTTGGGGGCGTCGTCGCGAGTCGCGTTGCCCGAGAGGAAGACCGAGTCGAGCTTGTTGAAGGTCACCTCGTTGTCGGGCTTGGGGTACTTGTCGCCCGCGTTCCCCTCGAAGACCGGGATCTCGGCGTTGTCCTCGATCTTCCAGTGGCCGCCGGGGAAGGCGCCTTTGGTCGCGACCATGGCGCTGCCCATCGCGCCGCCGAAGATCAGGCCCTTGGTCAGCGGCTGCTTCATGTTCCGCGAGCGGTAGAGGTCCTTCTCGATCTCCGAACCGCGGATCATCGCGTCGTAGTTTTCGAAGTTGACCGAGTCGATGTCCTTCTTCAGCGACTCGACGATCGCTTCCGCCGCGTACATCCCGGCGTGCATCGCGTAGTGGACACCCGCGAGTTCGGCGATGTTGACCATCCCGGCGGCGTCGCCGGCCATCAGCATCCCCGGCACCGAGAAGCGCTTCGGCAGCGCCCAGTAGCCCCCCGAAGGGATCGTCTTCGCGCCCCAGCCGACCCGCTTGCCGCCCTCGATGATCTTGGCGATGAAGGGGTGGGTCTTGAACAGCTGCAGGGCGTCGTGGACCGAGAAGGTGGCGTCGGTGGTGTCGAGGCCGACGACGAGGCCGAAGCAGACCGTGTCCTCCCCCATCGGGTAGATGAAGCTGCCGCCCGCCTCCTTGTAGCGCGGGCTCCAGCGCAGCGGCCAGCCGAGCGTGTGGATCACCCGGTCGAGCGGCTTCGGCACCTCCCAGACCTCCTTCACCCCGAGCTCCCAGACCTGCGGGTCGGAGCCGTCGCGGAGGTCGAAGTAGTCCATCGCGGCGTAGGTGAGGTGGCCGATCGTGCCCTCGGCCAGCACCGTCGCCTTGGCGACGACGTCGGCGCCGGGCTCGAAGTTGCCGAGCTCTTCGCCCTCCTTGCCGCGGCCGCGGTCGCCCGAGCGGACGCCGCGGACGATCCGGTCCTCGACCAGCAGCTTCGTCGCCGCGGTCTCGGTGAGGATGTAGACGCCCGCCTCTTCGGCTTTTTCGGCGAGGAAGCGGCCGAGTTTGGAGACCGACAACGTGTAGGTCCCCTCTTTGCGGAAGTTGGGCGGGGGCGGCTTCAGCGGGAAGGCTTTGCTCTTGGTCAGGAAGTAAGTCGCGTCCTTCGTCACCTCCTGGTAGACCGGCGGCCAGTCGGCCGGGTCGAGGTCGGGGAAGAGCCTGGTCAGCGCCGAGGGATCGACGTTGGCGCCGGAGAGCAGGTGGGCGCCGGCGACTTTGCCCTTCTCGATCACCGCGACCGGCACTTCGCCAAGCTTCTCCAGCAGCTCCGGCTCGTTCTCGAGGAGCTGCATCAGTTTGTTGGCGCAGGCGAGGCCGGCGGGCCCGCCGCCGACGATCGCCACGCCAACCTCGATTCGCTCGTCCTCCGGGTCGGTCGGGCCGACGATTACGTCGGCCGGATCGAACGGGGGTGGGAACTCGCTCGGAGCTGCCGGCATCGCCCTAGCCCCTCTTCGCCTTGATCGCCTCGGTCAGCTTGGGGACGATTTTGTGCAGGTCGCCCACCACGCCGAGGTCCGAGAACTCGAAGATCGGCGCGTTCGGGTCCTTGTTGATCGCAAGGATGTTCTCCGAGTTCTGCATCCCGACCTTGTGCTGGATCGCCCCGGAGACGCCGGCGGCGAGGTACAGCTTCGGCGCCACGGTCTTCCCGGTCTGGCCGATCTGGGCCGCGTAGGGGTACCAGCCGGCGTCCACGACCGCGCGGGTCGCGGCGACCGCGCCGCCCATCGACTCGGCGAGTTCCTCGCAGAGCTTGAAGCCCTCGGCAGCGCCGAGGCCGCGGCCGCCGCCGACGAGGATGTCGGCGTCCTCGATGTTGACGTCGGCGCCGCGCTGCTCGCCGCGCTGGACCATCTTCGCCTTGGTCGACCACTCGGAGAGCTCGACATCGACGTCGACGACCTCAGCGGTGCCGCCGCTCTCGTTGGCGTCGAATGCGTTGAGGCGGCCGATGATGATGCCGGGCTCGGAGACGTAGCCGACGTCGGCGATCTCGGAGTCCTGCAGGATCGGCCGCTCGGCGACCAGCTTCCCGTCCTGGACCTTGACCGCGGTGACCTCCATCGTCACACCCGCGTTGAGGCGGGCGGTGAGGCCGGCGCCGATCTCGAAGCCGAGCAGGCCGCCGCCGAAGAGGGCGTAGCTGATGCCCTCGTCCTGGATGACCTTGGCCATCGCGTCGACGATCGGCTGGGCCAGGCCCTGGGGCACGCTATTGGCCCGGTAGACCTTGGCGGCGCCGTTGTTGCCGAGCGAGGCACAGGCGTCGTCGGCGACGTCGCCGACGACCAGCGCGGCAGCCTCGCCGCCGACTTCGCCGGCCAGCCTGGCCGCCTCGGAGATCGCCCCGAGCGAGTTCTTGTTGAAGTTGCCCTCGTCGTCGTGGAGGGCGTAAACCAGGATCCCTGCCATCTAGATCAGCTTCCTCTCGTCGAGCCAGGCGACGATCTTTTCGACCGTCTCGTTGGTGTCCTCGTCCTCGATGATCTCGCCCGCTTCCTTGGCCGGCGGCGGGTTGAGGCCGAGCACTTTGGTCTTCGAACCGCCTTCGCCTACCTGGCCGGCCTCGATGCCGACGTCGCCGGTCGCCTTCGAGTCGAGCGGTTTCTTTTTCGCGCCCATGATCGCTTTCAGGCTCGGGTAGCGCGGCTCGTTGATCGCGTCGCCGACGCTGATCACGGCCGGCAGCTCGACCTCGACGGTGTCGTAGCCGTACTCGGCCTGGCGCTCGCAGCGCAGCTTGCCGTCGCTGACGTCGATCTGGATCACCTGGGTCAGCGAGGGCATCTTCAGGTGGTCAGCGACGACGGCACCGATCGTGTAGCACTCGCCGTCGTCCGACTGCTGGCCCAGCAGGACCAGGTCGGGGCTCTCCGACTCCAGCACTTTCGCCAGCGCGTAGCCGGTCGCGCAGACGTCGGAGCCGGCCAGAGCGTCGTCGGAGAGGTGCACCGAGCGGTCGGCGCCGAGCGCGACCGCCTTGTGCAGAGCGCGGACGGCGGAGTCCGGGCCCATCGTCACGGCCACGACCTCCTCGACCGGGATCGCCCCACCCTCCTTGATCTGCATGGCCGCCTCGAGGGCGTGCGTGTCGAAGGGGTTGAGATTTTTCTCGCCGCTGCGGTCCAGCCGCATCGTGTTCGGGTCGATGCGCTTCTGAACGGCGGCGTCCGGGACCTCCTTGACCAGGACGCAGATCTTCAAGTTCAAGCCTCCTTGGGGATGATTCTCAGGTCTTCGCGGGGCGCGATGTTAACGCCTCGGCGCGGTTGACTGACGAGTCAATCAGGAATATACCCCGATCCGGCGGACCTATGCACAGATCCGTGTCGCAAATCACGCAGCGTTGCGCGCGGCGGCTCAGTTTTCGGCGTCGTGGCGGGCGGCGGCGCGCTCTTGGATGAACTCGACGATGTCGTCGGTTCCGGCGCCGGGGGTGAAGACCTCGGCGACGCCGAGCTTCTTCAGCTCGGGGATGTCGTCGGCGGGAATCGTCCCCCCCACCGTGACCAGCACATCGTCGACGCCTTGCGCCTGCAGCAGCTCGACGACTTTCGGGACCAGCGTCATATGGGCGCCCGAGAGGATCGAGAGGCCGACCGCGTCGGCGTCCTCCTGGATCACCGTCTCGGCGATCTGCTCCGGCGTCTGGTGCAGACCGGTGTAGATCACCTCCATGCCGGCGTCGCGCAGGGCGCGGGCGATGATCTTGGCGCCGCGGTCATGCCCGTCGAGGCCGGGCTTGGCGACGACGACGCGGATCTTGCGGGCGGTTGCTGCCTCCATGCGGCCCGAAACCCTAGCGAGGGCGAAGCCGGCGCGGCGGCGGGACGCGGCGGCGGCTGACGACCCGGCGGGCGCCGAAGCCCGCCACCGTCGCCAGCAGCGTCACCGCCAGGGCGACGAGGCGACGGCCGAGGCGCTCGAAGCGCAGCACCTGCCAGCCCTCGGCGCGGGCGATCTCGGCCAGCGGCGGGTCTGGGTTGACTGCGACCGGGTGGCCGACCGCGCGCAGCATCGGCAGGTCGGAGAGGGAGTCGGAGTAGGCATAGGATTCGGCGAGGTCGATCCCGTGGGCGGCGGCGAATTCCTCCATCGCCTTGACCTTGCCGGGGCCGTAGACGAAAGGGCCGTCGAGGCGGCCGGTGAACTTGCCTTCGCCGTCGACCTCGTAGCGGGTGCCGATGCCGCCGTCCATCCCCAGCACGTGGGCGAGCTGTTCGACCACGCCGTTGCCGGCGGCGCTGACGATGAAGGTCGGCCGGCCGGCGTCCTGGTGGGCGTAGACCTCCTCCAGCATCTGCGGGTAGACGCGCGGGAGGATCGCCGCCATCACCTCCGGCCCCATCCGGTCGATCGTCTTCGCCGGGATACCAGATATGAGCTCCCGCGCCACCTTCAGGACCTCGGCGGTGCGCTCGTCGGTGGTGCCGCGGAGGCGGTAGCGCAGGTGCTCGAAGACCCAGCTGAGGAGCTGGCGCTTGCCGACGATCCCCTGGTTGGCGGCGATGCGGGCGAACTGCATCCCACTCGAACCCGCCATCAGGGTCTTGTCCAGATCAAAGAACGCCGCAGCCCGCGGCGATGGCTCGCTCGCGGGCTGCTCGCTCAAAGGGATCAGCCCCCGTTGACCTCGACCACGATCGCGTCGCCCTGGCCGCCGCCGGAGCAGATCGCGGCCACGCCGAGGCCACCGCCGCGGCGGCGCAGCTCGTGCACGAGGGCGCCGACTATGCGGCTGCCGGAGGCGCCGATCGGGTGACCCAGCGCGATCGCGCCGCCGTTGACGTTGACCTTGTCCTCGTCGACGCCGAGCATCCGCACCGAGTTCAGCGCCACCGAGGCGAAGGCCTCGTTGATCTCCCAGAGATCGACGTCCTCGGGGCTCTTGCCGATCTTCTCCAGCGCCTGCTTGGCGGCGTTGGCGGGCGTTTTCGCCAGGTAGGGGAAGTCGTCGGCGACGGTGCCGTAGGAGAGGATCCGGGCCAGCGGCGCCTTGCCCTCCTTCTCGGCCCACTCCTCGGAGGCGACGACGATCGCGCCGGCGCCGTCGTTGACGCCGGGCGCGTTGCCGGCGGTGTGGGTGGCGTCGTCGCCGCCGATCGCCTTCAGCTTCGCCAGCGTCTCCAGGGTGGTGTCGGGGCGGATCGCCTCGTCGGCCTCCACCGTGCTCTCGCCCTTGCGGGACTTGACGGTGACGCCGACGATCTCGTCGGCGAGACGGCCGGCTTCGGTCGCCTCGTGGGCGAGCCGGTGCGAGCGCTCGGCGAAGCGGTCCATGTCGACGCGGGTGATCTCCAGCTCGTTGCCGACCTCGCTGGCCTCGTTGATCATCTGCTTTTTGGTGAAGGGGTTGGTGAGGCCGTCGTGGGTCATCGCGTCGAGCGCCTTGACGTCCCCCATCCGGAAGCCGAAGCGGGCGTTCGGCAGCAGGTA
>DASUWV010000115.1:0-10639 GCA_036378275.1 Solirubrobacterales bacterium | reverse complement strand
CGTAGCCCGTCTCGGGATCGTTGAAGCCGAACTTCTCCTTGTAGTCGGCGTTGATGCCGGCCAGCTCGCGTTTCTCGGCGAGCACCTCGGGCGTTGCCATGTCAGTTGACCTCCAAAGTGATGGTGTCGTCCTCGACCGCTACCGGGAACGTCTGGACCGGCTGGAAAGCGGGGAGCGTCTTCGGCCTGCCGGTGGTGAGGTCGAAGAGGGAGCCGTGGCGCGGGCACTCGACCGTGCAGGTGGCGGTGTCGAACTCGCCCTCGGCGAGCGGGCCGTTGTCGTGCGAGCAGCGGTCCTCGATCGCGTAGTAGGCGCCGTCGCAGTTGAAGACCCCGATCTTGACCCCGTCGTGCTCGACCAGGCGCATGCCGCCGGGCGGCAGCTCGGCGGCGGGGCAGACGGAGATCTTGGTTCCTGCGGTGTCGGTCAAGAGGGTGGGTGCTCCAAACGCCGCATTCGCGGCCTAGTACTGCTTGAAACTTAATCCTACTTCTACGGTCGGATTTTAGCGGGGCGGGGTGGCGGGCTTTTTCACGCCTGGGCGATGAATCGGTGCCGGAAGTGTGGTCTTATCAGCATCAACCCTTCGAGAGAGGAGCGGAGATGAGCGAGAGGACCAGTTACGCGCCCGGAACCCCCTGCTGGGTCGAACTGAGCGGGACGCCGGACATCGAGGCCAGCGCCCGTTTCTACGGCGAGGTCTTCGGCTGGGAGGTGCCCGAGCTGCCGAACTCGGCCGAACTGGGCGGCTACCGGCGGGCGAAAAAGGGCGGCAGGGATGTCGCCGGCGTCTCGCCGCGGATGCAGGACGGCCAGCCGACGGTCTGGGCGACCTACGTCTCGGTCGCCGACGCCGCGGCGACGAGGAGCAAGGTCGACGAGGCCGGCGGCCGGCTCGTCGCCGAGCCGATGGACGTGATGGGCCTGGGCACGATGGCCGTCTTCACCGATCCGGCCGGCGCCGTCTGCGGCATCTGGCAGCCGGGCACGTTCGCCGGCGCCGAGCTCGTCAACGAGCCGGGGGCCGTCGGCTGGAACGAGCTCAGCACCCGCGACCCCGACGGCGCCAAAGCCTTCTACAGCGCCGTCTTCGGCTGGGAGCCGAACGACCTCGAGATGGAGGACGGCGGCACCTACACCGAGTGGCGGGTCGAGGACCGGCCGGTCGGCGGCATGCTCGACATGCGCGGCCGCATGCCCGACGAGGTGCCGCCGCACTGGGGCGTCTACTTCGGCACCGAAGACACCGACGCGACGGTGGAGAAGGTGAAGGCCGGCGGCGGCGAGCTTCTCTTCGGCCCGATGGACATCGAGCCCGGCCGCTTCGCCACCGTCAAAGACCCCTTCGGCGCCACCTTCAACGTGATGCAGCCGAGCGAGCAGCTGCTGGCGCGGATGGCCGAGGAAGGCAGATAGGGCTAGAGCTGGCCGAGGTCGGCGACCGCTTCTGCGGGGTCGCCGGCCTCGCCCTCGTCCTCCCATTCGGCCGGTTTGCCGAGGGAGGCGCTCTTGACCACCTTGAGGCCGAGCATCGCGCACTTCATCCGCGTCGCCGAGATGTCGATCCCGAGCAGCTCGAGGACGAAGTCTTTCGGCAGCTTCAGCAGCTCCTCGCGGCTCATCCCGACCAGCTCGTCGGTCAGCAGCGACGTGGCCGCCGTCGAGATCGCGCAGCCCTTGCCCTCGAAGGCGATCTCCGTCACCGTTTCGTCCTCGCCGAGCCGGATCGTCACGCGCTGCTCGTCCCCGCAGAACGGGTTGGTGTCCTCGAACTCGAGGTCGGGCTGCTCGAGATGGCCGAAGTTGTGCGGCCGCTTGTAGTGCTCGAGGATCTGGTCGCGGTAGAGCTCGTCCATCAGATACCGAACACCTTACGTGCGTCTTCCAGCCCCTCGACCAGGCGGTCGATCTCCTCGGGCGTCGTGTAGGCGCCGAAGCTGGCGCGGGCGGTGGCGGCGATCTGCAAGCGGTCCATCAGCGGCTGGGCGCAGTGGTGGCCGGCGCGGACGGCGACGCCGTGGCGGTCGAGGATCTCGGAGACGTCGTGGGCGTGGATGCCCTCGATCTCGAAGGAGACCGGGCCGAGGCGGCCGGGGCCGCGGGTCGGGCCGAAGACGCGCAGGCCGGGAACCTCGGCGAGGCGGCCGAGCGCGTAGTCGGCGACTTGCTCCTCGTGCTCGCGCACCGCCTCCATCCCGACCATGTCGAGCCAGCGCATCGCCGAGGCCATCCCGATCGCCTGGGCGATCGCCGGGGTGCCAGCCTCGAAGCGGGCGGGCGGGTCGGCGTAGGTCGTGCCCTCCTTGGTCACCTTGCGGATCATCGAGCCGCCGCCGAGGAAGGGCGGCATCTCGCGCAGCACCTCCAGCCTGGTCCAGAGGGCGCCGATCCCCGTCGGCGCGTAGAGCTTGTGGCCGGTGAGCGCGTAGAAGTCGACGCCGAGCTCGGCCACGTCGAGCGGCAGCTTCGGCGCCGCCTGGGCGCCGTCGACCAGCACCAGCGCCCCGGCCTGGTGCGCCATCCGCGCCAGCTCGGCGATCGGGTTCTCGGTCCCGAGCACGTTGGAGACGTGGGTGACCGCGACCAGCTTCGGCCCGCGCTCGAGCAGCGCCGCGTAGGCGCCGAGGTCGAGCAGGCCCTCCGCGTCGACCGGCGCCCAGTCGATTTCCGCCCCGGCCCGCTCGGCCAGCTGCTGCCAGGGGACGATGTTCGAGTGGTGCTCCATCTCGGTGAGGAGGATGCGGTCGCCCGCGCCGACGTTGGCCTCGCCCCAGGCCCGCGCGACGAGGTTGATCGCCTCGGTCGCGTTGCGGACGAAGACGACCTCGCGCCGGTCGGCGGCGCCGATGTGGTCGGCGACGGTCGCCCGCGCCCCCTCGTAGGCTTCGGTCGCCTCGGCCGAGAGCGTGTGGGAGCCGCGGTGGACGTTGGAGTGGTGGCGCCGCTCGTAGCGGTCGACCGCCTGGATCGAGGCCAGGACCCGCTGGGCGCTGGCGCCGCTGTCGAGGTAGGCGACCGGCCGGCCGTTGACCTCGCGCTCCAGCGCCGGGAAGGCGGCGCGGACCTTCTCGACGTCGAACGGCGGAGCCGCGGCAGGGCTGTTGACGCTCACCGGCTCCATCTCACCCGAGGCTAGGCAACCGCGCCCGCCTCGACCTCCTCTTTGATCCAGCCGTAGCCCTTCTCCTCCAGCGTCTCGACCAGCTCCGGGCCGCCCTCCTTGACGATCCGCCCCTGGTACATGACGTGGACCTGGTCGGGCTTGACCATGTGGAGGATGCGCTGGTAGTGGGTGATGATCAGCACGCCCATCTCCGGCCCGGCGAACTTGTTGACCCCCTCGGCGACGGTCCGCAGCGCGTCGATGTCGAGGCCCGAGTCGGTCTCGTCGAGGATCGCGATCTCCGGCCGCAGCAGCGCCAGCTGCAGCAGCTCCATCCGCTTCTTCTCCCCGCCGGAGAAGCCGTCGTTGAGGTAGCGGCTGGAGAAGTCCTTTGGGATGCTCGCCAGCTCCATCGCCTCCTGGGCGGTCTTGGCGAAGTCTTTGATCTTGATCTGCTCTTCGCCGCGGGCCTCGCGGTGGGCGTTGATGATCATCCGCAGGTACTTGCTGACCGAGACGCCGGGGATCGCGACCGGGTACTGGAAGGCCATGAAGAGCCCGGCCTGCGAGCGGGTCTCGGGGTCGGCCTCGGTGATGTCCTCGCCCTTGAAGGCGATCGTGCCCTCGGTCACCTCGAGCGCCGGGTGGCCCATGATCGCGTTGGCGAGCGTCGACTTGCCGGAGCCGTTCGGCCCCATCAGCGCGTGGACCTTGCCCTTCTCGACGTCGAGGTCGAGGCCTTTGAGGATCTCCTTGTCCTCGGCCTTCACGTGCAGGTTGCGGATCTCCAGCTCAGCCAATTTCGCTCCGTTTCTGGGTTTGCGGTTGAAGTTGTTTGCGTGCCGCCGGGCGCCTGTCTTACGTGGCGCTGCCGATCGTCGCGGCCCCGGTGGGGGCGCTCTGCGACGAGAACTCGACCAGCTCGGCGAGGGTGGTGCCGGCGAGCGCCTTGTTGACCCCGCCCTGGACGCGCATCCACAGCAGCTTGGTCGAGCAGCCTTGATCGCCGTCGGTCTCGTGTGAGCAGAGGACTTTGCCCTCGGGGGTGTCGTGGAAGCACTCCATCGGCGCAATCTGCCCTTCCAGCGCCTCGACCACCGCGTCCATCGTGATCTCCTCGGCCGGCTTCGCCAGGCGGTAGCCGCCGTGGGCGCCGCGGGTCGAAGTGACCAGCCCCGCCTTGCGCAGCCTGGCGACGAGGTGCTCGAGGTAGGAGAGGGGGAGCCGCTCGGCTTCGGCGACCGATCCCAGCGAGACCGGCTGCGAGCCGGGCTGGCGGCCCAGCTCGACCATCAGTCGCACTCCGTACTCGGCTTTGGTCGAAAACAGCATCTGAGCTAAATCCTACCGAAGCGGTCGGTTATGCCCGGCGACGCCTACGGCTCGATCAACCCGCGGCGGATCGCGTAGCGGACCAGCTCGACACGGTCGCGCATGCCGAGCTTGCGCATCGCGTTGGCGCGGTGGTTCTCGACCGTCTTCTCGGAGAGGTGGAGGACCTCGGCGATCTGCTTCGTCGTGTTCGCCTCGGCGACGAGCTTGACGATCTCCTCCTCGCGCGGGGTCAGCTCCTCCTCGCCGGAGGAGCCGCGCTCGAGCACGTCCTTGATCAGCGTCCGCTGCGCCTCGGGGGTGAGGAACGGCTCGCCGCGCTCGACCGCCCGGATCGCCGCCAGCAGGTCGGTGTCCGCCTGCGCCTTCAGCACGTAGCCCGAGGCGCCGGCCTTCAGCGCCTCGAACAAGTAGCGCTCGTCGTCGTGCATCGAGAGGATCAGCACCGCCACCTCCGGCGCCTGCTTCTTGATCTCCCGCGTCGCCTGCAGCCCGGTCAGCTTCGGCATTTTCACGTCGAGGATCGCCAGGTCCGGCCGCTCTCGCACCGCCAGGTCCCGCGCCTCGGCCCCGTCCGCCGCCTCTCCGATCACCTCGATGTCCGGCTGCCGCTCCAGCAGGAGGCGGAGACCGGAGCGGACGATCCCATGGTCGTCGGCGATCAGGACCCTCATGCGGGCGATTCTCCCGGCACGATCAGCCGCACGGTGGTCCCATGGCCGGGTCTCGACTCGATCGTCAGCTCGGCGCCGATCAGAAGGGCGCGCTCGCGCATGCCGCTGATGCCGAGGCCGCGCTGGGACTCGTCGAAGGCGAAGCCGCGGCCGTCGTCGGCGACCTCAAGCACGACGCCGCCGGTCTCGGTGCGGCGGAGGCGCACCTCGACCCGGCCGGCGCCGCTGTGACGGGCGGCGTTGGAGAGCGCCTCCTGGGCGACGCGGTAGACGACCAGCTGGGCGTCGTCGCCGAGGCGGGAGAAGTCGCCGTCGACTTCCAGGCTCGTTTCGATCTCGCCGCCGAGGCGGTCGACCTGGCCTGCGATCGCCGCCACCAGGCCGAGGTCGTCGAGCGCGGTCGGCCGCAGCTGGCGCGCCAGCGAGAGCAGCTCGGTCATCGCCTGGTTGGCCAGCGCCTTGGTCTCGGCCAGTTCGCCCTCCAGCTCCGGCGGCGCCGCCTCGCGCGCGGCCTCCAGCCTCAGCAGCAGCCCGGTCAGCGACTGGTTGACCTCGTCGTGGAGGTCGCGGGCGACCCGGGCGCGCTCCTCCTCCTGGGCGCGCAACGCCGCCGATCCGGCCCGCCGCCGCTCGGCTTCCAGCCGCCGCATCATCCGCAGGAAGGCCAGCTCGATCCGCGCCACCTCCTCGGTCTCGCCGATCCCGTCGATCGAGGCGGGGAGGAGAGGGCGGGCGCTGGAGAGGTCGACCTTCTCCATCGCTTCGACCAGGTCCTCCAGCGGCCGCAGCCGCCGCCGCTCCCGCGCCAGCGCGATCACCAGCGCCAGCACGACGAGCGCGAGCCCGATCACGACGAGCGTCATGGACTCAGCCTAGGGGCTCGCCCGACGCCGAACAGGGGCTTACCCCTATAGGCGATTTCGGGCTTTCGCCGCATACTTCGACGACCACCCGAACTCAGGAGCGAGATCACGCGATGACCACCACCAAGCAATCCACCTGGGGCGCGACGCTGCGAACCACGATCCTGATGGCCTCCCTCGGCGGCCTTCTCGTCGTCATCGGCGCCTTGATCGGCGGAGCCCAGACCGCGCTGCTGTTCCTCTTCATCGCCCTGGCGATCAACTTCTTCAGCTACTTCTTCAGCGACAAGATGGCGCTGGCGATGAGCCGGGCCAAGCCGATCGACGAGGCTGAAGCGCCGCGGCTCTACCAGATCGTGCGGGAACTGACGAACCGCGCCGGCCTGCCGATGCCGCGCCTCTACATGATCCCCCAGGACCAGCCCAACGCCTTCGCGACCGGGCGCAACCCGAAGCACTCGGCGGTGGCGGTCACCCGCGGCATCACCAAACTGCTCTCCGAGGATGAGCTGCGCGGCGTCCTCGCCCACGAGCTCACCCACGTCCGCAACCGAGACATCCTGATCCAGTCGGTCGCCTCGGCGATCGGCGCCGCGATCACCTACGTCGCCTACATGCTGATGTGGTTCGGCGGCGACGAAGACAACGGCCCACTCGGCCTCGTCGCCGCGCTCAGCCTGGTCATCCTGGCCCCGATCGCCGCGAGCATCATCCAGCTGGCGATCTCGCGCCAGCGGGAGTTCGCGGCCGACGCCGGCGGCGCCGAAATCTGCGGCAACCCGGAGTCGCTGGCGAGCGCGCTGCTGCGGCTCGAGCAGGGCGCCGAAGCGATCCCGATGCAGGTCAACCAGGCGGCCGAGCCCCTCTACATCGTCAAGCCGTTCAAGAGCGGCGGCATCGCCGGCCTCTTCTCGACCCACCCCCCGATCGAGGAGCGGGTCCGCCGCCTCCGCCAGATGCGGCCCAGCCTCGGCTGATCGGCAGCCCCAGGACCGACCGCGGCCTTCTCCGAACCCCGGTGTTTATAGTCTCCCCCTGCCACCGAATGGGAGGGGGAGGTCCATGACCAAGCGATTCATCTCCATCGCGACGCTCGCGCTGGTCTTGCTGTTCACCGGGTCCGCGTCCGCGGAGCTGGTCGCGAAGGGCAACCTCTTCATCCACTTCGACGGCGGCATCATGCCGAAGGCGCTGCCCCGCCACACGCTGGCGCCGATCGCCGTCCGCATCGAAGGGACCGTGAGGACCCCGAAGGGGAGCGTCCCACCCGCGGTCCGCCGCATCCAGATAGCGCTCAACCGCGAGGGGCACCTCGAAACCCGCGGTCTGCCGGTCTGCCGGCGCCGCCAGATCGCTCTCGCCTCGCCTCAGGAAGCGCTCGCGGCCTGCGGGCCGGCGCTCGTCGGCGGGGGCGGTTTCACCGGCCGGATGGCGCTGACGGGTCAGCCCACGGTCAGCTTCCCGGGGCAGATCCTCCTCTTCAACACCCGCATCAACGGCCATCCGGCTGCGCTTGCGCATATCTCGCAGACTCAGCCAGTCGTGCTCAACCGGATCGTCGTCTTCCACATCCGCCGCACCAGCGGCACTTTCGGGACCGTGATCACCGGCGACCTGCCGCCGTCGCTCAACCGCAACGGCTACCTGAAGTCGATCTTCCTCCAGCTACAGCGGCGCTACGTCTTCCACGGGCAGCCGCGGTCCTACCTCAGCGCCAGCTGCGCGGCGCCGCCCGGCTTCACGACGGCCATTTTCCCGTTCGCGAACGCATCGATGACCTTCTCTGACGGCCGCACGCTGAGCGCGACGATGACGCGCACCTGCCAGGTTCGCTGAGGGGCGCGGTCCGCCCTACTGCGGGATGTAGCACCAGGGGCTCTGCGCCCGGATCGCCACTTCGAGGGCGCGCCGCTGCGCCCGCACCCGCGCCTTCGCCCTCTCGTAGAGGGCCCGAGCCGCTTCGCGCTCCTTGCGGCTGGCGAAGAGGCTGCGGCGCAGCCGGCTCACCGCCCGCGCCAGTTTCGCCTTCAGCCGGTGCATCTGCCTGCGCAGCGCTTCCACCTTCGCGGTTGCGGTCGCGCAGCGGCCGGCTATGGCCCCGTAGCCGATGAAGGCCCCGTCGGCGCTGCTCGGGACGAGGTTGTAGGAGTCGCCGTAGCCCGAGCGAGGGACGATTTCGACGAAGTATTTCCCCGGGTTCAGCACGACCGTGCTGGTCCGCGATTCGCCGGGGCGCATGTAGACGAAGTCGCCGCCGACGTAGGTCCCGTGGGAGTCGGTGATGCGGGCGTCCATTTCGGCCAGGGGGTTGCTGCCGCCGCCCAGGTCTTCGACCGTGAGGACCGCGTGCGCCTTTTCCGCCGCGCCGACGTAGAAGTAGAAGAAGTCTTTGTCCCCTTCGGCCTCCAGCGCGGCGTGGACCGTCTGGCCGCTGAGGAGCGGCCCGGCGGCCCCCGGAATCCCGTCGTTGGGCTCATAAGGGCCTTCCGCCTGCGCGACGTCCGGCGCCAGCGCCAGCGCCAGCCAGAGCGCGCCCACCAGCGCAAGCGCCCTGCCGCGACGTCCGGCGAGCCGCATCCCTGCCTCCTTCATGTCTCCCCCTTCGTTTGAAAACCCGACTGTCTTTTCCTGCCGCAATGCTACTGACCGGCAGTGGCTATACTTTTTGAAGTAAAAGCTGATCCGATTTCAGGGGATTTACTTCAAATGGCCATCGACACCGAGCGTGCGCAGACGATCGAGGAGATCGAGCCCTTCGAGGCGGCGGAGGAGATCAGCGGCGGCGACGTCGTCCTGATCGACACCCGCGAGCCCCACGAGTACCAGGAGGCTCACCTCGAGAACGGCAAGCTGGTGCCGCCCGGCCTGATCGCCGATGAGATCGAAGCGGCCGCCCCCGACAAGTCGGCCCGGACGATCCTCTACTGCCGCTCCGGCAACCGTTCGGCGATCGCCGCCGCGAAGCTGCAGCAGCTCGGCTACGAGGACGTCGCCTCGATGAGCGGCGGCATCGTTCTCTGGCAGGAACAGGGCCTGCCGGTCGTCTCCCCCTCGGGGATGACCGCCGAGCAGCGCGATCGCTACTCGCGCCACACGCTGCTGCCCGAGGTCGGGGTCGACGGCCAGCTGAAGCTGCTGAACGCGAAGGTGCTGCTGCTCGGCGCCGGCGGCCTCGGCGCCCCGGCGGCGCTCTACCTCGCCGCGGCCGGCGTCGGCACCCTCGGACTGGTCGACGACGACGTGGTCGACGCCTCCAACCTGCAGCGTCAGGTGATCCACAACACCGAACGGATCGGGATGCCGAAGACGACCTCGGCGCGTCTCTTCATCGAAGGGCTGAACCCCGACGTCAGCGTGGTCGAGCACAACGGCCGCCTCGACTCCTCCAACATCCTCGAGGTGATCTCCGACTACGACGTCGTCGTCGACGGCGCCGACAACTTCCCCACCCGCTACCTGCTGAACGACGCCTCGGTGCGGCTGCGCAAGCCGGTCGTCTCCGCCTCGATCCTCGGCTTCGACGGCCAGATCTCGACCTTCGTCCCCTACGAGGGGCCCTGCTACCGCTGCCTCTACCCGACCCCGCCGCCGGCCGAGCTGGCGCCGAGCTGCTCCGCCAACGGGGTGCTCGGGGTGATGGCCGGGACGATGGGCACGCTGCAGGCCAACGAGGTGATCAAGCTCGTGCTCGGCAAAGGCGAGCCGCTGGTCGGCCGCCTGCTCCTTTACGAGGCGCTCGGCACCCGCTTCACCGAGCTGAAGGTGCGCCGCGATCCCGACTGCCCGATCTGCGGCGAGCACGCCGAGGAGATCCCGGCGTCGGAGATGGGCAAGTTCCCGGACTACGACGCTTTCTGCGCCGGAGCGGGCGGAGATCGCCAAAACGCGGCAACGCCGTAGGCACCGGCTCGACTAGGATCACCGCTCGATGGCGACCGTTCGCATCCCCCCGGTCCTGCGCCCGAAAACGGGAGGGCAGGCCGAGGTCGAGGCCGGCGGCGGCGACGTCGGCGAGGTCCTGCGCTCGCTGACCGGCGAGTTCCCGGACACCGAGGAGCAGCTCTTCGGCGAGGGCGGCGAGCTCAACCGCTACGTCAACGTCTACCTCAACGACGAGGACGTGCGGGTGCTCGACGGTCTCGACACTGCCGTCAAAGACGGCGACACCGTGGTCATTCTGCCGGCGATGGCCGGCGGCGCCGCTTAGCGCTCCAGCACCAGCCCCAGGAACCGCTTCGTTCGCTCCTCGCGGGGGTTCTCGAGCACGTCGGCGGGCTTGCCCTCCTCGACGATGACGCCGCCGTCCATGAAGACCACCCGGTCGGCGACCTCACGGGCGAAGCCGATCTCGTGGGTGACGACGATCATCGTCATCCCTTCCTCGGCCAACTCGCGCATCGTGTCGAGGACTTCCTTGACCAGCTCGGGATCGAGCGCGCTGGTGACCTCGTCGAAGAGCATCACGTGCGGGTCCATCGCCAGCGCCCGCGCGATCGCCACCCGCTGCTGCTGGCCGCCGGAGAGCTGATGCGGATAGCGGCGGCGGAACGCGTGGTCCGACGGCAGCCCGACGTCGTCGAGCAGCCGCGCGACGCGGCCGTCGACGTCGCGCTCCTCCGGCTGGTGGAAGCGCAGCATCTCGCCGAGCTGGCGACCGACGCGCAGG
>DASUWV010000114.1:0-7535 GCA_036378275.1 Solirubrobacterales bacterium | reverse complement strand
CGGTCTTCGTGCCCTCGAGGATCTGGCCCTCGTGGGCGGTGCGGCGGACTTGGAGGGTTTCGCCGTCGAAGTCTTCGCGGCGTAGCGGCAGCACCTCCCCCAACCTCAAACCGCAGTCGGTGAAGACGCGGACCATCGCCTCGTAGCGACCCGCTGCCTTCGCGAAGCGGTGCATCTCCTCGAAGCTGAAGACGCGGATCGGCCTCGGCTTCTTCTGAGCCCTCGGGTCGTTCGCTCGGATGCGGATGCCCTTGAACGGGTTTAGGTCGCAGACTTCGTCGGTGATCGAGTCCTCGGCCATCGCTGAGAGGGCGCGGAGGATGCCTACGGCCCCGGTGGTCGCTCGACCTTCGGTCCTCAGCATGTGGTCAACCAACGCCAGCGTGTGGCGGCGGCGCAACTCGCGCAGCGGCCAGTCCTTCAAGGGGATGCCCTCGATCTCTACGTCGGCGACTCGGCTGATGCGGTGGTCGTTCGTTGCGTTGGTTCGTTCCGAGCGCGGGTGCCGCTCAGTCCAGGTCGCGGCGTAGTCGCCGAGAGTGTCGGGGCGATCCGAGAGGCCGTATGCCTCGTCAATTGCCTTTTGAGCGTCGGCCTTCCTCGCGAAGGTGCCTTTGCCGCGGTTCCAGGTGGGCTTGGCGATGTGCTTCTTGCCATCGCGGCCGGTGTATCTGGCTACCCAGACGATCTGGCCGGAGGGGTTGCGGCGTTTGATGGGCGACTCGCGCCTCATGCCGGCTCGTCCCTGTGGCGATCGAGGAACTTCTTGACGTCGGCCGGGTCGATCCGCCTCGCGGCCCCGAACTTGTAGCTGGGCAGGTCGCCGCGCCTGATCCAGTTGCGGACGGTTCGATCCGAGACGGCGAGACGGTCGGCAAGAGTGCGCTCGGTGAAGAAGCTGGGGTCAGGTTTCCTCTCCATGCCCCCTATGTCCAGGGGCGGCAGCGATTGCATCGGCTTCGTGCCGAGGCCTTCCAGACGACCGAAGGTCAAACCTCTCCCGGCCCTCCTTAAGGGCAGCCTCAGCACGGCGAAGCCGTGCCAAAATGGCTGCCCCGGAGGGGCGGGAGGAGCGGCCCGAGGCATCCGAATCCGGAGGGTTCGTAGTGTGTCGGGACGTGGGGTTGTTGCTTCTGAGGCGGCTCCTGGTTCCTGCCTCAGGGCTCGAGCCTTTGTCGTCGGTAGATGCCCTGCCTCTAGGTGACCTCCGCTTCGCTTCTCCTCTTTGGTTGCATCTGCCTGGTGGCTTGGCTTGCTGGATACCTTGGTCATCGCTCGACTGTGGAGTGGCCTTTCCGCTCCGTTCAGTCTTCGCTGAGGCCGTGGAAGTTGACCGCGGCCCTCGTCGGCAGGACGAGATCCCCGACCCGATGAACCAGACCGCCGGCGATCAGATCGCGTACGGCTCGCTGGACGCGATCGCGCTCCTCGAACTCCACCGAGTCGACCGTCAGATCACGGACCAGCTCGTCGAGCGTCAACGTCTCCGGGTAGAGGTCGAGGACTTCTCGTAGGACCCGCGCCCGGTCCTTGACGTCCTGGGCCGCGGTCGTGGCGCCCTCGTCAGCAGCGCCAATAGGCTTGTCTTGCATGGGAGCTAGTACCTCCTGTGCCATGCCCCCGGCTGTTCGCGCAGCGCGGGGGCGCTTTTCATTGAGACTCCAGAGTAGCAAGGGTGTTGCTACCTGGCAACAGTTGTCTACTTCGACTGGAGGATGCGGGCGACGCGGGTGAAGTGGAGACGCGTTGCCTCCGCTATCTCTCGCGTCGAGAGGCCAGCTGCTCGCGCCTGCTCGAAGGCTGCCCTGCGCGCCTCCCGGTGCTGTTCGAGCTTGGCGCTCGTCTGCTCGAAATCGGCCTGCGCGCGCCGCGCTGCTTTCCGCGCTTTGGCTTTGGCGTCCTCCGGCATTCCCGGAGACCTTATTCGCGCCCGAGAGATGAGACACGGATGAGACACAAAGGCGCCGGAACCACGCGGAATCGTCAGGACGCCAGCGGAACCCCGATCCGGCACTAGACCGAGGACTTGGCTCTGCACCTGGCAATACGCGGAGCAGAACGGAACATCAAGGAATGCGCCCGACGGGAGTCGAACCCGCGACCTTCGGCTTGAAAGACCGACGCTCTTTGGGCCCCCGAAAGGACCCGTTGACCACTGAGCTACGGGCGCTCTCCTGGAACGATACCCGCGCAGCGGCTTTTGAGCATCGCTGGTGGGGCTAGGGTTCGGACATGGAGCTTGGACTGGAGGGGCGGGTCGCCTTGGTTATGGGCGCCAGCAGGGGAATCGGGCGTGGGGTGGCGGCTGCGCTCGCTCGGGAAGGGGCGCGGGTCGCTATCTGCAGCCGTTCGCGGGAGCGGCTGGAGGAGGCCGCTGGGGAGATCGGGGCCACTCCCTTCGTCGCCGACGCCACCGACCTCGAGCGTCTCGCCCGGCTGCCGCTGGAGGTCGCCGAGGCGCTGGGGCGCGTCGACATCCTCGTCACGAATACCGGTGGCCCGCCTGCGGGCGGCGCACTTGACCACGGCTTCGAGGAATGGGAGGACGCCTACCGCTCGCTGGTCCTCGCCCCCCGCATCCTCGTCGGCGCCGTCGTCCCCGGCATGCGCGGCGAAGGCTGGGGCCGGATCGTCAACGTCGGCTCCACCACCACGATCGAGGTTAATCCCGCCCTCAACCTCTCCAACTCGCACCGGATGGCCACGGTCGGCTTCCTCAAGACCCTCGCCCGCGAGGTCGCCGGCGACGGGATCACCGTCAACACGGTCGCCACTGGCCGCTTCAAGACCGACCGCATGGCCGAGCTCGGCGGCTCGATCGAGCGGGTCGAAGCGGCCGCCCGCGAGGAAGTGCCCGCCGGCCGGCTCGGCACCGTCGAGGAGTACGGCGACCTCGTTGCCTTCCTCTGCTCCGACCGCGCCGCCTACATCACGGGAACCGTCATCCCCATCGACGGCGGCCTGCTGCGCTCAGTCTGAGCCCGGAAGCTCGCGCATGGCCGGGTAGATGATCACGTCCCGCAGCGTCTTCGCCCCGGTCATGATCATCAGCAGGCGGTCGATCCCCAGGCCGCAGCCGCTCGCCGGCGGCATCCCGTATTCGAGCGCGCGCACGAACTCTTCGTCGTGGGGGTGCGGGTCGGGCTCGGCGCCGCTCTCCTGTCGCTGGCGCTGCTTGATGAAGCGCTCGCGCTGCTCGACCGGGTCGTTGAGATCGGTCCCGCCGCCGACGATCTCCATCCCCGCGACGATCCCGTCGAAGGCCTCGCAGATCCGCGGGCTCTCCGGGTGCACCTTGACCAGCGGCCAGATGTCGAGCGGCAGGTCGATGACGTAGGTGGGCTGGGTCAGCTTCGGCTCGACCAGCTTCCCCTGCAGCGTGTCGACCACCCCGGCCCAGTCGTCGTTCTCGTCGACCGAGTCGCCCGCCGCCTCGGCCAGCTCGTCGCGGCTCGCCTCGTAGATGTCGAGGCCGGTCTCGCGCAGCAGCTCGTCGCGCAGCCGCACCCGCGGCCACGGCGCCGCGAAGTCGATCTCCTGCCCGTCGCGCTCGACCTTCGTCGTCCCCATCACTTCCTCGACGACGTGCGCGACCAGGTACTCGATGAACTCCATGACGCCGTTGTAGTCGGCGCCCCCCACGAACATCTCCAGCATCGTGAACTCGGGGTTGTGCTGGGGCGACATCCCCTCGTTGCGGAAGAACTTGCCGAACTCGTAGACGTCCTCGAAGCCGCCGACGATCGCCCGCTTCAGGTACAGCTCGGTCGCCGTGCGCAGGAACAGCTCGCGGTCGAGCGCGTTGTGGTGGGTGACGAACGGCCGCGCCGCGGCGCCGCCGGTCAGCCGCTGCAGGACCGGCGTTTCCAACTCCACCCAGCCGCGCGAGTTCATGTAGTTGCGGATCCCGAGCGTCAGCTGCGAGCGCTTCTTGAAGATCTCGCGCGACTCCTCGTTCGCCATCAGGTCGAGTTCGCGATGGCGGTAGCGCGTGTCCGGGTCGCTGATGCCGTGGAAGAGGTCGGGCGGGTCTTTCAGCGCCTTCGCCAGCAGGATGCACTCGCGGACGCCGATCGCCAGCTGCCCGCGTTTGGTCACGTGCAGCGGCCCGACGACGCCGACCACGTCGCCGATGTCGAGTTCCTCGACCCGCTCGAACGCCTCCTCCCCGAGCACGTCCTTGCGCGCGTAGGCCTGGATCTGGCCCGTGACGTCGCGGACGTCGAGGAAGGCGGTCTTGCCGTGGCCGCGCTTGCCGACCACCCGCCCCATCACCCGGTAGACGAAGTCCTCGTGCTCGCCCTCCCCCAGCTCGGCCGGGTTGTGGCGCGCCTCGATGTCCTCGACGTGGTCCCGGTTCGGGAACGCGTGCGGGTAGGGATCGACCCCGGCCTCGCGCAGCCGCTCGACCTTCGCCCGGCGCTGCTCCTCGGTCGAGACCGCGACCGAGCGGTCGCCGGCCTGGGCCGCCTCGGCGGCCGGGCTATCGCTCATCGGTACCTGCTGGGCTCAGGGCGCGTAGCCGACGGTGACCCGGTCATCCCCTTCATAGTCCTGAAGGGTAGTCGCGTCGCGCAGCAGCTCGCGCATCGCCGGGCCGTGGTGGGTGTCGTGCTCCATCGCCATCTTCCAGCCGGAAGGGGTTTCGGCGATGACGCTGCGGATCACCCCGAGGCCGTCCTCGCCGCAGTCGCCGGTGACGGCCATCCGCGGCTCCTTCTGGATCTCCGGCGAGCGCTCGAAGATCGTCTCGTCGGTGACGTAGGGAAGGTTGGCGATCACCAGGTCGACGTCTTCGGCTTCGACCGCCTCCGGCAAGCCCAGCCCGACGCTGACCTCAAGGTCGAGCCCGAGCCGCTCGGCGTTCTCGCGGGCGGCTTCGACCGCTTCCGGCGAGAGGTCCGAGGCGGTGACGCGCAGGTCCGGCCGCTCCGACATCAGCGCCAGCGCGATCGCTCCCGAGCCGGTGCCGACCTCGTGGACGCGGGCGCCCTCGGGAAGCTGGGTGCCGACCTCGACCAGGAGCTCGGTCTCCTTGCGCGGCCAGAGCACGCGCTCGTCGACGTAGATCTCGAGGTTGCGGAAGGGGGCGCGACCGAGGATGTAGGCCATCGGCTCGCGCTCGATCCGCCGCTGCACGTTGCGCTCGATCTGCTCCGCAGCCTCGGCGCCGACCTCGCCCGCGCTCTCGACCGAGAGCTCGCCCGGAGCGACGCCGAGCGCGTCGGCGACCAGCACTTCGGCGTCGGCTCGCGCGTTCTCGACGCCGGCGGCGGCGATCCGCTCCGCCGCGTCGTCAAGGATTGCGCCGACGGTCCGCGCCGACGGCCCCTCGCTCTTTACGTCAATTGCCGCCATAAAATCCCGCACCCTCCCCCATAAAACCGCTCCAAAGATTTTGCGCAAGATAGCATCGATGAGCCTGCCAGGGGTCGCTTTGCCGTAAGAAAAGGAGCTACGCGGTAGCTCCGACTGCCTCGTTCGCCGCGTGGCGCCAAATGCCTCCGTGGCGGCGCACCACGATAGCGATCCAGACAGCTCCGCCGGCCATCATCGCCAGGCTCTCGAACTGGGCCGCGGTCAGCCCGAGCGCGACGTGGTGGTTGCGGCGGAGGAACTCGACCAGGAAGCGCTCCGTTCCCGCGTACACCAGGTAGATCGCGAACAGGACCCCCGCCCGCACCCGGTCGCGCAGCTGCCAGAGCATCCAGGCGCCGAGGCCCATCGCCAGCGTCTCGTAGACCGGCGTCGGGTGGACGGTCTTGTCCGTCGGCACCGTCCCGTGCGGGTAGGACATCGCCCACGGCCCGTTCCAGGGCTTGCCGTAGTCGCCGTCGCCGGAGAGCTGGCAGCCGACGCGGCCGATCGCGTAGCCGATCGCCAGGGCCGGCGCCGCCAGGTCGAGCAACGCCAGGCCGAGGAAGCCGCGCCACCACGCCCAGGCGAGGACCGCGAGGGCGCCGCCGATCGCGCCGCCGTACCAGACCAGCCCCGAGCCGGAGAAGAGGTTGCCCAGCAGGTCGTGTTCGACCTGGCTGTAGTTCTGGACGATGAAGTAGACGCGCGAGCCGACGATGCCGCCGACCAGCGCCGCGAAGCCCATCTCGTAGGCCCAGTCGCGTGGCTTGCCGATCTCGCCGAGCCGCTTCCAGATCAGCGCCCCGGCGGCGAGGAAGGCGAGCGCGAAGCAGATCCCGAAGGTCTGCAGCGTCACCGGGCCGATGTCGATGTGCGGATACATGCCTGGACGTTATTCGAGGAGGAGCATCTCCAGCAGCGCCTTCTGCGCGTGGAGCCGGTTCTCGGCCTGGTCCCAGACGGCGGAGTGGTCTCCATAAAGGACCTCGGCGGTGATCTCCTGGCCCGGATGGGCGGGGAGGCAGTGGAGGACGATCGCGCAGTCCTTGGCGGCGGCGAGCAGGTCGGCGTCGAGCTGGTAGGGGCCGAGGTCGGCGAGGCGGCGCTGGGCCTGCTCCTCGTCGCCCATGCTGACCCAGACGTCGGTGTAGAGGGCATCGGCGTCGGTCGCGGCGGCGCGCGGGTCCTCGGTCAGCTTCGCCCCGTGGCCGTCGCTGAGCTGGTAGCCGGGCGGCGCCGCGACCACGACTTCGACTCCCGCGAGCTCACCGGCGATCGCCAGCGAGCGGGCGACATTGTTGCCGTCGCCGACGTAGGCGAGCCGCAGGCCCTGCAGGTCGCCGAAGCGCTCGCGCAGCGTCAGCAGGTCGGCCAGCGCCTGGCAGGGGTGGTGCAGCGGGGTGAGGGCGTTGATCACCGGCACGTCTGCCGCGGCCGCCAGTTCGGCGACCGCCTCATGGGAGCCGGAGCGGATCACGATCGCGTCGACGAAGCGCGAGAGGACGCGGGCGGTGTCGCCGACCGACTCGCCGCGGGCGAGCTGCAGTTCGTCGCCGCGGAGCATCACCCCGTGGCCGCCGAGCTCGGCGACGCCGACGTCGAATGAGATCCGCGTCCGCGTCGAGGGCTTCTCGAAGACCAGGGCGATGCTGCGGCCGGCGAGCGAGTCGCGGCCGACGCCGTCGCGGCGCCCCGCTTTCAGCTCGGCCGCGCGGTCGAGCAGCCTGCCGAGCTCGAAGGCGCCGAGCTCTTCACCGGTGAGGAAGTCCCGCTTCAAGCCGCCAAGACTACGAACTGCATCAAATTTCCGGCCCAGCAGCCTGGAAATTTGATGCAGTTCGGGCCTGATGGAGTTCACCGCCCTGGCCTGGAACCTCTTCCACGGCCGCGACTACCCGCCGGACCCGGCGCTGCGGACCTGGCGCTCGCGGCTGCTGCGCTTCGACGAGCGCAACGCGACCCACGTCCAGGTCAACCGCGACCTCACCGAGGAGTTCGCGCAGGTGCTCGCCGGGGCGGATTGGGACGTGGCGCTGCTGCAGGAGTGCCCGCCGCGCTTCGCCGAGCCGCTGGCCCGCGCCTGCCGGGCGGAGTGGCACCGCACCCTCACCTCGCGCAACGGGCTCGGCGCCCTGCGCGGGCTGCTGGCGCGGCAGAACCCCGACCTGATGGCCTCC
>DASUWV010000113.1:0-12945 GCA_036378275.1 Solirubrobacterales bacterium | reverse complement strand
CGAGATGTAGCCCTTGTCGAACTGCATCCCCTCGGTGAACTCGAGCTCCATCCCGAAGGTCTGGCCCTCCTCGACGTTCACCACGCCGTCTTTGCCGACTTTCTCGATCGCGTCGGCGATCACGTTGCCGATCTCGTCGTCACCGGCGGAGATGGCGGCGACGCGGGCGATCTGGTCTTTGCCGGCGACCTCCTTGCTCTGCTTGCCGCGGAGGTTCTCGACGACCTCCTCGACGGCCTTCTCGATCCCGCGACGCAGGGCCAGCGGGTTGGCGCCGGCGGCCACGTTCTTCAGGCCCTGGCGGACGATCGTCTGGGCCAGCAGGGTGGCGGTGGTGGTGCCGTCACCGGCGACGTCGTTGGTCGCGGTCGCGACCTCGCGGACGAGCTGGGCCCCCTGGTTCTCGAAGACGTCCTCGACCTCGACCTCGCGAGCGATCGTGACGCCGTCGTTGGTGATCGTCGGCGCGCCGAATTTTTTGTCGAGCACGACGTAGCGGCCTTTCGGCCCGAGGGTGACCTTGACGGCGTTGGCGACGGAGTCGACGCCGGCCTGCAGGGCCCCTCTCGCATCCTCTGCGTACTTCAGCTCCTTGTGAGCCATTTTTTTCTGGTCCTCCTTGGTTACGTAAGTCCGGTGGAGAGCTAGGCGACCTTGGCCAGGACGTCCGACTCGCGCAGCACCAGCAGGTCGTCGCCCTCGACGGTCACCTCGGTGCCGCCGTATTTGGAGTAGAGGACTTCGTCCCCCTCCGCGACGTCGAGCGGGCGGCGGCTGCCGTCATCTGCGACGGCGCCGTCGCCGACTGCCAGCACCTTGCCCTTCTGCGGCTTCTCTTTCGCGGTGTCGGGGAGGACGATGCCGCTGGCGGTCGTCTCCTCCTCCTCTACCGGCTTGACGATCAGCCGGTCCCCGAGGGGCTTCAGCTTCATCCGTGAACCTCCGTTATCGGTCAGTGTTTTGGTGGGAAAGTCGGGAATCGCCGTTCCAGAGCCGAATCCTGCGCCTGGCGGCGTTGGCACTCTCAGGGTTCGAGTGCCAAGAAAAAAAGAATAGCGATGATGCGCCGCCGATCAAGGTGGCGCGGTGCGATATGTCAATCCATCGCCAAGAGCCGGCAGCCCAGCAGCTGCGAGATCCCTTCGCCGCCGCGGCGCATCACCCAGTCGTGGTTCCACTCGAAGGCCGGGCGCAGCAGCGGCGCCATCAGGTTCATCCACGGCTTGGTCGTGCGCACGTTCCACTCGTAGAGGACGGCGGTGACCCCGTCCTGCTCGTAGAGGCGCCAGCGGCCGGTCCCTTCCAGCTCGCCGACCGCCTGCCCCTCGAGCAGGGTCGGGTACTCGACCCGGGTCGTGGTCACGTCGAAGCAGACGCGGTAGGGCAGGAGGCTCTTCCAGACCATCCGCGAGACGCTGCCGAGGCCGTCGCCGTCGCTGCCGGGCCGCAGCTCGTTCGCCTCCTCCACCCCGCGCCACCAGCCCGGCCAGGCGCCCTGATCGTGGATCGCCTCCCAGACCGGCTCGCGCGGCGACTCCAGCAGCCAGGTGGTGAGGAAGGCGTATTCGGCCATCGCTAACTACCTACTCCCCTCGCGCGCGCTTGGTTCACCGGCGCGGGCATCGGGCTAGTTGTGGCGCGGGGTCTCCCCGTTGCCTAGATGCGCGTGCGGCGGCTCGACGATCTGCGAGAAGCGGATCACCGTCACCAGGTCGTCCTCGGAGACCGGGCGGCTGTAGATCTGCTCGAGGAAGCGGATCTCCTCTTCGGGGCGGCGGAACTCGGGGTTGTCGTGCTCGATGTCGCGGCGGCTGAGGTCGCCGACCCGCTTCACCTCGACGTCGTCGATCACCGCGGTGAAGATCTTCTCCCGCGGGCTGTGGCGGAAGCCGACCGTGATCCAGACCACCTGGCCGCGCTCGTACTTGTTGCTCTTGTCGCCGAGCCGGATCGTCGCAGTCTTGCGGCCGCGCTTCAGCTGGTCGATGAAGACCGCCGAATAGAAGTTCAAGACGTAGATGCCGCCCCTCATTGGCGCTGCGAGCGTATATGAGAGCGGCAGCCGCGTGGGGGCGGGATAGGGCCTTACGTAAGAGTTCTTTGAGCGTTTAGGGGTACTGGACTAACAGAGGCGGTCACAACGCCTCTGGACCAATGTCTGATCGGGCGGTTCGAGTTTTCCGCCCGGGGAACCGATCACAGGAGAGCAATGGCAGGACCTCGGCACATTCGGCTGCTGCTGGCCGCGCTCGTCTGCGCCGCCGGCTTGCTGCTGCTCCCGCTCGCCGGCCAGGCGATGGCGATGAAGTGCGACGGCAAGAAGGTGACGATCATGGGCACGCCCGGCCCGGACCACATCGTCGGCAAGAAGGGCAGCGACGTGATCTACGGCGGCGGCGGCAACGACGTCATCAGCGGGGGGCCCAACGGGAACGACACGATCTGCGGCGGGCCCGGCAACGACACGATCATCGGCGGCCGTGGCTTCGACGACCTGCAGGGCGAAGGCGGCGACGACAACCTCCAGGGCGACACCGGCTCCGACCAGCTCGACGGCGGCGAAGGCGACGACACGCTCTCCGGCGAAAAGGGGGCCGACGCGCTCCACGGCGGCGGCGGTGACGACAAGCTGCTGGGCTCCAAGGGCCCCGACAAGCTCGAAGGCGGCGCCGGCGACGACTACGCCGACGGCCAGCAGGGCAGCGACAAGATCGAGGGCAACGCCGGCAACGACAGGCTTCTCGGCGACAAGGGCAACGACCGGATCGAGGGCGGCGAAGGCGACGACCTGATCGAAGGCGGTCCCGGCGACGACAGCGAGCTGGAAGGCGGACCGGGAGCCGACGATGTCTTCGGCGGCGCCGGCACCGACAACGCCGACGGCGGCCCCGGCGACGGCGACGTCGTCCGCGGCGACGCCGGCACCGACAACCTCTCCGGCGGCGAAGGCGCCAACGACATCGTCTCCTACGCGAGCGCGACCCGCGGCGGAGTCCAGGTCAACCTCGGCGCCGGGACGGCGAAGGGCGACGGGCACGACAGCCTGGGCGGCTTCGAGGACGTGGTCGGCTCGCCCCAGGCCGACACGATCGTCGGCGACGGCCAGGCGAACCGGATCGACGGCGGCGTCGGCAACGACACCCTGGAAAGCGGCGGTGGCGGCGGCCAGGCCTTCGGCGGCCCCGGCAGCGACACCTGCAGCGGCTTCGCGAGCGAAACCTCCTGCGGCCCCGAACCCTCTCCCCCGCCGAACCTCGCCTACGGCACCCTCAACCAGGGCCTCGACGGCTCCAGCCTGATCATCCAGGGAAGCCCCGGCAACGACGAAATCCACATCTCCCGCAGCCCGACGGCGTGGGTGATCTCCGACACGATCCCGATCTTCCCCGGCGATGGCTGCGAAACCCCGCCCTCGAACGCAAGCGCGATGGTCTGCCCCGATTCCGGCGCGCCGCCGCTGATCGTCGTCACCGGCGGCAACGGCAACGACAAGATCGTCGTCGACGGCAGCGTCCCCGCCGGCGCCCACGTGCGGATCAACGGCAACGCGGGCGACGACGAACTGGTCGGCGGCGCCGGCGACGACGTCCTCGAAGCGGGCGAGAACTACAACAGCCCCGACCACGGCAACGACGTCCTGATCGGCAACGGCGGCAGCGACGTCCTCTACGCCGACCCCGGGGGCGACAAGCTCCAGGGCGGCCCCGGCAACGACCTGCTCGTCAACGCGGTCCCGACCTGCCAGGGCAACACCTTCGACGGCGGCCCCGGCGAGGACACCGTCTCCTACGCCCGCTCGAAGGACAACCTGCGGATCGAGCTCGGCGGCAGCGGCGGGCCTCCCGGCTGCGGCAACCCCGACCAGATCCTCGGAAGCAACGAGAGCCTGGAGGGGTCGGACGGCCCCGACGTCCTGGTCGGTGACAACGGCGACAACAGCCTGATGGGCCACCTCGGCGCCGACACCTTCATCGGCAAGGGCGGCGACGACTTCATCGAAGCGCAGGACGGCCAGCGCGACAAGCAGATCGACTGCGGGCCGGGGAACGACGAAGCGGCGACCGACGGCAGGGACCCGGCCGGCATCAGCTGCTGAAGCCCTCCTCGCCGATCAGCGGCACGAAGCGGCAGGGGCCGAGCTCGCGGCTCTCGATCCGCTCTCCGTCGCGCCGCAGCGCCGTCAGCACGTCCGCCTCCCCGGCGGCGATCGGGACGACCAGCCGGCCGCCGTCGGCGAGCTGGCCGACCAGCGCCGGCGGCGGCGCCGGAGCGGTCGCGTGGCAGGCGATCGCGTCGAACGGCGCCCGCTCGGGCACCCCGAGGCTGCCGTCGCCGACGACGAGCTCGGCGTTGCGGACGCCGAGCCCGGCCAGCACCTCGCGGGCGCTGCTCGAGAGGGCCTCGTGGCGCTCGACGCTGACCACGTGGGCGGCCAGCCGCGCCAGCACCGCGGCCGAGTAGCCCGAGCCGGTGCCGACCTCGAGGACCAGCTCCGCGCCCTCCAGTTCCAGGGCCTGGCAGATCGCGGCGACGATCCACGGCTGGGAGATCGTCTGCTCCTCGCCGATCGGCAGGGCCGAGTCCGCGTAGGCCTGGTCGCGGATCGCCTCCGGCACGAACAGCTCCCGCGGCACGGCCGCCATCGCCGCCAGCACCCGCTCGTCCTCGATCCCGCGGCGGCGCAGCTGTCGCTCGACCATCCGTTCCCTGGCGGCGCCGAACTCGGTCATGTCCCGACCGGGCGCCGGTGGAAGCCCGGCACGAACTTCCAGTCGGGGAAGGCCCGTCGCAGGTACTCGAGATGGCCGTTCCAGGCCGCCGCCGCGAGGGCGTCGGGCCCGAGGTACTCGAACTCCTCGCCGCGTTTGCGGAAGCCCCAGCTGAAGCCGAGGACCGCTCGCACCTCGCGCCGGAACTCGAGCAGCTCGCCGCCGAGGCCGCAGAGGAAGCTGTGGGCGATGAAGTCCCAGCTCTCCTCCGGGGAGTGGGGGGCGTCGAAGAGGGTCGGGGAGACCCCGTAGAAGCCGAACGGGTGAGGCAGGGAGCCGAGCGGCTCGAAGCCGTCGATATAGAAGCCTCTGTCGCTGAGGCTGTGCTCGACCAGCTGCACCCAGCCCAGCATCTCGATGTACCCCCTCGCTTCGGGCTCGATCTTCGCCCGGCAGGTGGGGAAGCCGCGCGCAAAATCGACGCAACCGAGCGAAGTCGGGTCGTCGTTTTCGCGGAGCTCGATCCGGACCGTCCCCTCGACCTCGCACCACCGATACGGCAGCTCGACCGCCCGGGGGGGCTGGGGCGACCGACTCACGACCAACCTCAGTAGATGTAGTTGCGCAGCTTCTCCGGCTCCAGCACGGTGACGCGGCCGCGGCCGGAGCGGACGACGCCAGCCCGCTCGAGCTCGGCGAGAAAGCGGCTGACCGACTCGCGCGAGGTCCCGGCCAGCTGGGCGAGGTCGGTCTGGTTCATCTCGATCGTCACCTCTTCGGTGGGATCGCCGTCGCCGTCGTGAGCCTCGCGGCTGAGCTGGGCGAGGATGCCGGCGACGCGGCTGGGAACCGTCTGGAAGGACTGGCGGGAGAGGCGGACGTTGGCGGCGCGCAGCCGGCGCACCAGGCCGGCAACGAGCTTGAGCGAGATCTCGGGGTGGCGGGCGAGCAGGGCGCGGACGTCGTTGGCCGGCAGCGCCAGTAGCTCCCCCTCGCTCAGCGCCTCGGCGCTGGCGGAGCGTTTGTCGCCGTCGAGCATCGCCAGCTCGCCGAAGATCTCCCCCGGGCCGAGGGTGGCGAGGGTGATCGCGCGGCCGTCGGAGTGTTCGCGGGTGACCCGGAAGCTGCCCTCCTTGACGATGTAGCAGGCGTCGGAGTCATCGCCCTCGTGGAAGACGCGGGTGCCGGCGGGAAAGCTGCGCGGCACGGCGACGTGCGAGAAGCGCTCCAGCTCCCCCTCCTCCAGGTCGGCGAACAACGGCACGCTCTTCAGCAGCTCGACCGCGCTCTGATCGGTCTCAGGCACTGCACGGATTATGGCAATGGTCTGGTTGGGCGGCCAAACGGCGGAAACGCATCGGTTCGTCACGCATCCCGAAGCGGCCTCCCAATACCCTCCAAGGAACCAACGATTTCGACGGAGGCATGACCTTGGCAGAGCAGCTGTGGGGTGGCGAGACCACCAAAGCGGTAGACAACTTCCCGGTCTCGGGCGAGCGGGTGCCGGTGCCGGTGGTGCGCTGGCTGGGCCGGATCAAGGGCGCCGCGGCCGAGGTGAACGGCGAGCTGGGCAAGCTCGACTCCGACCTCGCCGAGCGGATCGCCGCGGCCGGCGGGGCGATCGCCGCGGGCGAGCACGACGACCAGTTCCCGGTCGACGTCTTCCAGACCGGCTCGGGCACCTCCTCGAACATGAACGCCAACGAGGTGATCGCCAACCTGGCCGGCGAGGGTGCCCATCCCAACGACCACGTCAACATGGGCCAGTCCTCCAACGACGTCTTCCCCTCGGCGGTCCACCTGGCGGCGCTCGACGAGGTCACTCACGACCTGCTGCCGGCGATGGGCGGCCTGCAGGCCGCGCTGGAGGCGAAGGGGCAGCAGTTCGCCGACGTCGTCAAGGCCGGCCGCACCCACCTGATGGACGCGGTCCCGGTCACCCTCGGCCAGGAGTTCGGCGGCTACGCGGCGCAGGTGCGGCTCGGCGTCCAGCGGGTCGAGGGGACGCTGCGGCGGGTCGGCCAGATCCCGCTCGGCGGCACCGCCACCGGCACCGGCCTCAACACCCACCCCGAATTCGCCGCCAAGGTGCGCGAGAAGCTCGCCGCCGATACCGGCCTGGCGATCTCGGCCCCACTCGACGCCTTCGAGGCGCAGGGCAACCGCGACGCCCTGGTCGAGCTCTCGGGCGCGCTCAAGGTCTACGCCGTCTCGCTCAACAAGATCGCCAACGACCTGGCGCTGATGGGCTCCGGGCCGCGTGCCGGCCTCGCCGAGCTGCGCCTGCCGGAGCTGCAGAAGGGCTCCTCGATCATGCCCGGCAAGGTCAACCCGGTGATCCCGGAGGTCGTGATCCAGGTAGCCGCCCAGGTGATCGGCAACGACTCGGCGATCACCGTCGCCGGCAGCCAGGGCCAGTTCGAGCTCAACGTGAGGGTGCCGCTGATCGCCCGCAACCTGCTCGACTCGGTGAAGCTGCTGGCGAGCGCCTCGCGCCTGCTGAACGAGAAATGCGTGCAGGGCCTCGAGGCGAACGAGGAGATGACCGAGCGCCACGCCGAGGCGACGCTGGCGACGGCGACCGCGCTCAACCCCCACATCGGCTACGACCGCGCCGCGGACATCGTCAAGGCCGCGGCGAAGTCGGGGCGCTCGCTGCGCGAGGTCGCACTCGAGCAGGGCGTCGAGCCGGCCGTCCTCGAGGAGGCGCTGGACCACCGCCGGATGGCGCGCCCGCACGAGTAGGGGCTTGCGCCCAGCGCCCTACCGGCACCTCGCGCTCGCCGATGAGGTCGAGCGCGAGGTGGGTTGGGTTAGAGCTATTCCGCGGGGTGCGTCTGGTCGACCAGATGCTTGGCGGCGAACGGCTGCGCGCCGGGGTCGCTCTTCGGCAGCATCGCCTTGACCAGGACGCTGTCGCCTACCTGGACGTCGTTCAGGTCGGTCGTTCCGTCGGCATTGGTGTCGGCGACGGTCACGCGCGCGCCGCTGAGGTCGAAGCTGACGGTCTGTTCGAGGAAGCCGCCTTTGCGGACGCGGGAGTTGCCGGCCTTGACTTCGACCGTGCCTTCACCCTGGTAGACGCCCTTGAAGACGTAGGCGACGTTGTGGGTCGAATGACCTTTCCCGTGGCCGTGGCCGTGGTTTTCACCCTGACCGGCAAGCGCCGTCGAGGGAATCGCCAGGGCGGCCACCCCGAGGGCGATGATCAAGTTCCTGCGCATGCGGGTCATGCTCGTTCTTCACGCTCCTTGCTTGTGGGTGCGGCGCGCTGCTGCTCGCCGCGTCAATCCTGTGCATCGACTGAAACAGGCGAAGCCGCCTTCCCGTCAGGCCAAATGGACGATCTGCGTACCCGGGCACCCTAAAACTGGGGTTCCAGCTGCCCAGATGCACGCTCAGCCCTGCAGCGTTACGAAGCGCTCCTCGGTCAGCTCGTACACGGCGTAGGCGGGGCCCTCGCGGGTGTTGCCGGAGTCCTTGACGCCGCCGTAGGGCTGCTGGTCGGCGCGGAACGTCGGCACCTCGTTGATCAGGACGCCGCCGAACTCGAGCGTACGGCCGGCCTCGAGGCCCTTGCCGATGTCGCGGGTGAAGACGCCCGCCTGCAGGCCGAACTTCGAGTCGTTGGCCATCGTCAGCGCTTCCTCGAAGACCGAGAAGGTGTCGATCGTCGCCACCGGGCCGAAGATCTCCTCGCACCAGACCCTGGCCGATTTCGGCGGCGCTTTCAGCAGCGTCGGCGCCAGGCAGCGGCCCTCGTCGACCAGCTCGCCGCCGCACAGCAGCTCCGCCCCGCCGGCGACCGCCTCGTCGACCCACTCCTTGACCCGGTCGCGGTCGGCGGGGGTGATCAGCGGGCCGACGTCGGTGCTCTCGTCGAGCGGATCGCCGACGGCGAGGCCTTCGGCGTTGGCGACCAAGCGCTCGGTGAACTGGTCGGCGATCGACTCGTGGACGAGGATCCGCTGGATCGAGATGCAGCTCTGGCCCGCGTGCGAGAAGGCGTGCAGCTGGGCTTTGTCGGCGGCGGCTTCCCAGTCGCCGTCGGCGTCGATGATCAGCGGCGCGTTCGAGCCGAGCTCGAGGTTGACCTTCTTGTGCGGGACCTTGGAGCGGATCTCCCAGCCGACCGGGGCCGAGCCGGTGAAGGTGATCGCGCGGGTCAGCGGGTGCTCGACGATCTTGTTGCCGACCTTGGAACCGGCCCCGGGAATCACCGAGAGCCAGTTCTCGGGCAGGCCGGCGTCGACCAGGGTCTCGGCCAGCTTCAGGGCCGAGATCGGCGTCTGGCCGGCAGGCTTGAGGACGACCGCGTTGCCGGCGGCGATCGCCGGGCCGAGCTTGTGGGCGACGAGGTTGAGCGGGAAGTTGAAGGGGCTGATCGCGCCGACCACGCCGTAGGGCACGCGCAGCATCACGCCGAGCTTGCCGACGCCTGCGGGGGCGGCGTCCATCGGCACCGTGCCGCCGGTCAGCTTGCGCGCCTCGACCGAGGAGAACTCGAGCGTGGAGACGCAGCGTTCGGCCTCGAGCGTCGCGGTCTTCAGCGGCTTGCCCGCCTCGGCGGCGATCGTCGCGGCCAGCTCGTCGCGGCGCTCGGCGACCAGCTCCGCCGCCCGGTCGAGCACTTTCGCCCGCGCGTGCTGGGGGAAGTCGGCGGTCTGGAAGGCCTCGTGGGCGGCCTCGATCGACCGCTCGACCAGCGCTTCGTCACCCTGGGCGACCCGGCCGACGACGCTGCCGTCGTAGGGGCTCTTCACCTCGTCCCACTCGCCGGTCTCCCGCCACTCGCCGGCGGCGAGGAGCTTGTGGTCGGTCGCCTCCACGGTCTGCGTCGCCATCGGGCCCTCCTCTCGATTCGGGGTGCACATCCAGGGTACGCCCCCGCTCGTGCAGGCCGCTACTCCGCGACGTTGAATCTGTTCCTTCGGAGATGTCCAAGGCCGCGAACAAAGCCCGCGCCCTCCTGGCGACCTGCGCGGCGGCGTGCGCCCTGCTCTCCCTCTACCCGCTCGCGGCCTCGGCGAGCGTCAGCTGGATCGTCCACGGCCGCGGCTTCGGCCACGGGGTGGGGATGAGCGCCTACGGCGCCTACGGCTACGCCAAGCACGGCAAGGGCTACCGCTTCATCCTCGGCCACTACTACACGGGGACGAGCCTGGGGACGCTGCAGAAGGGCCGGATCGTGCGGGTGCTGCTCGGGATCGAGCGCGGCGACGTCGGCTTCAGCGGCGCCACCAGCGCCTGCGGCGTGCGCCTCAATCCGAAGCGCGGCTACGAGGCGCACCGCGTCGGCAGCACGGTGAAGCTGCGCAGCTCCGGCGGCAAACCGCTCGCCCCCTGCGGGCGCAAGCTGCGGGCGGCGGGGTCGGGGACGGTGAAGATCGCCGGCTACGGCATCTACCGCGGCGCCCTGGAGACGGTGCCGACCGAAAGCCAGGCGGGGTCGCTGAACGTGGTCAACGCGCTGACCGTCGAGAACTACGTCAAAGGGGTGATCCCGAACGAGTCGCCGCCCTCCTGGCCGATGGCCGAGCTGAAGGCGCAGGCGGTCGCCTCGCGCTCCTTCGCGCTGACCGCGGGGGTCGGCGGCAACGGCTTCGACCTCTACTCCGACACCCGCAGCCAGGTCTACAAGGGCCTCGAAAGCGAGTACACCAGCTCCGACGAAGCAGCCGAAGAGACCCGCGGCCAGGTCCTGCTCTACAACGGCAAGGTCGCCGAGGCCCTCTTCTCCGCCTGCTCCGGCGGCCACACCGAAAGCATCCAGAACGTCTTCGGCGGCCCGGCCATCCCCTACCTGCAAGGCGTCCCCGACCCCTACGACTACTACTGCCCGCTGCACGAATGGACGCTGGAATTCAGCGGCCCCGAGATCAGCAAAAAGCTCGGCGTCGAAGGGAAGCTGAAACAGGTGGTGGTGACGAAGACCGGCGTCACCCCCCGGATCATCAGCGCCAAGCTCGTCGGCACTGCCGGCACCACCACCGTCTCCGGCACCGACCTCGAGTCCGCGCTCGGCGGCTACGACACCTGGATGACCTTCCAGAAGGTGGTCGGCAAATAGTTCACCCGTCGGGGTAGGGCTGGATCGGAATTCCGTGGTCCGTCTCGCGCATCCCGAACTCGTAGGCGCCGCCGCCCTCGAGGGTGAGCTCGCGGGGCGGCAGGCCGGGGCGTTCGACGGTCAGCTCGAGGTCGGCGACCGAGCAGTTGACGGTGTGGTGCTCGGGGCCCTTGGGGTCGGCGTAGACCCAGCCGACGAAGTCCTTCTGCGGGGCCGAGACGCGGCCGTGGACGACGACGTCCTTGCCGGGGAGGGTGAAGCTGCAGACGGTCGGGTGCTCGTCGATCTCGGCCGAGCGGATCGCGCCGAGGCCGCCGAGCCGGTGCGGCTCGCCGTCGAGGACCAGCATCCCCGAGGGGATCCAGGGGCTGGTGCGGGAGCCGAGGCGGACGCGGGCGGCGCCGGCGTCGAAGTAGGTGTTCGGCGCGTCGGCGAAGCCGGTGCCCTCGAGCCAGACCCAGCGCTCGGCGTGCTCGCTGCCCCAGTTGTGGCCGATCATCCCCGGCCAGCCGCTCAGCTCGATCGTCTCGTCGTCGATTTCGAGCCGGCCGCTGAAGCGGGCGTCCGGATAGGGGGCGAGGAACTTCGTCTTCGGCAGCGGCGCCTTGTAGAGCCAGTCGGCCGGCAGGTACTTGCA
Source organism: Solirubrobacterales bacterium (assembly GCA_036378275.1). Classification (GTDB taxonomy): domain Bacteria; phylum Actinomycetota; class Thermoleophilia; order Solirubrobacterales; family 70-9; genus VAYN01. Next base: position 1,529 of record DASUWV010000113.1, on the reverse strand, counting down.
GGGCTCGGCGCTGCCGGCGAAGACGAAGGACCAGGCGGCGCTGAGCGCCTCGGTGTCGATCGAGCCCTCGGCGCGGCCAGGGCCGATCTCGGCGTCGGCGACCCGGATCCAGCCGCCGACCGGCGCCTCCAGCTGCGAGGCGGGCACCGTCACCTTGGTGGCCCGCGGCCCCTCGGCCGAGCGGTCGAAGAAGCAGAACCAGATCGAGCCGTTCGGCTCGGCGCCGGGGCGCTTGTGGACGGTGTGACGGATCCAGACCCCGCGCCCGCCCCCCGGCTCGCAGGCCTTGACGTAGAAGCTCTCGTAGTGACCCGCCTTCGCGGCGACCTCCGGGAACCGCGCCCGTTCCTCCATGTGTGAAGCCTAAGGGCGTGTCGCTTTATGCGTCCATACGGACGCAGAAGGCGACACCTACACCTTGATCGTGATCACGTCGCCGTCTTGAACGGGGTAGTCGCGTCCCTCGATTCGCAGCAGGCCCTTGTCTCTCGCCGCCACGTAGCCGCCGCAGGCGACGAGGTCCTCCCAGCCGATCACCTCGGCTTTGACGAACGCTTCCATGATCTCGGTGTGGATCGTGCCGGCGGCTTCGAGCGCCGTGGCGCCGCGACGGAGGGGCCGCGCCACCGCCTCCTTGTCCTCGCCGGCGGTGAAGAAGGTGATCAGCTCCAGCAGGTCGTAGGCGGCGCGGACCAGGCGCGCCAGGCCCGAGCCCTCGACCCCGTATGACTCGCGCATTTCCGCCGCTTCGGCGGGATCGAGCTCGGCCAGCTCGGCCTCGATCCGGGCGCTGAGCGCGACCACCCCGGCACCGACCGAGTTGGCGTGGGAGACGACCGCTTCCGGCGCCTCCGCGTCGCCCTCGTCGACGTTCGCCACATAGAGGATCGGCTTCGTCGTCAGCGCCTGCAGGTTCTGGGCCGCCTGCGGCGCGCCTTCCGGCACCGGGATCGAGCGCGCCGGCCGGCCGGCCGCGAGCGCCTCGTGCACCGCCTGCAGCCACTCGTGCTCGACCTGCGCCTCTTTGTCGCCCGACTTCGCCTGCTTGCCGACGCGGGGAAGCCGGCGCTCGACCTGGTCATAGTCGGCGAGGACGAGCTCGGTCTCGATCGTCTCGATGTCGGCGAGCGGGTCGACGCGGCCGTCGGGGTGCGGGACGTCGGATTCGGTGTGGCAGCGGACGACGTGGCAGATCGCGTCGGTCTCGCGGATCGAGGCGAGGAACTGGTTCCCCAGCCCCTCCCCTTCCGAGGCCCCTTTGACCAGCCCGGCGATGTCGTGGAAGTCGATTTTCGCCGGCACCAGCTCGGAGCTGCGGACCGTCGCCGCGACCCGCTCGAGGCGCTCGTCCGGCACCTGGGCGACGGCGACGTTCGGCTCGATCGTCGTGAACGGGTAGTCGCCCATCTGGGCACCGCCCTTGGTCAGGGCGTTGAAGAGGGTGGACTTGCCGGCGTTCGGCAGCCCGACGATGCCGACCTTCACGCCGTCTCGGGCGAGGGCTCGTCGTCGGCCGCGGAAGCTCGGGC
>DASUWV010000112.1:0-12276 GCA_036378275.1 Solirubrobacterales bacterium | reverse complement strand
AAGCCGTTCGGCAAGGTCGTCATCTGCGGCGCCACCTCGGGCTACCAGCTCGACTTCGACGTCCGCTACCTGTGGATGAAGCAGAAGCAGATCATCGGCTCCCACTTCGCCAACGCCTACGAGTGCATGAAGGCGAACCAGCTTATGGCGGAGGGCAAGGTGCGACCGGTGCTCTCGGACACGATGGGCTTCGACGGCGTCCCGACCGCGCACCAGCTGATGCACGAAAACAAGCATCTCGGCAAGATCGCGATCCTCGTCGGCGCCGAGAACGACGAGGAAGGCAGGCACGAGGACGGCCCCGGCGCGATCCGCGCGGAGGTCGGCGCGTGAGCGCCCCAGGCATTCGATCCGAAAGGGGAATCTGATGGCGGAGGTCTGCACTCTCGACTGGCACATCACCCCACTGCGGGCGGACCGCTTCCTCGACCTCTGGGAACCGGCGGCGGCGAAGGCCCCGGCCTACGGCGCCAAGAGCTGGTCGCTGATCCGCTCCACCGACGACCCGCTCCACATCCGCCAGACGATGATCTGGGAGAGCCGCTCGGACTTCGAGCGCTACTGGTACTCCGACGAGATCGAGCACGCCCGCGCGTCGATCATTGACCTCTACGACATCCCCCTGCTCCCCGCCTGGCACATCCTCCTCGCCGCCGAATAGGGCGCGACGACCGCCGAGCGGCTAGCAGCGCTCCAGCGGCGCCATCGTCAGCCCCGCATCCTCGAGCAGCTCCCAGTAGTGCTCGGCCGGCTCGCGCGGGCCGGTCCAGACGATCGCCTGCCCCCCGTTGTGGATCTGGTCGGCGATCCGGTGGCCCTGCTCGAGCGAGATCCCGGGCAGGACGCGCGAGAGGGTCTGGGCGACGTGGTCGAAGGTGTTGTGGTTGTCGTTGCGGACGATCACGCGCCAGTTGCCGCCGAGCCCAGAGTCGGGACCGGCGGTGCGGGGTCGCTCGATGGTGCTGGAGGACATCTGTGGAAATTATGCCCGCGGGCGGGGGCGCAGGGCTGTGATCAGAAGGGGCTGGGGACGCGGACGACCACGTCGTCGACGCTGGCGACGATGCCGTTGCCGTTCTTGATCGTGCCGACGACGACCGCCGAGGCGCGGCCGGTGAGGTCGCCAGCGCCTTCGTCCTTGGCTTCGCCGACGAGCTGGTTGCCGACGTAGGCGAAGAGCCGGGCCTGGCCCTTTTCGGAGCCGCTGGTGACGTTGACCGCGCGCAGCCGCAGCTTGTTGGCTTCGTTGACCCCGACCACCGCTTTCGAGTTCTTGGCGATCGCCAGGTATTTGGTCGCTTCCTTGGTGACCTTGATCAGCTGCGCCTTCTTCTGGCGCGGGAAGACCAGCAGCGCGTACTTGGCGCCACCGCCGGCGCGCAGCTCGAGGCCGAGGTAGGCCTTGCGCTGCAGCGCGGTCGGGGTGCCGCTGAGCAGGCGCTCGGTGGCGGCGATCTCGAGGTCGCGGCCGAGCACCGGCGTGCGGTAGGAGCAGGAGCTGGTCGCCTTGCCGATCGAGATCCGCATCGCCCCTCCCACCCCGGCGCGCGCGCAGTTGCGCCCGGAGAGCTTGACCAGCTGGCTGCGCTGGGCGAGCGAGCTCATGCTGTTGCGGTAGATCCCGATCATCGCCGCGCCGGCGACGGCGCAGCAGAGCAGGCCGGCGCAGAGCGCGACCAGCAGCGCGGCTGGGAAGCGAAGCCTCATCGGACGCCAGACTAAACACAGGCGAGGCCGAAAGATGCGGGCGGCGGCGGCTTGAAAGGTGGATTTCGGTCACCCTTCCCCGCGGCCTTCGCCAAATATCATTCGAGACATGAGCGACCACCGACTTCCCCAGCCCGACCGGCCGTGGGTGATGCGCACCTACGCCGGCCACTCCGACGCCCGCCGCTCCAACGAGCTCTACCGCAAGAACCTGGCCAAGGGCCAGACGGGGCTTTCGGTGGCCTTCGACCTGCCCACCCAGACCGGCTATGACCCGGACCACGTCCTCGCCCGCGGCGAGGTCGGCAAGGTCGGCGTCTCGATCGCCCACAAGGGCGACATGCACCAGCTGCTCGACGGCATCCCGCTCGACGAGATGAACACCTCGATGACGATCAACGCGACCGCCGCCTGGCTGCTCGGGCTCTACGTCACCGTCGCCGAAGAGAACGGGGTCGACCGCTCGCTGCTGAAAGGGACGACGCAGAACGACATCATCAAGGAGTACCTCTCGCGCGGGACCTACGCCTTCCCGCCGGAGCCGTCGATGCGGCTGATCGCCGACATGGTCGCCTTCAGCGTCAACGACGTGCCGAAATGGAACCCGACCAACATCTGCAGCTACCACCTGCAGGAGGCCGGGGCGACGCCGGTGCAGGAGATCGCCTACGCGCTCTCGACCGGGATCGCGGTGCTCGACGAGGTGAAAGCGCGCGGCCAGGTCGCCGAGGAGGACTTCCCCAAGGTCTTCGGGCGGATCTCCTTCTTCGTCAACGCCGGGATCCGCCTCATCGAGGAGATCGCGAAGCTGCGGACGATGAGCGCGCTCTGGCAGGAGATCGGGCGCGAGCGCTACGGCGTCACCGACGAGAAGATGCTGCGCTTCCGCTACGGCGTGCAGGTCAACTCGCTGGGGCTGACCGAGGCGCAGCCGGAGAACAACATCCAGCGGATCGTGCTCGAGGCGCTGGCGGTGACCCTCTCCCGCGACGCGCGGGCGCGGGCGATCCAGCTGCCGGCCTGGAACGAGGCGATGGGCCTCCCCCGCCCCTGGGACCAGCAGTGGAGCCTGCGGATCCAGCAGGTGCTGGCGAACGAGACGGACCTGCTCGAGTACCCCGACGTCTTCGAGGGGTCGAAGGTGATGGACGGGCTGGTCGCCGAGCTGACCGAGGGGGCGCGGGCGGAGATGGCCGTGGTCGAGGAGCACGGCGGCGCCGTCAACGCCGTCCCCTACATGAAGGCGCGCCTGGTCGAGAGCCACCGCGAGCGGGTGGCGCGGATCGAGGCCGGCGAGCAGAAGGTGATCGGCCAGAACAGCTTCACCGAGACCGAGGACTCGCCGCTGACCGCGGGCGCCGACGGCGGCATCCTGACGCCGGACCCCGAGGTCGAGCGCGAACGGATCGAGGCGCTTGAGGAGTGGAAGGCCGAGCGCGACTCCGACGCGGTCCGCGCCGCCCTCGACGACCTGGCGAAGGCCGCGGCGGACGAGAGCGTGAACATCTTGCCGGCGACGATCGCCGCCGCCAAGGCGGGCGCCACCACCGGCGAGTGGGCGGCGACCATGCGCGAGGTCTTCGGCGCCTATCGGGCGCCGACCGGCGTCGACGGCGCCTCCCCCGCCTCCGACCGCGACCAGCTCGAGGAGGTGCGGCGGCGGGTCGAGGAGACCTCCGAGCAGATCGGCCACCGGATCAAGATCCTGGTCGGCAAGCCCGGCCTCGACGGCCACTCCAACGGCGCCGAGCAGGTGGCGCTGCGGGCCCGCGACGTCGGCATGGAGGTGATCTACCAGGGCATCCGCCTCACGCCGGAGGAGATCGCCGAGTCCGCCCTGCAGGAGGACGTCGACGTGGTCGGCCTCTCGATCCTCTCCGGCTCGCACCTGGAGCTGATCCCCGAGGTCGTGCGCCTCCTTCGGGACGAGGGCGTCGACGTGCCCGTCGTCGTCGGCGGCATCATCCCCAAGGCCGACGCCGAGCGCCTCCGCGAAGCCGGCGTCGCCGGCGTCTACACGCCGAAGGACTTCGACGTCAACCAGATCATGGGCGAGATCGTCGACCTCGTCGGGCAGCGCGCCGGGGCCGGCGCGGCTGCTTGAGCCGGAACAACTACGAGACGCTGCCGCGGGGCACGATCCACTGCGTCGGCTGCCCGGTCAGCTCGGCGATCCGATCGAAATCGGCGTCGTAGTGCAGAACGGTCAGGCCGGCCGACTCGGCGCAAGCGGCGACCAGCAGGTCGGGAAGCGGCACGGCTCGATGCTGCGAGCGCTCCGCCAGCATCGCCTGCACGCCCAGGGCACGGTTCACCGAGCCCTCCTCGAGCGGCACGCGCGGCATCCCGCGCAGGGCCTCGACCAGCGACCGGTAGGTGGCGCGGTCGCGAGCGCTGAACAGAAGCTCGAGATCGACGATCCCGCAGGTCGCGATTTCCCCGGCCACCAGCAGCGGCTCGAGGACTTCGCGCACCTCCGACCGCGTCTCGCGGCGCGTGAGCGCACTCTTGTCAGCGAGAAAGGTCGGCACGCGGCGCGTCGAGGCTCAGCGCCACGCTTCCGACATCGTCTCGGGGTCGTCAAGGGCGAGCGCTCCAGGCCGGAACAGGAGCTCCACCAGCTGCCGGCGCTGGCGCAGCTTTACGACCTCGGCAAGGGCGGCGTCCACCGTGTCGGTCAGGGTCTTGGTGCCCAGCACCTCCTTGGCCACAGCCACCTTGTCGGGGTCGATCTCAAAGGAGGTCTTGTGCCTTCCTTGCGCAGCCACCAAACTAAGATAGCAAGAGTTTCAAGATTAGATAGCGACTTTTACTTGTTCCTCTATCGCCGCCGCGCCGCCACCTGCGCAACAATGGGTCGATGAGTGAGCTCAACACCGAGCGGGCGGCGTGGCTGCGGTGCTACCGCTGCTGGTCGCAGAACCTCGAGATCCAGATCCACTACGACGCGATCCGGCGGGTCGATCCCGATAGCGGCGAACTGGCCGACGGGGTCGACGAGGTGCAGGAATCGGTCGTCCAGTGCCTCGACTGCATGCACGACCAGCCCCACCTCACCTTCGAAGGCGACCGGGTGGTGCCGATCGAGGACCGCTGGGAGAGGATGGTCGCCGGCACCCCCTGGGTCGCCTCCTGCACGGTGACGGTGGACCAGGACCGGGTTGAGAGCTGCTCGGGCCCCGAGGCGATCGAGTTCCTCACCTTCGGCGCCTTCGGCGACGCCGGCGTGCGCGAGTTCTTCACCCACGTCCGCTTCCACAAGCACGACGACGAGCAGATCGTCATCCACCTCCTGGTCGAGCTCTACGCCCGCTCGGCCCAGGAGGCGACCGAGGTGCTCGAAGAGGCCGCCCAGGGCCAACTCGAGCTCACCTCGCTGGCGGAGGAGTCACGCCCCCCCGCCCACGCGAGCGGCGAGGCGCACTGAGCCGTTTACTCGACGTTGTCGGCGGCAGGTTCCGGCGAGGAGCCCGGGTTCTTCTTCGGGACCAGCACCAGGCGCTTGAACTCGGCGACGAGGACGCCGTCCTGGTTGAGGACGCGGGTGTGGACCTTGACGATGCCGCGGTCGGGCTTCGATTTCGACGGCTTGACGTCGAGCACCTCGGTCTCGCAGAAGAGGGTGTCGCCATGGAAGACCGGGTTCGGGTGGCTGAGCTCTTCGGTCGCCAGGTTGGCGATCGCCTTGCCGGAGACGTCGGAGACCGACATGCCGAGCGCCAGCGAGTAGACGAGCGGCCCGACGACGACGTTCTTGCCCTGCTGGGAGCCGCTGGCGTAAACGTCGTTGATGTGCAGCGGGTGGTGGTTCATCGTGATCAGACAGAAGAGGTGGTCGTCGGCCTCGGTCACGGTCTTCGCCGGCCAGTGTTTGTAGACGGCGCCGACCTCGAACTCCTCGAGGTAGCGGCCGTAGCTGTGCGCGCCGGTCGCCTCGCGCTCGGCCTGGTCGGTGGTCAGCTCGTACGTCTGGTCAGTCATCGGTGGGTGAGTTCTCCTTGGAAGTTTGGCGGCGCGGGATGCTATCTGGCGCTGCCGAGACGCTGCGCGGACGCATCGTAGAGCGCCAGGTAGCGGGCGTCGGCGACGATCGTCACACCCAGGCGGGGGGACGTGCCGAGGCTGCGGCCGGCCATGATCCAGCGGCGGAAGCGCAGCAGGCGGCCGTGCCGGTGGATCGTCCGCGGCGCTGCGATCGCGGTGCGGGTGCCGAGCGGCGCTGCGAAGGAGAAGGGCGCGCTCGAACGCACGGATCCGACGCGCAGCCGCACCCCGGCGGGCTTGGAGACGAGCCGGAGGTGGCCGACCGGCGGGGTCGGTGGCGTCAACGGCAAACCGCTTGAAGCCCCTTCTCCACCCGGTTCTCCGGGCGGCTTTAGGACGTAGTGGGCGACGAGGGCGAGGTCGGCGCTGCTGGTCACTTCGTGCACCCGCGCTTTGCCGTCGGACCAAGCGGAGAACTCGTATTCCTCGCCGCCGACGGTCGCCGCTTCGGGTGCCGAGACGGTGACGGTGCCGCCGGCGATCGTCGTCGCGCTCGAGGGTTTGTCGGAGACCACTCCTTCGATCCCCAGCGGGACGCCCGCCGGGTCGGATTCGACGCTGACTTCGACCGTGCGGGGGTAGATTTCGACCGTCTTCGTGTCGCTCATCCCCCGCGAGTCGGTGGCGGTGAATTCGAGCTTCAGGTGAGAGGGGAACTCGTGCGGAGGGGCGACGAAGCTTCCGCTCGGCGAGTCGGCGCTGGTGATCGGGTGCTCGTGGCAGGCGAGCGGGCAGTGCTCGAGGGTGAACTCCCAGTGCGATTCCAGCCCTGACCCGAAGGTCTCTCCGTCGGGGTCCGTCGCCGTCGCTTCGTAGTCGACCGTTTCGCCGATTTCCCATTCCAGGCTCGGTTCCGGCGCCTCGATCTGCGCGGTCGGCGGCCCTAGGTCGCCGGGGTAAAGCTTCACTTCGGCCACCGAGGTGTGGTTGAAGTTGTCGCTGACCCGCACCTTCACGGTGACGTTCGACGCTTCCGTGTATTCGTGGGACACGGTGGGCGTGGTCGCGTCGCCGAACTGGCCGTCCCCGTTGAGATCCCAGCTGTAGTGCAGTTCGTCGCCCCCGCCGAGGTCGGGATCGGTCGAGGAGGAGGCATCGAATTCCACCGTCAGCGGCGTCGCGCCATAGGTCTTGTTGACGCTGAGACGCGCCGTCGGCGGCTGGTTACCGGGGAAGTAGCGGATCTGGGTGATGCTGTCGTCATAGAAGTTCGGCACGTAAAGCGCGCCGTCGAGCCCCTCGACGATGTCGACCGGATTGAACGGTTCGCTGCCTTCTCTGACTGCGAAATCGGCTACCGTCGTCGGATCGGGCGCGCCGCCTGCTCCTTCTTCCATCGTCCAGATGCAGCCGCGGGCGGCGTCAGAGAAGAAGAGCGCTCCGCGATCCTCGGCCGGGAAGAGATCTTCGGCCCCGACCCCGCTCGGGTCGTAGAAGGCAAGGCCGGCGATCGCCGCGCCCGGGCTCGGGTTGCAGACATCACCCGCAAAGAGGTGACCGTCGTAGCCAGGGGTGTGTACGTGGGGGTAGGCGAAGAAGGGCGCCGTGACCTGCGAGGGGTTGTCGTAGAGAAAGGCGCAGAAGGGCTTGTTCTGTTCCTGTTCGGCCGCATGCCACCGCGGCTGCACGAGGTTGCCGCCGATCCCCCCCTCGTAACAGGGCCAGCCGAAGTTGGTTAGCCGCTGCTTGGGAGTGGGCGGGGAGGTCAGCCGGTCGATCTCCTCCCAGAGGTCCATGCCGACGTCGCCGACGTAGACGTTGCTGGTTCCGGGCTGGATCGTGAAGCGGTAGGGATTGCGATTGCCCTCGGAGAGGATCCGTCGCGCGGCGACGTCTTCCTTGCCTTCGGCGAAGAGCGGGTTGACCGCGAGCGGATTGTTCGGCATCGCCGCACCGGTTTCGCGGTTGACGCGAATGATCGCGCCGTTGTAGTTGGTCGGGTCGGCGCTGGTGGCCGGGGTCTTCAAGTCCTGCGCCCGCAGCGAGCCGCCTTCGAACGGAGGGTCTTCGCAGGGGTTGCCGAGCTGACCGTAGTCGAGCGTGCCCCAGCTGGCCCCGTCGCCGCCGCTCATCAGCAGCGCCCCTTCGCTGTCGAACTCGATGTCGCCGATCGAGTGACTGGTGACCTGCTGGCACCAGCTGTTGACGAGTACTTCTTCGGAGGTGGGGTCGACGGCCCCGCCGACCGCAACGCTGGTAGCCGGATTGATTTCAATGCGCGCGAGCCGCCCGCTGACCATGCAGTCGACGTAGTTGTTGGTGGTGTCGCAGTCGTCGCTGCCGTCGGCGTAGTGCGTATGGGTGGAGTCGGCGGAGTCGCCACCGATCGGCGCGTCGTAGGTGTAGCTGAGGTAGATGAACGGCTTGGCGGGATATTCGGGGTCGAGCTTCATCCCGAGGATGCCTCGGTCTCCCTTCGCCATCACCTTGTCGAGGATGCTGAGGACGAGGGTGGGCGTTTCGTCTTCGATCGAGTCGAACTCGAGCACCCGGCCGTTGCGCTCGGCGACGAAGAGCTTGCCGTCGGGCGCGAACTCGAGCGTGGTCGGCTTCTGCAGGCCGTTGGTGTAGGTCGGGGAGGTCGCCTTGGGCAACGGCAGGGTGCGCGCCTGGAACCCCGGCGGCAGGCTCATCGCCCCCACTTGAGACAGGTGAACGAGGAAAAGTGCCCCGAAGCAGAGCAACCACTTTCCGATTCGCTGCGGCAAGACCTCTGATTATGGGCCTAGACTGCCCGCGATGCGAATCGGGATCATCGGCTTGGGCTACGTAGGCCTGCCGCTTGCCGTCGCCTTCGCCGAGGCGGGCTGCGAGGTGGTCGGCCTCGACGTCGACGAGGCCAAGGTCGAGGCGCTGAACGCCGGGCGCAGCTACATCGAGGACGTGCCGAGCTCCTCGCTGGCGCCGCTGGCCGGGAAGCTGCGGGCGACCGCCGACTACGGCGAACTCGCCGGCTGCGAGGCGGTGATCCTCTGCGTGCCGACGCCGCTCAGCGACTCGCGCGAGCCCGACCTCGGGCCGCTGGAGGCTTCGGCGACGGCGCTGGCGCAGGTGCTTCGCAGCGGCCAGCTGGTGGTGCTGGAGTCGACCACCTACCCGGGGACGACGCGCGACCGCCTCCTCCCCATCCTCGAGACCTCCGGCCTCACCGCCGGCAGCGACTTCCACCTCGCCTTCTCGCCCGAGCGGATCGATCCCGGCCGCACCGACTACACCGTGCGGACGACGCCGAAGCTGGTCGGTGGCGTCACCGAGGCCTCGACCGAGCGCGCCCGGACGCTCTACGGGGAGATCTGCGACACCGTGATCGTCCTCTCCAGCCCCGAGGCGGCCGAGCTCTCGAAGCTGCTGGAGAACATCTTCCGCTCGGTCAACATCGCGCTCGTCAACGAGCTCTCCCAGCTCTGCGACCGGCTCGAGATCGACGTCTGGGAGGTGATCGAGGCCGCCTCCAGCAAGCCGTTCGGCTTCATGCGCTTCGACCCCGGGCCGGGGATGGGCGGCCACTGCCTGCCGGTCGACCCCTTCTACCTTGCCTTCCGGGCCCGCCAGCTCGACTTCTACCCCGAGTTCATCGAGCTGGCGGGGAAAGTGAACCAGGCGCAGCCGGGCTTCTGCGTGGAACGGATCGAGCGAGCGCTGAACGGCGTGCGCAAGCCGGTCAACGGCTCCCGCGTCCTGATCCTCGGCGTCAGCTATAAGGGCGGCGTCGGCGACACTCGCGAATCGCCGGCGCTGAAGATCATCGGGCGGCTACAGGACCTCGGCGCCGAGGTCAGCTACCACGACTCATTCGTCGAGGAGCTGCCTGGCCACGGCCTCGGCTCGGTCGAGCTCGAGGGGGCGCTGTGCGACTGCGACCTCGCCGCGATCGTCACCGCCCACCCCGACATCGACTACGAGGCGGTCGTCTCAGCGGCGCCGTTGGTCGTGGACTTCCGCGGCGTCACCCGCAGCATCGAGGCGGAGAACCTGATCCGGCTCTGATCGGGCCCTCAGTGCACTTTCCGCAGCCGGTTCCGTTCCTCTTGCTTTTCCACGACCTGGGCGATCAGCTTGACCACGTTCGAGTCGCCGCTGGCCTTGATGTGGCCGGTCTCGACCGCCCGCCGGTAGCTTTTCAGCGTCCCCTTCTCGGCCAGCTCGTTGAACTGGGGGCGGTCGATTTCCACTAGGACCCGCTCGTCCTGGGCCAGGTCTTTGCTGATCTTCGGCCCGGGCAGCTCGACCCGGTAGAGCTGGATGTCGTGTTTGGCTTTCAGCTGCAGGCCGAAAACCAGTTTCAGGTTCTGCAGCGCCGGGACTTCGGCCTGGAACCGCTCGACGGCGGTGCGGATCAGGTCCGAAGTCGAGGCCATTTCAGATGCTCCGGTCGATCAAATCTTGTGCCTCTGCAGGAGCTTCTTGCCGATAACCATGCGCTGGATCTCGCTCGTTCCCTCGCCGATCAGCAGCAGCGGCGCGTCGCGGTAGAGGCGCTCGATCTCGTACTCCTTCGAGTAGCCGTAGCCGCCGTGGATGCGGAAGCTTTCTTCGACGCAGTACTTGCCGGTCTCCGAGGCGAGGAGCTTCGCCATCCCGGCCTCGAGGTCGGAGCGCTCGCCGGCGTCCTTCATCCGCGCCGCTTTGCGGGTGACGAGGCGGGCCGCCTCGAGCTTGGTCGCCATGTCGGCGAGCTTGAACTGGATCGCCTGGTGGGCGGCGATCGGCTTGCCGAAGGTCTTCCGTTCCTGGCTGTAGCGGAGGGCGAGCTCCAGCGCGCGCTGGCCGATGCCGACGCCGCGGGCGGCGACGTTGACGCGGCCGACCTCGAGCGCATCCATCATCTGCACGAAGCCCTGGCCGACGCCGGCGTCCTCGCCGCCGAGCACGCGCTCGGGCGGGCACTTGTAGCCGTCGTAGACGAGCTCGGTCGACTCGACGCCCTTGTAGCCCATCTTCTTGATCTTGGGCGGGACGTTGAGGCCCTTGAAGTCGCCCTCGTTGGTTTCCTTCCAGGCCTCCTTCTCGGTGATGAAGCAGGTCATGCCCTTGTAAGGCGGGTCCGCCTGGGTGTCGGTCTTCATCAGCACGAAGACGACGCTCGAGCCGAGGCCGTTGGTGACCCACATCTTCTGCCCGTTCAGCTCCCACTTGCCGTCCTCGCCCTTCTTGGCGGTGGCCTTGATGCCCTGGACGTCGGAGCCGACCTCGGGCTCGGAGAGCGAGAAGGCGGCGCGGATCTCGCCGGTCGCCATCTTCGGCAGGAAGTACTCCTTCTGCTCGTCGGTGCCGAACTTCATCAGCAGGTAGGAGCCGATGAAGTGGGTGTTGACGACGCCAGAGATCGAGATCCACCCGCGCGAGAGCTCTTCGACGATCATCGCGTAGGTGGTCAGGTCGAGCCCCATGCCGCCGTACTCCTCGGGGATCGTGACCCCGAACAGGCCGAGCTCCTTCATCTGCTCGACGACCGGCTCCGGGAAGGAGTCCTCGTGGTCGTAATGCTCGGCGTTGGGGATGATCTGCTCGTCGGCGAACTGGCGGACCATTTCGGTGATCGCTTCCTGCTCGTCGGTCATTTCGCGGTACGCGGCGGTGTCTACGGCCATGGCTCCTGCTTCAAGTAGTCGGGACCTGGAATGAGGGCTGCGACGCGGCTGCGGCGCCCTGGACCGCCAAGGATATAGACGCCGGGTCGGCCCCGGGGTCGATGGCGCGCAGGGCAGCGGCGGCCTTCAGCAGCATCTCCTCGTACTCGCGCTCGGGGTCGGAGGCGAGGACGACGGCGCCGCCGGCGCCGATCGTGGCGCGGCCCTCGGCGAGGACGATGGTGCGGATCGCGACCGAGAGGTCGGCCCCGCCGCCGAGGCCGAACCAGCCGACCGCGCCGGAGTAGACGCCGCGGGCGACGCCCTCGAGCCGGCCGAGGATCTCGGTCGTCCGGAGCTTCGGTGCGCCTGTCATCGAGCCGGGCGGGAAGCAGGCGCGGACGGCGTCCGGGGCGGCGACGTCGGAGCGGAGTCGCCCGCGGACTTCGGAGACGAGCTGGTGGACGGTCTCGTAGGTCTCCACCTCCATCATCTGCGGGACCTCGACCGAGCCGATCTCGCAGACCTGACCGAGGTCGTTGCGGAGGAGGTCGACGATCATCAGGTTCTCTGCCCGGTTCTTCTCGTCGGCGGCGAGGGCGACGGCGAGCGACGCGTCTTCGTCAGAGGTGACGCCACGGCGCGAGGTCCCCTTGATCGGCCGCGCTTCGGCCTCGCCGTCGCGGCTGACGCGGAGGAAGCGCTCGGGCGAGGAGCTGAGGACGGCGAGGTCGCCGAGCTTGAGATAGGCGGCGAACGGCGCCGGGTTGGCGCGGCGGAGACGGCGATAAAGGTCAAGTGGATCGGCGTCAGTGTCCAGCGAGAGTTGGTTCGTCAAACAGATCTCGTAGCTGTCTCCTGCGAGGAGATGATCAAGGGAAGCTTCGACGTCCTCCAGGTACTGCTCCTCGGGGCGGGCGAGGGATAGGTCGCTGAAGGAGGAGTGGGGGGGGGG
>DASUWV010000111.1:0-12052 GCA_036378275.1 Solirubrobacterales bacterium | reverse complement strand
CCCCCCACGCCCCCTCGTCGCAAAAACGCCGGACCTCGCTGCTTCTTTCGAGAGATCGGCAGGTACACCGTTACTTGCGAATACCTGAGTATTAGAGTTAGCCCCATCCACCCCCAAGGTGGGTCCCTACTGCCCCCCAGCACCCTGCCCTGGCTGGGGGGCAGTTCCGTTTTCGTGCTCGAGCGCCTCCGCGAGCTCGGCCAGCTGCGGCAGCGGCACTTCCAGCCCGATCGCGATCCGGCGCACGTTTCCCCAGGTCGGGTTGATCCGGCCGGACTCGATGTGCGACATCCAGGTGGGATGGATGTCGGCCCGCAGGCCGAGCGCTTCCTGGCTGAGGCGAGCCTCCTTGCGAAGGCGCCTGATGGCCTGTGCCAGCCCGATCTGAGGTTCTTCCCGGCGCGGCATCTACGGAAGGGAATTTGCCTCCCGCCCCCGCGTCCATAGAGGTGGGCGCAACCCAGCTCCGTTTCGGCGCGTGACCGGCAGCTTTGCGGTACGCCTTGATTTCCGGCGATGTCGCCCGCGAGGACCCTGTTCAAGGGGGCGGTCTCTCGCAAAAGCCAACACGAACATATGTTCGCATACAATGCTCATCGGTGAAAGGGCACTTCTGCTCCCCGCAACGGCTTTGACAGAGTGCGCCGGTGCCGCCGCATCTCGATCCCGCCCTGACCGAGCTCTCGCCGGAGCGCCTGCGCCGGCGGCGGAGCGCGAAGTGGAGCCGCTACGGAAGCGACGTGCTGCCGGCCTGGGTGGCGGAGATGGACTTCCCCTTGGCGCCGCCGGTGAAGCGGGCGCTGCTGGAGGCGGTCGAGCTGGACGACTGCGGCTACGGCAACCCCGAGGATTTGGGGACCGCCTTCGCCGAGTTCGCCGCCGGCCGCCACGGCTGGGAGGTCGACCCGGCCGCCGTCTCCCCCAGCCCCGACGTGGTCGGCGCGCTGACCGCGGTGCTGAAGGAGGTCGCCGAGCCGGGCGACCGGGTGGTGGTCAACACTCCCGTCTACCACCCTTTCTTCGCGGTGGTCGAGGAGGCCGGGTGCGAGCTGGTGGAAGCGCCGCTCGCCGGGACCGAGCTCGAGGTCGAGGGAATCGAGCGGGCGTTCGCCGCCGGCGCCGCGGCGCTGATCCTCTGCAGCCCCCACAACCCGACCGGGTCGGTTCCCTCGCGCGAGCAGCTGGAGGCGGTCGCCGCGGCCGCCGAGCGGCACGGGGCCTGGGTCCTCGCCGACGAGATCCACGCGCCGCTGACGCTGCCGGGCGCCGAGCACGTCCCCTTCCTGACCGTCTCCGGGGCGGCGCGCCGCCGGGGCATCGCCTTCTGGTCGGCCTCGAAGGCCTTCAACCTCGCCGGCCTGCAGTGCGCCGAGATCGTCACCGGCTCGGAGGAGGCGGCGCGGGTCGTCGCCGGGCTGCCGGTCAGCGCCACCCACTGCGGCCACCTCGGCGCGATCGGGTCGATCGCCGCCTTCCGCGAGGGCGACGAGTGGCTCGACGACGTGATCGCGGTGCTCGACCACAACCGGGCGCTGCTGGCCCGGCTCCTCTCCGAGCGCCTGCCCGAGGTCGGCTACGAGCAGCCGCGGGCCGGTTACCTCGCCTGGCTCGACTTCCGGCCGCTCGGGTTCGGCCCCGACCCCTCGCAGCCGATCCTCGAGCGCGGCCGCCTCGCCCTCTCCGCGGGGCCGCAGTTCGGCCCCCAGGGCGCCGGCTTCGCCCGGCTCAACCTCGGCACCTCGCCGGCGCTGGTCGAGGAGATGATGGAGCGGATCGCGCGGGGGGTCGGCCGCGCCTAATCGCCCTCTTCCCCCGCTTCCACGGCTTCCACTTCTTCCCCGCTGCCCCCGGCTTCGGCCCGGGCCGCTTCCAGCTCGGCTTCGACGGTCGCCGTCTGGTCGGGTATTTCCAGCCGCCGTTCGAGGACCGGGATCGCTGCTTCGGGACGGCCGCTCTGACGCAGGGCGCTGCCGAGGTTGAACAGCGCGTAGGCGTAGTCGATGTCTTCGCTCCCTTCCGGGAAGGCGGCGACCGCCTCTTCCAGCACCGGGACCGCGGCTTCGTATTCCCCCGCCTGGATCATCGCGTAGCCCTGTTCGTTCAGCTCGGCGCCGCGCGCCGGGTCGGGGTGTCCCGCGGGAGCCGGGATCGCCGCGGTCGCTTCGACGGCCGGCGTCGGTTCGGGGCCGGGTTTCTGTTGCTGCTTCGCCCGCGCCTGCTTGCCGTGACCCGTCCTGCCACCGGGGTGCTTGTCGCCGCCGCTCAGCACCACCACCCCGACGACGATGACCGCCGCCAAGACGCCGAGGATCGCGGCGGCGGCGCCGAAGCGGCTGCCGCGGGAGCCGGCGCGGGCGTAAGTCGCCGGCGGAAGCGATGGAGGGGGCGCCGGCTCCTCCCGGCGACCGGAGAGGCTCGGCTCGAAGGCGCGGGTCGGTTCCTCGTAGCCGTCTGCGCGCTCGAGCCGGGCCAGCGCCTGCCTCGCCGAGGCCGGGCGGGCGGCGGGGTCGGCGCTGGTCAGCCACCCGATCAGCGAGCGCAGCTCGGGCGAGCAGCGCCCCTCACAGGAGCGGAGTAGGACCCCGGCCGCAAAGAGGTCGGAGCGCTCCGTCGCCGGCTTGCCTTCCATCACCTCCGGCGCCGCGTAGCGCTCGGTGCCGAGCACGAGGCCGGTGCTGGTGAGCGCAGTCGCGTCGCGCGGCAGCGCGATCCCGAAGTCGATCAGCTTCGCGGTGCCGCCCGGTTCGACGATCACGTTGGCCGGCTTGACGTCGCGGTGGAGGATGCCGACCGAGTGGATGTGGTCGAGCGCGTCGAGCAGTTCGCGGGCGAGCTTGTCGCGGTCGACCTCCCCGCCCCGCTCCCTCAGCTCGGCCAGGTTCTCGCCGGGAACGAACTGCATCACCAGGTAGGGGCGTTCGCCCTCTTCGGAATAGTCGTAGACGCCGACCAGGTTGGGGTGCGAGAGCGAGGCCGCGGTGCGGGCCTCACGGCGGAAGCGGGCGACGAAGCCGGGGTCGCCGGCGATCGTGTCGGAGAGGACCTTCACCGCGACGGGCCGCTCCAGCACTTCGTCCTGGCCGAGCCAGACGGCGGCCATGCCGCCGCGCCCGAGCGTGCGCTCGAGCCGGTAGCGCCCCTTCAGCAGCTCCCCGGTGCCGATTGACGCGGCCACGGGATTCCCCTACCCGTTTGCAGTCCGATCTCTCAATCGATAATGCTCGCCACGATGAAGGCCGCCGGCCACGTCAAGAACGCGCACCGCGAGATGATCGCCGTGGTCCAGGGTCAGACCAAGACCCACACCCACCTGCGGCGCCGGCTGCTGACGATCTTCCTCCTCACCGCCTTGATCTCGGTCATCTCGACCCTGGTCGTCTACCTCACCGAGCACGGCGCCAGGGGGAGCGAAATCCACAACCTCTTCGACGCCTACCTCTTCTCCACCTCGCAGCTCCTCACCGCCTCCTCGGTGGCGGCGCCGAAGACGAACTTCGGCAAGGTCCTCGAGCTCTTCTTCGACATCTGGGCGATCACCGTCGTCGCCACCCTCGCCGGCTCCTTCGGCGCCTTCTTCCACGCCCGCAGCAGGGAGATGGACGGCGAGGTGGACCGGGTCGAGAAGCGCCTGGAGAGCGAGGTCGCCGAGCTGCGCGAGCGGCTGTAGGCACGTCGAGTCAGCCCCCGCCTGCGCGCAGCGCCCGCCAGATCATTCCCGGCCGCCGCCCGACCTGCGGCCCGAGGACGAGGGCGAGGAGGGTGAGGGCGAGCCAGGGGCGCAGGTGTGGCCCGATCCGGCGGATGCGTCCGTCGGGAGCGAGCTCGAAGACCATCGCGTCGGTCAGGCGCACTCCGAGGAGGCGGGCTTCACCGAGAACGACGAGGTGCTCGCCCTCGCCGAGCGTCCGGGTCCAGCGCAGACCCTTGAGGCTGCCGTAGACGGCGGTGAGGAGAACCCGAACGTCAGCCTCTCCCCGGAAGATCATGCGACCCGAGATCGGCGAGACCACCTCGACGTCTGGGGCGAGCGTGCCCATCAGAGTCTCGATGTCACCCTGCTCGGAGGCCTCGATGTAGCGAGCAACGGCGTCGTCCATGCGGCAACCATATGTCTGTTCTTACCGCCGGCGCCTTCAGTCCCCGGAGACCTCACCCCAGGCGGTGGCGACCACCGTGCGGGGGCCGCCGTGGTTCCGGTGCTCGCAGAGGTAGATGCCCTGCCAGGTGCCGAGCGCGAGCCGGCCGTCGTCGATCGGCAGGGTCAGCGAGGGACCCAGCAGGGCCGCCTTGACGTGAGCGGGCATGTCGTCGTCGCCCTCGAGCGTGTGGGTCCAGTAGGGCGCGCCTTCCGGCACCGCCTGGCTGAACCAGCTCTCGAAGTCCCGCCGCACTTCCGGCGAAGCGTTCTCGCTCAGCGCCAGCGAGGCGGAGGTGTGCTGGATCAGCAGGTGGAGGAGGCCGACCGAGATCTCACCAAGCTCGGGCAGGGCGTCGAGCACCTCACCGGTGACAAGGTGAAAGCCGCGCTTTTTTGGCGGCAGGTGAATCTCCCGCTGGAGCCACACTGCTGGAGCATCCCACGTCGGGCTCTCGGTTCCCGCGGACGAACCAAGGATTGACGCACCGCACCGTTGTCGAATAGAACAGACTGATTATTTGGCGATCGATGAGGTGATGTGATGAGCAGCGAGTCCACGAACGTGTTCAAGTTCGTCTCCGTCCGCCCGGTCCAGCTCGCGACGGAAAGCGAAACCACCGACGGGATCATCCGCGACGTCCGGGCCGGGTCCCGCGACGGCCTGGCGAAGCTCACCGGCTTTGCGCGCGGGATCGACTCTCCCGGCGCGGCCGAAAAGCGCTGGGAAAAGGTGCATCTGGACCGGCTGCGCCCCCTCGCCGAAGGCCGGCGCAAGCTGGTGGAGAAGTACCGCTTGCCGGGAGAGAAAGATCCCGCCCCCTCCGGCGAGGAGCTGCTTCGCGAAGCCGGGCTGGGCGAACTGGACAAGGCCGAGCTTTGGGACGAAGCCTGGGATGCGCTCTACACCGCCTACGCGACCGGGACCGGCGCCGGCGAGCTGCTGGAGCTCCCGACCGCCGCGCTGCGCCTGCTCCACTACGCCGACGCGCTCGCAGACGACCCCACGCCGACCGCGGCCGCCGCGCTGAGAAGGCTCGACGCGCAGCCGGCGATCGCGCCGCAGCTCGACGCTCTTCTCCGTCCCGCCGGCGGCAAGCCGCCGGCGCCGCCAGAGCCCTCCCACGCCGACCCCTCCCACTCGCCGCTGGCTTCGCGTGCCGAGCAGCTCGTCTCGGAGCTGTCCGACTCGAGGGAGCTGCTGGCCAGCCTGGAGCGCTCGGCTGCCGCGAGCCCCCCGGCGCTGGAGGCGGGGAAACCCGAGGAAGCGGACAAATGGTCGCGCCAGAGCGTCGCGGTCGACACCACTCCGGCGCTCGAGCAGGTGCTGGGCCCGAACGTCAGCCGGGCAAAGGAGACCTTGCTCGACCGGCTCGGCGTGACCCGGAAGACCTCGCTGCCGACCGCCACGCAGGCGCTGCAGGACCACGTTGCCACGCTCAGCGACCAGGCCTTCCGGCTCGCGGGTCAGCACGAATTCGAGGCCGGCCTGGAGCGGGTGGTCAAATTCCCCCTGCCGACGAAACCGGTCTCGCCCCCGAGCGACCCCAGCACCGCTCCCGACGTCGACGTCCACGGGCGGATCAAGCCGCTCGGGATCGGTGACCTCAAGGTCGTCAAGCAGCAGCTCCTCGCCTACGAACCGGGCGAGGTCGCCTACATCGAGAACGTCCTCAAAGGCGAGTCGAAGAACCGGGTCTTCCGCACGCTCGACCGGACCGAGACCACCGTCACCGTCGGCGAAGAAGAGGTGAAGGAAACGCAACGGGACACGCAGACCACCGAGCGGTTCGAGCTGAAGCGGGAGGCGGCGCAGACGATCAAAGAAGACCTCAGCGTCAAAGCCGGTCTTTCGGTGACCGCCTCCTACGGGCCGGTCAGCGCCACCGCCAAAGGCGACTTCGCCTACTCCAACGCCAAAGAAGAAAGTCAGAAAACGTCCGCCAACTTCGCCCGCGAGGTGGTCGATCGCTCGATCAGCAAGATCCAGACGAAAGTCACCTCGCAGCGGACCACGAACACGATCAATGAAATCGAGGAGACCGACACCCACGGCGTCGACAACAAAGAAGGCAAAGAACACGTCGTCGGCATCTACCGCTGGGTGAACAAGCGCTACAAAGCGCAGGTCTACAACTACGGGCTGCGGATGATGCTGGAGTTCATCATCCCCGAGCCGGCCGCCTTCTACCGCGCCGCCCACTCGAACAAGCAGATCCAGGTCGACGCCACCCCGCCGATCCCGTTCCTCAACGACCTCCAGGCCGGGCAGCCGCAGAGCATGGCCCAAACCCTCTCGGCGAGCGACATCGACGAGACGAACTACACCCGCTACGCAGCCCGCTATGGAGCGGCGGGGCTTGCCGCGCCGCCGCCGATGTGGAAATGGATCGAGGCGAGCATGGGCAAAGACAGCGTCGAGGACGGGAAGACGATCGCGATGACCTCGAAAGACCTGATGGCCCCCGACGGCTACCGCCTTACCTCCTACGGCTTCGCGGCCTCGCTGCTCTGGAACCACCATCCGAAGTTCACGGTGCAGGTGGGCGACGACCTCTTCACCCTGACCAACGACTCGAGCGGCGGCAACTCGCTGTTGAAAACGAGTCGCCAGCCGGGGCCCGCGGGATCGGTCGACGGCGGAATCGCGGCCAGCGTCGCCACCTACGACATCAACGCCTTCACGCTCACGATCAAAGCCCTCTGCCAGCGCCAGCCCGAGGCCTACGCCGCCTGGCAGCTGCAGACCTACGACAAGATCCAGGCCGCCTACCAGGCGCAGAAAACCGCCTATGACCAGAAGGTCGCCCAAGCGAAAGGCGCCGACGCGGGGAGCATCCAGGGCCACAACCCCGCGCTCAACCGCTCGATCATCCAGAACGAGCTGAAGAAGCTCTGCATCACGATGATGACGGGGCAGCACTTCGGCCAGTTCCACGCCGTCACCGATCCCACGGACCCGCCGGCGCACATCCCCGAGGTCGACGTGCTCGAGGCGCTGCGGGAGGGGCCGATCGTGCAGTTCTTCGAGCAGGCCTTCGAGTGGGAGCAGATGACCTACCTCTTCTACCCCTACTTCTGGGGGCGGAAGTCGAAGTGGGCCGACACCACCTCGAAAGTGGAAGACCCCGACCCGAGCTTCGAACAGTTCCTCACCGCGGGCTCCTGTCGGGTGGTGGTCCCGGTTCCCCCCGCCTATGCCGAAGCGGTCGCCTACATGCTCCAGTCCCCCGCCGCCGACCTGGCGCAGAAGGTGTGGCTGGGAGGCGAACCGCCCACGATCGAATCGCCGCTCTACGAGTCGCTGGCGGAAGAGATCCGCAACCAGACCGACGATCTCGAGGGCGCCAAACCGGAGGGCGAACCGTGGGAGTTCACCCTCCCGACCACGCTGGTCTGGCTGCAGCCGGACGCGACCCTGCCGGTCTTCACCTGACCCGGACGACGACCCGCCCAAAGCCATGACGGGCTTCAGAGCTCTCGGCATCTTCGAGGAGGAGGACTACCTCTCCTCGGAGGAACGGGCCGAGCGGGCGCGGACAAAGGAAGAAGAGCTCGAAAACAAATGGCGCCTGACGCCGGACTGGTTCAGGCGCGGGACAAGATGGTGCCTGCCGCCCGAGGGCTTGAACGTGGCGGTCATCGGCGGCGGCTTCTCGGGATTGAGCGCCGGCTGGTACCTGAAGGAATGCGGCGCCGAAGTCAGCGTTTTCGAGGCGCGAAGCACGATCGGCGGAAGGGTGCGAACCGACCGGTCCTTCGCCCCCGGGAAGTGGATCGAGGCGGGAGCGGAGCTGATCGGCGAGAACCACGCGCTCTGGCGGATCCTGGCGCGGCGGTTCGGCCTGACGCTGAAAGCTATGAGCGACGAAGGCTCCTACCCGGGCCTGAAGGTCAGGGTCCGGTTCGGGGGCAGCGACCTGACCGATCCGGAAAAGCGAAGCCTGGGACGGGAACTGCTGCCGCACCTGACACAGCTCGGCGAAGACGCGAAACCGATCGACCCGATGGAACCGTGGACCTCCCCCGGGGCGGCCGGGTTCGACGCGATGTCAGTCGAACAGCGACTGAATGAAATCCTCCCGGCGACCTCGAGCTACGCAAGGCAGTGGCTCGCGTTCACCCTCGGCAACGACAACTGCGCTTCGATCGGCAGGCAGAGCTACCTCGGCCTGCTCGCATCGCTCAGCGCGGCCCGGATGGGGGACGACCCCAAAGGGATGATGGGCTACTGGTTCTCGACCGAGACCGAACGCTGCCACGAAGGCAACGACAAACTCACCAGCGCTTTCGCGGGCGTGCTGTCCGGCAGCGTCTTCACCTCGAGGCGGGTGGACCGGGTTGTGATCGCACCCTGGCCCGTATATCCACCGGTGTGGATCCTCTCGAGCGAGCTCGACTCCGCCGGTAGGGTCCTTCACCGACGGGTCGGCGGTTATCACTACGCGATCCTCACCACGCCGCCGACGGTGTGGAAAGCGATCAAGGTCTTCCCTTCGTTCAGCCCCATTGCCCGAACAATTTCCCATGGCCCGGCGGTCAAGTTCTTCTCCAGATACCCGGAAGAATTCTGGAAAACAGAAAGCGAACCGCTGGCGCCGCTGGCGAAGTGGGACGAACTCGGCTCCGTCTGGGAGGGCACCGACAACCAGTCGACGCCACCGGGCTTCGTCCTCAGCGTCTTCTCGGGCGGGGACTTCGTGCAGCCGCCGGCCGCCTACGACCCGAAACTGACCACCATCTACCCGGGACGGAAAGCGACCTGCGAACGCGAAGAACTGGTCGACTGGACGAAAGAAAAAGACATCGAAGCCGGTTACGCGATTCCCACCGTCGGCCAGGCCTCAACCGTCAATCCGGCGCTCGTCCTGCCGCACGAAAACCGCCTCTATTTCGCCGGCGAGCAGGCATCGCCCGGTTTCTTCGGCTACATGGAGGGAGCCCTGCAGGCGGGGGCGCGTGCCGCCCGGGACATCGTCCGGGCGGTTGCGGTGCCATGTTCGATGGTGGCTGCGGGCGATCCACGCGATGCAGGAGACCAGAGCGGTGTCACGAATGAGGGGTTCTGACAGCCAAGCTATGTGGCGTACTACTGATGTCCCGCCAGACCCGCTTACCTAGGTTGCCCTCCGACCGATGAAACGCAATCTCCTCGAAGCCTCCGCATTCATCGTCGTCGCGGTCATCGCCTTCGCGGCGGGGCTGCTGGTCGGTGACCTCGGTTCGTCGCCGGAAAAGGAAACCGTCTACGTGTCGGCGCCGGCGGGCGAAGAAGCCGGGGGCGCGGAAGCGGCCGAAGAAGCGCCCGAAGGCGAAGAAGCCGAAGAAGCCGCCGAAGGCGGCGGTGGATCCGAAGGCGGCGCCCAGCTATTCACCGGCATCGGCTGCGGCGGCTGCCACACCCTCTCCGCGGCCGGGTCGACCGGCACCACCGGCCCCGACCTGAACGAATCCCTGGCGCCGGACGACGACACGGCGGGGATCGAAGAGATGATCGTCCACCCGAACGAGGAGGTGGTCGAAGGCTACCCCCCGAACGTGATGCCGCAGACCTACGGCCAGTCGCTCTCGAAAGCCGAAGTCAGCGAACTCGCCGAATACCTCGTCGCGAGCACCAAGGCCAAGCCCTAGCGGACAGCAGCTCGCTCAGGGTCTGCGCCCGAGCAGCAAGTAGGTCGTCATCGGGCCCTTCCCCTTCACCTCGATCGTCCCCCGTCGCTCAAGTTGGTACCGACCGCATAAGCGATCGTAGGTCCGCTCCGTGACCTGGATCTCCCCGGGGACGCCGTGGGACTCCATCCGGCTCGCCGTGTTCACCGTGTCGCCCCAGAGGTCGTAGCTGAACTTGGCGCGGCCGATCACCCCGGCCACCACCGGGCCGGTGTCGATGCCGATCCGCACTTCCAGCGGCAGCCCGCTCTCCCCCGCGCACCGCTCGGCCTCGCCGCCCATCTCGAGGGCGAGGTCGGCGATCGCCTCGGCGTGGTCCTCACGCGGGACCGGCAGGCCGCCGGCGACCATGTAGGCGTCACCGATCGTCTTGATCTTCTCGACCCCGTAGCGCTCGGCGAGCGCGTCCCAGCCGGCGAAGACGCGGTCGAGGAGGACGACGGCGTCGGCCGGGGGCAGGACCTGCGCAAGCGGGGTGAAGCCGACGATGTCGGCGAACAGGACCGTCGCCGAGCCGAAGCCCTCGGCGATCACCCGGTCGGACTCCTTGAGGCGGCTCGCGACCGACGCCGGCAGCACGTTGAGCAGCAGCCGCTCGGATTTCGCCCGCTCGACCTCGAGCTCGGCCAGCGCCCGCTCCCGGGCGCGGACGAAGTACTGCAGGAGGACGTAGGCGGTGAGGCAGACGCCGAGGACGTTGAGGACAAAGAACGAGACCTCGACGCCGCCGGGAATGTCCGGAGCGCCGGCGGAGAGGGCGGGGTCGATCGCCCCGGAGACCGCGACCAGCGCCCCGAAGGCGACGAACCACGGGATCGCCTGGCGGGCGCCGACGAAGAGCAGCGCGCCAACCGGGCAGGTGAAGGCCCAGAGCGAGACGGCCGACGAGGCAGCAAAACCGCCCAGGCTCCACTGCAAGGCGAACGGCAACAGCAGGCTCATCAGCAGCTGGCTCGAGCGGAACAGCCGGTAGCGGCAGGTGCGCGCGAACGTGTACAGGCTCGCCGCCGAGGCGAGCTGGTAGACGAACGGGATCGCCGCCGAGACCCACAAGCCCAGGACCGCGTACGTCCCCACCCACAGGCACGCGAGGGTGGCCATCAAGCTCGACGACAGCACCAGCACCGACTTGCGCAGCCGCAGCTCCTCGCTGTCCGACGGCAGGCTGCCGAGCTCGGTGAGCCCTCGCAGCCAGTCAGGCAATCGGCTCAGTGCTGGGGCGCGCCGAGGCGCATCCACGGCCACGCTCGCAGCATACGCCCGCCGTCAGGGCGCCGGCGGGGCAGCCGCCGGCGGCGGCTCGGCGGCTTCGACCGCGCTCCTGCCCGCGCTCAGCCCGAGCGCCCGGTAGGCCTCGAACCGCTGACCGGTGTAGAGCTGGTCCCCGGTGGGGTCGCGGGGAAAGCGCGGGTCCTGGCGGTGGTAGACGACGACATCGGGCGGCGCTTTCTTGCTGATCGTCGGCCGGGCGTAGTAGATGTGGCCCTCTGTGCCGCCGGGATAGCGGATGGTCCCTGTCACGCAGTCTTTTTTGGAGATCCCCTCGTTGTTCGGACGCAGATCTGTCGGGTCGATCTCCACTTCGACGTCGAGCTCGCTGCGCGCCAGCGAGATCATGTCGCCCAGCGCGTCGAGGTCGTCTTTGCTGGCGTCGAAGCAGTAGATCTCGGTGCAGCCGCGGCGCAGCAGCTCCATCACGCCCAGGTTCTCGTAGTGCCCGCCGTCGGTGACGTAGAGGAAGGGCAGGTTGATCTGGTTGAGGCCGAGCAACTCGCGCAGCAGGTAGTGCGGACGCGGACGCGGATAGACCTTTTTGCGCTTCTTGAATTTCTCGAGCCGGCGTGGGTTCGGCATCCAGACGCCGAGCCTGACGTTGGCGATGCCCATCAGGAAGCGCAGCGGCCGGCGGGTCATCTTGCCCATCGAGGGGGAGAGCGCCGCGCCCGAGATCGCCACCGCGGCGGGCAGGGTGAAGGAGGAGAGGCGGTGGCGGTCGCAGCTTTCCTCGAGCTCCGCGGTCTCGACGGCGCCGACGAGCGGGCCGCCGATCGAGCTCGCGCTGAAGGTGAAGCTGCTGACCTCCCGCCCGGAGGGCGTGGCCGCGGTGTCGGAGACGTTGGCCGCGGCGCAGACGAGCAGCGTCGGCCACTGGCATTTCCCGTCGGCGTCGCGGTCGATCGCGGTCGTCGAGAGCTTGACCAGGCAGTCGTAGTCGCGTTCGACCGCGATGCCGGCGTCCTCGTCGGC
>DASUWV010000110.1:0-15445 GCA_036378275.1 Solirubrobacterales bacterium | reverse complement strand
GTGCGAGATCAGCACGAGCGTCAGCCCGAGGTCGCGGCTGAGGTCGTCGAGCAGGTTGAGGATCTGCGCCTGGACCGAGACGTCGAGCGCCGAGACCGGCTCGTCGGCGATCACCAGCTTCGGCTGCAGCGCCAGCGCCCGCGCGATCCCGATCCGCTGCCGCTGGCCGCCGGAGAACTCGTGCGGGAAGCGGTTGTAGTGCTCGGCGGCGAGGCCGACCCGCTCCAGCAGCTCCTGCACTTCGCGCCGCAGCTCCGAGCCCTTGGCGACGCCCTGCCGCCGCAGCGGGTCGCCGACGATCTGGCCGATCCGTTTGCGCGGGTTGAGCGAGGCGTAGGGGTCCTGGAAGATCATCTGCATCTCGCGGCGCAGCGGCCGCATCGCCCGGCGGCCGAGGCCGGCGATCTCCCTGCCCTCGAACTTGATCGAGCCGGAGGTCGGCTTGATCAGCTGCAGCACCGCCCGGCAGGCGGTCGACTTGCCCGAGCCGGACTCCCCCACCAGCCCCAGCGTTTCGCCGCGGTTGACGGTGAAGCTAATGCCGTCGACCGCGCGCACCTGGTCGACTTCGCGGTCGATCAGGACGCCGCTCTTGATCGGGAAGTGCTTGACCAGGTCGTCGACCGCGAGCAGCGCCCCGTCGTGGCTCGTCGCCTCGCCGTTCACGCCTGCCCCACCTCCGACGGCGCCTCCAGCCCGATCTGCCCTTCGACCTGCCGCTTCTCCCGCTTCTGCTCCGGCGCCAGCCAGCAGCGGTCGCGGTGGTCCGGGGCGTCCGGAAGGCGCGCCTCCAGCCCCGGCAGCTGCGGGCATTTGGAGAACTCGTGCGGGCAGCGGGGCCGGAAGGAGCACCCTTCGGGCAGGTCCAGAAGCGAGGGCGGCGACCCGGCGATCTGCGGCAGCCGATGCGGCCGCGGCCGGTCGAGCCGGGTCAGCGAGCCGAGCAGGCCCCAGGTGTAGGGGTGCTGGGGGTCGTAGAAGATCTCGTCGAGCGTCCCTTCCTCGACGATCCGGCCCGCGTACATCACCAGCACCCGGTCGGCCACCTCGGCGACGACGCCGAGGTCGTGGGTGATCAGGATCGTCGCCAGCCCGCGTTCGCGGTTGAGGTCCTCGAGCAGCCGCAGGATCTGGGCCTGGATCGTCACGTCGAGCGCGGTGGTCGGCTCGTCGGCGATCAGCACGTCCGGTTCGAGCGCCAGCGCCATCGCGATCATCGCCCGCTGCCGCATCCCGCCGGAGAATTCGTGCGGGTAATCGTCGACCCGCCGCTCCGGGTCGGGGATCCCGACCGCGTCGAAGAGCTCGACGACCCGCTGCCGCGCCTCCTCCTTGCCGACCTTCTCGCCTTTGTGGGCCCGGATCGCCTCGATGACCTGGTTGCTGAGCCGGTAGACCGGGTTGAACGAGGTCATCGGGTCCTGGAAGATCATCGCGATCCGCTCTCCCCGCAGCCGCCGCATCGTCGCGTCGGGGGCGTCGATCAGCTCCTCGCCCTCGAGTTTCACCGAGCCCTCGATCCGCGAGTTTTTCGAGCGGGTGAGGCCGATCAGCGTCTGGGCGGTGACGCTCTTGCCAGAGCCAGACTCTCCGACGATCGCCAGCACTTCGCCCGCCCCCAGGTCGAAGTTGACGCCGTCGACCGCCTGCAGCAGGCCGCCTTCGGTGGCGAAGCCGACGCGGAGGTCGCGGACCGAGAGCAGGGGCGCGCGGCTCATTGCGCCGATGCCCCCAGCCGCACCCGCGGGTCGAGGTAGGCGTAGGCGATGTCGACCAGGGTGTTGAAGAAGACGACGAAGAAGGCGCCGTAGAGGGTCACGCCCATGATCGGCGGCAGTTCGAGGTTGGAGATCGCGTGGGCGGCGTAGTAGCCGACGCCGGTGATGCCGTAGAGGACTTCGGTGATGATCGCGGTGCCGGCGATGGTCGCGCCGAAGTCGAGGCCGAAGAGGGTGACGATCGGGATCAGCGAGTTGCGCAGGACGTGCCTGGTCATCACCTGGCGCTCGCTGAGGCCCTTGGCCCGCGCGGTCCGCACGTAGTCCTCGTTCATCACGTCGAGCATGTTGGAGCGCAGGACCCGGCTGTAGAAACCGATCGAGAGGACCGCGAGCGTGAACCAGGGCAGGATCAGGTGGGTGAACCATTCCCAGGGGTCGTCGGTCAACTTGACGTAGCCGCTGTTGGGGAAGATTTCGAGCTTGTAGGTGAGGAAGTAGATGAGGACGGGCGCCAGCAGGAAGACGGGGATCGAGATCCCGGCGATGGCCAGCACGGTGAGGAACTTGTCGAGCTTCCCGCCGGCGCGGACCGCGGACCAGTAGCCGAGCAGGAGGCCGAAGCTGAGCCAGATGATCCCGGCGCCGATGCTGAGCGAGAAGGTCGCCGGGATCCCTTCCTCGATCTGTTCGTTGACCGGCACCCGCGGCGAGTAGGAGGTCAGTTCGCCGGTGAAGACGTTCTTCATCATCGTCACGTACTGGACCGGCAGCGATTCGTCGAACCCCCATTCTTCTTCGATGCTCTTGACCAGGACCGGCGTCGCGTTCTTGCCGGCGAGGCGCTGCGCCGGCGGCGAGTTCGGGATCACGTTGAAGATCACGAAGACGAGGACGGAGACGACGAAGAGGACGAAGACCATCCCGACCAGGCGCCTGACCACGAAGCGGAGCATCAGACCGCCGCACCCTCCGGCTCGGCCCTCCCGGTGCGGGCCTCCAGGCGCACTTTCGAGCGCGGATCGAGCGCGTCGCGCAGCCCGTCGCCGACCACGTTCAGCGACAACACCGTCAGCATGATCATCAGTCCCGGAACGATCGCCAGCAAGGGCTGCGTCGCCAGCAGTTCGACTCCGATCGAGATCATCGTCCCCCAGGAGGAGTTGGGCGGCTGCACGCCGGCGCCGAGGAAGGAGAGGGCGGCCTCGAACAGCATGTTGTTGGCGATGCTGAGGGTGAAGAAGACGATGATCGTCGAGGCGAGGTTGGGGAGGATCTCGGCGAACATCACCCGCAGCGGCCCTGCTCCCTGCGCGATCGCCGCCTCGACGAACTCTTTGTTGGAGAGGGAGAGGACCTCGCCGCGGATCGGCCGCGCGACGTAGGGGATCGTGAAGATGCTGATGACGATGATCGGCACCCAGATCGATCCGCCGGATAATTCGATCGGGCCGATCTTCAGGCCGCTGATCGCCAGCGAGACGCCGAGCGCGATCCCGAGCAGCAGCACCGGGAGCGACCAGAGCACGTCCAGCGTTCGCGCGATCACGGTGTCGATCCAGCCCCGGTAGTAGCCCGCCATCAAGCCGAGGATCACGGCCAGGGTGGTGGTGATCAAGGCCGAGACGACGCCGATGAAGAGCGAGATCCGGCCGCCGTACATCAGCCGCACCATCTCGTCGCGGCCGAGCCTGCTGTCGGCGCCGAGGAAGAACTTGCCGCCGGCTTCGAACCACTGCGGCCCGATCGGCTTGCCTTCCACGGTCACCACTTCCCGCACCTTGCCGTTGACGTGCAGTTTTTCGACCGTGTGCGTCTGGTTCGGGCCGGTGTGGGCGACGTGGTGCGCCCACAGCGGCGCCGCCAGCACGAACGCCACGATCAGGAAGAAGAGCACCAGGAAGCCCAGCGCCAGCCGGTTGCGGAGGAAGCGGTTGAGCGCCAGCCGCCAGGGGCCGGGCTCGCTCCGGCGCTCCGCTTTCCCGGCGAGCGTGGTACCGGGACCCCCAGCCGGGACCGCTGCCTCAGGCTGGGGGTCGATGCTCACTTCTGCGCGTCCTAGCTCCTGGCCCTATTCGTTGAATTCGAAGCTGGTCAGGTACTGGAAGAACGTCGGGTTGTAGATGATGTTTTCCAGGTTGACTTTGCTGGAGACGAAGGTGTCCAGCGTCCGCTGCCCGTAGGGAACCCACGGCGCCAGTTCCATGTACTTCTTGTCCATTTCCGAGTACTTCTTTTCCTGTTCGGGGCCGAGCTGTTCTTCGCCGAGTTCGCTGATTTCCTTGTTCAGGCTCGGTTCGTCGATCTGGGCGAAGTTGCCGTTGTTGGTCTGCAGGATGCTTTCTCCCGCCAGCAGCGGCTGGAAGAAGTCGTTCGGGTGCGGGTAGTCCTCGAACCAGTCTGACCAGCCGGTATCGAGGTCGGGCGTCGAGAGGTTGCCGATCACCGTGAAGTAGTTGTCGGCGTTGATCACCTTCAGCTTCGTGTTGAAGCCGAGTTCCTTGAGGACGCCTTCGTAGTATTCACCCGCTTCTTTGTTCGGGCTTTCGTTGTCGACCCAGACCGTGATGTTCTTGTCCGAAGGGTTGGCTTCTTCGAACATTTCCTTGGCCTTCGCCATGTTGTGCGGGTAGAGGTCGAACGGCTTGTGGCCGGGCATGCCTTCCGGCAGGATCTGGTGCGCGGCTTTGATCTGTCCGGAGTAGATCCGTTCCAGCGCCGCCGGGTCGACCGCGTAGTTGACCGCCTGCCGGACTTTGACGTCGTTGAACGGCGCCTTCGTCGTGTTCATCCAGAAGTAGTAGGTGCTGATCGTCGGCTCGACTTTGAACTGGCTGCCTTCGTACTTTTCCTTCACCTGCGAGTAGCGGGAAGCTGGCGGCGGGTTCTGCATCCAGTCGTACTTGCCCTGTTCGATGTCGTTGACCTGGGTTTCGTCGTTGCGGACGACGGTGACCTTGGCTCCGTCGACGACCCCGGTCGGGTATTCCGGCATCGCTTTGGAGTTGTCTTTGGCCCAGTAGGGGTTGCGTTCGTATTCCCAGCCCTGGCCGACCTTGACGTTCTTGATCACATATGGGCCGGTGCCGGGGGGCGGGTTGGCCGAGAGGTCTTCGTTCGGCGTCCCCTGCGGGACCGGGGCGACGAACATCAGCGCCAGCTCGTTGGTGAAGGTGCCTCGCGGCTTTTCGAGTTCGATCTTGATTTCCCCGGTTTTGTCGTCGGCCTTGATCCCGGGGATTCCGCCGCTCTTGGTTTCGGCGAACTTTTCGGCGCCCTTGATGCCCGTGTAGAAGACCGAGCCGCCGGAGTTGGTCTTGAAGCAGCGTTCGACCGCGTAGAGGAAGTCAGATGCTTTGACCGGTTCGCCGTTGGAGTATTTGAGGCCCTTGCGGAGGAAGAGCGTGTAGGTCTTGCCGCCGTTGCTGATCTTCGGCATTTCTTTCGCCAGCCCCGGAACGACTTCGCTGCCTTCGGCGCCTTCGGCGTGCTTGTAGGTCAGCAGCGGGATGTAGACCTCGCCCATCGCGGTCCAGCCTTCGGCCGTGTAGGAGATCTGCGGGTCCATGTAGTCGGGGAACGATTTGTAGGTGGCGTTGAGGATGCCGCCTTCTTTGCCCCCACCGCTGGTTGAGCTGCTGCTCCCGCATGAAGCCAGTGCAATGGCTGCGACCGCTGCAAATGCCAGAACCGCGGTGACTCCCCCAAGTTTCTTCAAGGTCCCTCCTCCAGATATGGATTCCCGGGGTTTCTCCCCGGAAGCAACTCCACCACAACGTCGTTGTGGGCGTCAAGCGCGACAGCAGAGGGTTCATCGCCCGCTAACCAAGTCCTCCCGAGCAGTGGCGCCATCACGACAACTATGGCGATTACCCCGCATCCGGCCACGAGAAACGTCCACCGCGGGCTGCCGACCGCGGCAAGGAGGCCGCCGAGGACGAAGCCGAGCCCGGGCATCGCCGCGCCGATCGACTCGAGCACGCTCATGACCCGAGCCTGCATCGATTCGGAGGTCAGCTCCTGGACGGCGCTGATCGCCGCCACCCACTGGACGCCGTTGCCCGCTCCGCCCAGCACAGAGGCGGCGGAGGCCAGGAGGAGGGTCGGCGCGGCGGCGAGGCCGAGGTAGGCGGCGCCGACGGCGAGGGTGCTGAAGAAGAGCTGGTAGGCGAGCGAGCTCTCGCGGACGCGGGCGAAGATCAGGCCGCCGACGACCATGCCCGCCCCCCAGCTCGCCAGCATCGCCCCGTAGCCGGCATCGCTGGTCCCGAGCGATTCCTTGGCGTAGACGACCTCTACCGGCAGCACGGCGGCGAAGAAGACGAAGGCGGCCCCCTGCGCGGCCAGGAGCCTGCCGAGGGCGGCGTGGTCGCGGATGTAGGCGATCCCGGCGCGGAGACGCTCCCGCACTCGACCCGGTTCGGGCTCCGCCTGGGGGATCCGGCCGGCGGTGAGAACGATCCAGGCGATCGCATAGAAGGAGGCCGCGTCCAGCAGCAGCGCGATCTGAGCCCCGAAGCCGCCGACGACGAGGCCGGCGGCGGCCGGGCCGACCGCCGCTCCGCCGGTGAAGGCGACGTTCAGAAGCGCGTTGCCGGCGCGAAGCTCCCCCGTGGGCTCGAGCAGGGCGGCGACAGCGGTGCGGGTGAGCGACCTCCCGGCCAGGGCAAGGCAGCCGTCGACCGCCGCCAGGGCGATCACCGCGGGCAGCGAGAAGCTGTCGGGTGACGCGAGGAGGGCCAGCCCGCCGAACGCCGCTGCCTCGCCGGAATAGATCACCGGCAGCGAGATGCGGACCGGCGGCCGCTCGGCCCGCGTCACCAGAAGGGGGGCGAAGAAGGCCGGCAGGAAGCGGGTTCCGAGGAAGAGCCCCGTGGTCGCGAGGGCGCTTCCGGTCTCGTCGAACACGAGCACCGAGAGGGCGATGATCCCCATCCAATCCCCGATCTCGTTGACCGCGTAGGTCGTCGCGAGACGGCGGAAGAGGGGGCGCCGCAGGGGCGCTATGACGCGGGATTTACGCATGGATCGATGTTTGTCCTACTGCATTTCTGCACAAGTTTTCCTGCAGATGCACAACTTTTCGGCAATCTGTGCTACAAACTCACCAACGATTTAGACGTTTTTGGAATCAAATGCACAGCTTGGGCTTCAACCAAGAGAAGGAAGGGGCAGCAATGGGCTTCCGCAACTAAGCTTCTTTAAACGCGACGCCGACATGACCGGCTCGCGCTGATTTTTTCGACGAGGGCGCCCTTGGGGGGCGCCCTCGTCGTTTTTTGCAGGCTTTTGGCCGCTCTTTGCGGGTTTCCGCTGGGGCTTCCGTCGGCGGCCCGCCTGAGCTCTGGGAGAAATCGCTCAACAATGCGTGCGCGGTTGCCGATGACAATCAACGGCACTACCGTTGGACAGCGCGTTCCGTGGGCTGAGTCAGCGCAGGGATTGACGCTGTGTCCAGGAACTAACAAGAAGATCTTCCGTTCAGCCGGCAGAGCCCTATGACCGAGACCCGCTCAACCCGAGGCGCGATCGCCGCGATGCTCGTCGGCCTGCTCGCGGTTGCCGTCGTCGCGGTCGAGAGGGCCCCGATGGCCGACTGGAACCTCGCGCTCTTCGGCGTCCTCCTCGCCTTCTCGATCGTCAGCGATCTCACCGCCGTCTCCACCGAGTCGAAGGTAAAGGTCTCCGGCAGCTTCCTGGCGCTGGTCATCGCGATGGTCTTCCTCGGCGGCGCGCCGGCCGCGCTGATCGGCGTCATCACGATCCTCATCGGCTGGTTTCGCTGGCGCGACGAGCCGCATTACCTCGTCAACAACGTCTTCACCTACGCGCTGTTCCCGCTGGTGGGGGGGATTCTTTTCCGGGTTGTGACGGAAGCGACCGGCGTCACCGCCGACGACGCCTCCTTCTACCTGATGGTCTTCGCGCTCTTCCAGGTCTCGCTGGCGCTCAACTTCGTCCTCACCGCCGGCTACCGCGCTTACATGGAGAGGGTTTTCTTCCGCAGCCAGCTGGCGGTGTTGCCGCCGGTCCTGCCGTCCGAGTTCGCGAGCGCGATGCTCGCCGTCGCCGTCGCCTTCATCTACCACGTGATCGGCATCTCGGCGATCGCCCTCTTCGGCGTCGTCCTCGTCACCTTCCAGTACCTGCTCGGGCAGCTGCTGCTCAGCCAGCAGCGCGCGCGGGAGCTGGAGCTGCGCTCGAAGCAGCTGGCCAGCTTCCAGGTCGGGATGTTGAGCGCGATGCTGCGCACCCTTGACCTGCGGGATCAGATGACCGCCCGCCACAGCGCCGCCGTCGCCCGCTACTCGCGCGCGATCGCCCAGCGCGCCGGCTACTCGCGCCGTGAGGAGGAGCTCGTCCACATCGCCGCGCTCCTGCATGACATTGGCAAGTTCATCCTCCCGGACCGCATCCTCAAGGCCAACGTGCCGCTGACGGACGAGGACTGGATGCTGATCAAGCGCCACCCGCAGCAGGGCGCGCGCGTCGTCTCCTCGCTCGACGGCTACGGCCCGGTGGCGGAGATCATTCTCGCCCACCACGAGCGGATCGACGGCAAGGGCTACCCGCGCGGCCTGGTCGGAGACGAAATCCCGGAGCTGGCGCGGATCATCTCCGTCGCCGACACCTACGACGTGATGACCGCGCGCGATTCCTACCGGACGCCGATGTCGAGCTTCGACGCGATCAAGGAGCT
Organism: Solirubrobacterales bacterium; assembly: GCA_036378275.1. Classification (GTDB taxonomy): domain Bacteria; phylum Actinomycetota; class Thermoleophilia; order Solirubrobacterales; family 70-9; genus VAYN01. Next base: position 7,027 of record DASUWV010000110.1, on the reverse strand, counting down.
GCGCCGCGTCGCCGGCAAACAGCTCGACGCCCGCTTCGTCGAGATCTTCATCGAGCTGCTCGAGGGCAAGGACGTCTCCTTCCAGCACGGCGAGGCCGCCGACTTCGAGAAGGAGCTGGCGCTGGAGGCCCGGATCGAAGAGACCGCCAGCCCCGGCGGCGAAAAAAGCCGCTTCCAGGTCGCCGGCGTCTCGAGCTGACGCGATACCGTTGCGCGCGCATGCGCGCCGTCACCTTCCAAGCTCCGGAGCAGGTACGGGTCGAGGAGAAGCCCGACCCCGAGCTGAGCGCAGCCGACGACGCCCTGGTGCGGGTCGAGGCCAGCGGCATCTGCGGCTCCGACCTCCACATCTACCACGGGCGGGTGCCGGTCGAGCAGGGGTTCACGATCGGCCACGAGTTCGTCGGCACCGTGGTCGCGGCGGGCGACGACGTCGAACGGGTGGCGGTCGGCGACCGGGTGCTGGGGACCTTCCACACCGCGTGCGCGACCTGCGCCTCCTGCCTGCGCGGCGACTACCACCGCTGCCGCAACGGCCAGACCTTCGGCCACGGCGCCAACCTCGGCGACCTGCAGGGGGCCCAGGCGGAGCTGCTGCTGGTGCCGCGCGCGAACCTGACCCTGCGCCGCGTGCCGGAGGGGATGTCGGCCGACGTCGCCCTCTTCGCCGGCGACGTGATGGGGACCGGCTACCACGCCGTCGCCCACGCCGAAATGCGCGCGGGGGATACGGTCGCAGTGCTTGGTCTGGGGCCGGTCGGCCTCTGCGCCGTGCAGGCAGCGGTGGCTGGCGGCGCGGTCAAGGTCTTCGCGATCGACACGGTCTCTGAACGGCTGCAGATGGCCGAGCGCTTCGGGGCGACGCCGCTGCACCTGACCGAGGACGAGCCGAAAAAGGCGGTGCGGGGGGCAACCGAAGGGCTGGGGGTCGACGTCGCCGTCGACGCGGTCGGCGACCCGGGGCCGCTGGCGCTGGCGATCAGCCTCGCCCGGGACGCCGGCACCGTCTCCGGGATCGGCGCCTACGCCGGCAAGGGGGAGGTCCCGCTCGGCCTCGCCTGGCTCAAGGGCCTGCAGCTGCGCCTCGGCCTCGCCAACGTGATCGCCCACGTCGACCGCGTCCTCGCCCTGATGGAGGCGGGCAAGCTCGACCCCGGTCCGCTGGTCACCCACCACATGTCTTTGGACGAGGCCGCCGAGGCCTACAGGGTCTACGACAACCGCGAAGCCTTGAAGATCGTCCTCACGCCATAACCTGCTGTTCTAGTTGACTAACACATTCCATCGATCTATGGTCAGATCGATGGCACAGGCAGGCAACCTCTTCACCGAGGTCGGGAACATGATGATCCTGACCACGCGGACCGTGGTCTCGGCGCTGCGTCCCCCTTATCCCTACGGCGAGGAGCTGGTCGACCAGTTCTCCTTCGCGCTGCGCCTCTGCTGGTTTCCGATGCTGGTCTCGACCTTCGCCCTCTGCCTCGGTGCACCGGGGCTGCAGGCCGCGAATGCCCTCACCCTCTTCGGCGCGATGGATCGCCTCGGCGGCTTCTTCGTCCTCGCGGCGATCCGCCAGATCGCCCCGATCGTCACCGCGGTGGTCGTCGCCGGCGTGGCGGGGACGGCGATCACCGCCGACCTCGGCGCCCGCAAGATCCGCGAGGAGCTCGACGCGCTGCAGGTGCTGGGCGTCGATCCGGTCAAGAACCTGGTCGTGCCGCGGTTCCTGGCGCTGATGCTGATCACCGGCATGCTCGACCTCTTCGCGATCGTCTTCGGCCTCGCCGGTGGGATCATCACCGAGCTCGTCTTCCACCAGCCGCTCGGCGGCTTCTTCGCGACGCTGTTCTCAAACGCCTCGACCACCGACGTCTGGGGCTCGGTGGTGATGTGCTCGATCTTCGGCGCGATCATCGCCGTCGTCCACTCCTACAAGGGGATGTCGGCTTCGGGCGGCGCCGCGGGCGTCGGCCGCGCCGTCAACCAGGCCGTCGTCATCTCGATGGTCAGCGTCTTCGCCTTCCTCTTCGTCTTCACCTCGGTCCTGCTGGCGACCCACCCGGAACTGCAGGCGCTGCGATGATCGGCTGGCTCGAGGTCCCGCGCGGCTGGCTCGACTCCTTCGGCGAGATCGCCCGCTTCGGAGCCAGGGTCGCCGGCCTCGTCTACTCGGGCCGGACCTTTCGCTTCTTCGGCGAGTCCCTGCGCCAGGCCGGGATCCTGATCCTCGGCTCGGCCCTGGTGATCTGGGCCTTCGTCTTCATCCTCGGGCTGCAGTGCGGGCTGCTCGGCGCCTACCTCCTCCGCGCCCAGGGGGCGCCGGGCTACGCCGGCCTCTTCTCGGCCTGGTGCGACCTGCGCGAGGCGCTGCCCTACGCCTTCGGCTACATCCTCTCGGCCAAGGTGGGGACGGGGATCGTCGCCGAGCTCGGCGCGATGCGCATCTCCGACGAGATCGACGCGCTCGAGGTGATGGGCATCCCGCCCGTCACCTTCCTCGCCGGGACCCGCCTGCTCGGCGCCTGGATCGCCTTCCCCTTCATCTACCTGGTCGGGATCGCCGTCACCTACACCGCCAGCTACATCTCGGTGGTCAAGCAGATCGGCGACGTCTCCTCGGGGGGCTACCTGCTGATCTTCTGGCAGTTCCAGAACCCCGGCGACCTCGTCTTCAGCCTCGTCAAGGGGATGGCGATGGCGACCGTGATCGTGCTGGTCGGCTGCTACTACGGCTACACCGCCTCCGGCGGCCCCGTCGGCGTCGGCACCGCCACCGCCAAGTCGATGGTCTTCAACATCGTCGCCGTCCACATCCTCGGCATGCTCGGCACCGTGGTCTTCTGGGGCGCCAACCCGAGAGCCCCGATCGGGGGATGACTCAGCCGCCTTTGACGAGGATCGTCACCATCAGGACCACCCAGCCGGTGGCGGCGCCGATGACGAAGCGGTTGAAGGTGGTCTGCAGCGCCGCAAGTCCCTGCTTGACTTCGCGGATGTCACCCTCCTTCAGATCGCGAAGGTCAACCCCCCTTAGTTGGCGAATGTCACCTTCAATTCGGTCGAAACGCTTGTCGGCTTGCTCAAATCGCTGTTTGGTTTCCTCGCGGCCCTCGGTGATCCGCCGGTTGACCTCGTCGAAGCGTTCGTCCGCCCTGCGGAAACGTTCGTCGATCCGATCGAACTGCTGCCCGAGTTTGTCGTCCGGCGGTGCCATCGTCTGCATGGTCGCACTCTACCGAGAAAAACGCAACTTTTTGTCTTAGACAGGGAAAACCTTTGAAACTTCTGTGACGGAAGTTGAACTTCTAGCGTCGGCGGTGCTTGCGGAAGGTCTCTTCCACCCAGCGGTAGCCAGGGCGGTCGCTGAGGCCGGCGCGGAACTCGTCGAAGGCGGGCGGACGGGGCGCGTTTGGCGAGAGCGGGCCCTCGGGCGGGATGACCAGCGGATAGAAGAGCGAGGCGGCGGTGACGTCGGCGACGCTGAGCCGATCGCCGACGAGAAACTCGCCGTCGCCGGCGGCAAGCTCGGCCTCGAGCTTGTCCAGCGCGGCGACGATCCGCTCGCGGGCCTCTTCCGCGCCTTCGGCGCTGTTCGCTCCCCAGCGCAGGCTGGTGAGGGCGCTGGCGTAAGCACCGACCACCGGCTTCGCCTTCCCCAGCGGGCCGGGCACGCTTTCGGCGGCGACCGCGGCGAAGATCTCCGGCTCCCTGATCAGCTCGTGGAAGACGAGGAAGCGCGCGTAGGGACCGAGGTTCTCGTCGAACCAGTCCTCCAGCTCCAGCGCCTGCAGGCGCTCTTCCGGCTTCGAGGGGTAGAGCGGCCGGTCGAGGTGCTTCGCCTCCAGGGCTGCGATGATCGCGGTCGAGTCGCCGATCGTCCGCCCGTCCATCTGCAGGACCGGAAACGTCGGCTGGGCGCCGCGGGTGAGGAAGAGCGCGATCGGGATGTGGGTTCCCGGCAGCGGTGCGCGGCGGACGTGCGGGATCTGCTTGTAGTCGAGCGCCCAGCGGACCTTCTCGCTGTAGTGCGAGATGTCGATCTGCCAGAGGACCGGCTTCGGGTCGGATTGCGCCGCCATCATCCGCGTGCCAGCATAAGCGTGTGGCGCGGCTGAGCGACGCAGAGGTGGAGGAGAGGCTCGCGGGCCTGAGCGGCTGGGAGCGCTCGGGCGAGGCGATCGAGAAGAGCTTCGAGCGCGGCGACTTCGTCGGCTCGGTCGAGTTCGTCCGCAGCCTGGTCGAGCCGGCCGAGGGGATGAACCACCACCCCGACCTGGCGATCTCCTGGGACACCGTGACGGTGACGATCACGAATCACTCCGAGGGCGGCCTCACCCCCGCCGACTTCGAGCTGGCCGCGAAGATCGACGCCCTGGCCTAGATCGAGCCGGTGGCGAAGCGGAAGAAGCAGCGGCGCCCGCGCGAGAAGGCGCCGACCGTCGATTACACCGACCCCGAGGGGAACGTCCTCACCCTGCGGCAGACGCTCAGCCCCGGGACGATCGCCAAGGTCGAGGAGGGGCTGGCGAGCGCTGCGGCCTCGCAGGACGACGCTTGGCGGCGGCGCTCGGAGCTCCTGTTCGAGCGCCTCGCGGTGCGCTGGGAGATCGCCGGGCTTCCCCTGGACGACCAGAAGATGCTGCTCGGCCGCTACCGGATGGCCGACGCCGAGACCCAGCGCTGGGTGCGGCAGACGATCACCCGCCACCTCGAACAGCACATCCCCGAGCTGGCCTGAGCCGTGGCCGAGGAGCTGAGGGTCAACGACCGGCTGACGCTGCCGCTGGCGGAGATCGAGCTGCGGACCAGCCGCTCCTCCGGCCCCGGCGGCCAGCACGCCAACGTCACCGCCTCCCGGGTCGAAGCCGTGTTCGAGGTCGAGCGCTCGGCTGCGCTCGACGAGTCGCAGCGGGCGCGGCTGCTGGAGCGGCTGGGCCCGGTCGTCACTGCGGTCGCCCAGGACGCCCGCGGCCAGGCCCGCAACCGCGAGCTGGCGCTGCGGCGGCTGGCGGAGAAGATCGCCGGCGGTCTGCGGGTGCAGCGCAGCCGCCGGCCGACGAGACCGACCCGAGCGGCGAAGCAGCGGCGGCTGGAGCAGAAGCGGCGGGTCGGCGAGCGCAAGCGCGGCCGCCGCCGGCCCTCGGCGGACGAATAGGGGCTGACAGCGCGCCCACGAGCCGTTCTAATAGAAGAAGCCGACCGCGAGTGAAAGGAGCAACTGGGGAGATGCTCGGTGGGAACAAGGCGACCAGCGGGTTCGCCGTCAACGACATGAACAGGGCGAGGCAGTTCTACGAGGGCACGCTGGGGGTGGAGGTCGAGGTCCTCGACGAGGAACACGGGGTGGCGAGGCTGAGGCTGGCCGACGGCTACGACGTCCTCATGTACCTCAGCGCCGACATGAAGCCCGCGACCTACACGATGCTCAACTTCGAAGTCGACGACATCGACGCCGCCGTCGACGCGCTGGTCGAGCGCGGGGTCGAATTCGAGCGCTACGACGGCTTCGAGCACGACGAGAAGGGGATCGTGCGCGGTCCGGGGCCGCAGATCGCCTGGTTCGAGGACCCGTCGGGGAACATCCTCTCGGTGCTGCAGCAGCCCTAATCGGGCACGAGGCCCTTGCGGTTGACCTCGACGACCGGCGGTTCGCCGGGCCACATCGCCAGGGTCGAGACGAAGCCGGCCAGGAGGAGACCGGCGGAGACGTAGGCGCCGGTCTCGATCGTGTAGCTGGAGTCGAGGACCGCCAGTCGCGCGATCAGCGCCCAGAGGCCCGCCAGCCAGAGCACCGCCGCGATCACGAGCCGGGGGCGGAAGTACCGCTTCAGCGCCAGCTGCCGGCGGCGGCCGAAGGTCAGCGGCAGCACGATCAGGATCAGCGCCGGCCCGACCAAAAAGCCGGGGTCGATCTTGATCGTCTGCAGCGAGTTACGGGCGAGGTCGAAGAAGGGGGAAGGCCCCCACCAGGTGAAAGCGGTGCCGACGAGGCCGACCAGCAGGAGCGCCGCGCAGGCCGAGCTGACGTCGCTCGCCAAGCGCATTCGCCGGCTCGGCACGTATGCCTCGCGCAGCTGAGCTCCTTGCGGCTTGGTCCTCTCCACGGCTGGCATCAAAGCGCGCGCCGGCGCCTCCCGCATCGGCAGGCAGCCGCGGAAATCGGGCCCGTAACTACGGAACCGGCCGCCTAGACCGCCGCTGCGGGGCCTACGCTGGACGACGTGGAGGGGGCGTCAGATTTTGCTTCGGTTCAGGCCCGGCTCGAGCGGTTCCGGGACGAGCGCGACTGGGCGCAGTTCCACGGCCCGGCGAATCTCGCCAAGGCGATCAGCGTCGAGGCCGCGGAGCTGCTGGAGCTCTTCCTCTGGGTCGGGGGCGAGGGGGAGGAGGAGGTGATGGAGAACCGGCGGTCCGAGGTGGAGGCGGAGCTGGCCGACGTCCTGATCCAATGCCTCAACTTCGCCAACGCCACCGGCATCGACGTCGGTGCCGCGATCGACCGGAAGATCGAGAGCAACGGGGAGCGCTATCCGGTGGAGAGGTCGAAGGGCAGCGCCAGCAAGTACACCGAGCTATGACGAACCTCTTTCTGGTACCAGCCGTGAACGACCGGGCGCGGGAGAACCTCGAGCGGACGGTGCGCCAGCGGGTCCCGCCGGCGGCATTGAGGGACCTCAGCCCGGCCGCGCGCAAGCTCGCGCGGCCGCGGCGGGCGGGCCTGGCGGCTTGGGGAACCAAAGCGGGAGAGAACGACACCAACGTCGGCACCTGGCTGGCGATGCGCGGCGGCGACTGGGTCCTCTTTTACTTCGACGGCCTCTTCCCGGTCTGCGCCCGGGTCCTCTTCACCGAGCACTCGCCGGCCGCCGCGAAACGGCTGTGGGGCGAGGACGGTGGCGAGACCTGGGAGTACATGTACCTGCTCGACGAGGTCCGGCAGGTCGACATCCCGAGGCTGCCCGCAAACCGCAAGTTGGGCTACCGCTCGTCCTTCCACCCCCGCCGCTTCTCCCGGGTGGCCCGTGAC
>DASUWV010000109.1:0-33009 GCA_036378275.1 Solirubrobacterales bacterium | reverse complement strand
TCGACTAGTTCCAGGAGCTGCGCGTGCGTGTGGTCCTTAAGTAGCTGCACCCTGCGAGGTGGCTGGTCGTCTTCCACCCAGGTGACCGTTCCTGGCCAGTAGGGGCTTGGGGGTCTGCCTGGGTGGTGGAAGGCCGTCGCGAATACCCAGCTGCCGGTGTTGTGGAGGCGGCCGCCGCCCGGTAGCGCCCACTCCGCTTCGCTGGGCAGCGGGCCGCCGCGGTGGGTGTGGCCGGTGATCACGTGGACGTCGTCGAGCCCTAGCCGAGTCGCCATCTCGACCCCCGCCTCTACGCCGCTGCGGAAGATCGCCGCGGGGGTGACGTCGGGCTGGAAGTCGGCGCGCAGGAGCTTGTTGAGACCGCGGATCGCGGTGGGGAAGGAGGCCTTGCCGGCCCGCGCACGCCAACTCAGCTTCTTCTTTTCGCCGGCGAGGACCTCCCACCAGCTCTCGAACGGGCCGTTGCGGCGACGCATTACCGGCAGCACCTGGGCGAGCCCGTAGGCGAACCCGTAGAGCGGGCGCAGCACCCGCTCGTAATCGGTTGGGGTGGCGCGCCGGGGCGGCTTGCCGAGGAGCCGCATCAGCGCCGCCGCCGCCACGCACTCGGCTCGGGGCAGCGCGAGGTGGGCGTCGACGTAATGGCCGTGGGTCGCGTAGACGTCCTCGCGCAGCCAGATGCCGGGGTAGGCGGGCCGCAACCGCGCCGGACCGAGCCAGGCGTCGATCATCGCCAGGGGGCCGGGGGAGGGTTCGTAGTGCTGTTCGAGCCCGAGCGCCGGGTCTCCCTTGATAGAGAGCTCGTCGAGCAGCGGCTCGGCCAGGCGCGCGTCGTGGTTGCCGGGGACGAGGATGACCTCGATGGCGCCCGCCGCCTCGCCCAGCTCCTCGAAAAACGGACGGCTGCGCTCGAGCGAGGGGCCGACCGGCAGGTTTCGCAGCTCGACCACGTCGCCGAGCAGGACCAGGCGGTCGGCGCCGGAGATCTCCTCGAAGAGGATGCGGCGGATGCCGTGGTCGCGGAGTACGTCCTCGTCGCTGGCGACGCCGAGGTGGAGGTCGGAGATGATCGCCGTCCGCACTCGCCCGTTCTACCGGAACAGCCGCGGCGTTCGTCCTTTTCCGGGCATACGCCTATGAAGGGACGAACGCCGGGTTTGGCTGCTCAGCCAGCTTGGGTAGGATCGGCGGATGCCGCAGTTCTCAGACGAGCAGATGGCGCCGGCCAACGGGATCGAGCTCTGCTACCAGGAGGTGGGCGACCCGGGCGGCGAGCCGCTGCTGCTGGTGATGGGCCTGGCGACTCAGATGATCGGCTGGGACGAGGAGTTCTGCTCGATGCTGGCCGAGCGCGGGTTCCGCGTCGTCCGCTTCGACAACCGCGACATCGGCCGCTCGACCCGGATCCGCTCGGCCGGGGTGCCGGGCAAGCTCGACATGGTTCTGGGCCGGCGGGGCACCGCGCCCTACCTGCTGCGGGACATGGCCGCCGACACCTTCGGCCTGATGGACCACCTCGGGATCGACTCCGCCCATCTGGTCGGCGCCTCGATGGGCGGGATGATCGTCCAGACCGCGGCGATCGAGCAGCCCCGGCGCGTCCGCTCGCTCACCTCGATCATGTCGACCACCGGCAGCCGTCTTGTAGGCCATCCCAGCTACCGCACCTTCGGCCTCCTCCTTGCCAAGCCCCCGCGCGAGCGCGAGGCGGCGATCGAGCGCATCGTCAAGACCTTCAGGACGATCGGCTCGCCCGGCTACCCCTTCGAAGAGGAGCGCGTGCGCCGGATCGCCGCCCGCTCCTTCGACCGCGGCCACAGCGGGGCCGGCATCGCCCGCCAGCTGCACGCGATCACCGCCTCCGGCGACCGCACCCCCGGCCTCCGCAAGCTCAAGCTGCCCGCGCTCGTCATCCACGGCAACAAGGACGTCCTCGTCAATCCCTCCGGTGGCCGCGCCACCGCCAGGGCGATCCCCGACGCCCGCCTGAAGATGATCGAGGGCATGGGCCACGACCTGCCGCGCGCCCTCTGGCGCGACTTCGTCGAGGAGATCGCCGCCAACGCGGCGCGCACCCCGCAAGCGAGCGCCACCCAGCCGGCATAAACGAATCCGATTTCCGCCCCACCCCGGTGGGGCCGATCTCGGATGCGGCTGAGAGGAGTCGAACCTCCACGGGCTCTCGCCCACACGGACCTGAACCGTGCGCGTCTACCAGTTCCGCCACAGCCGCGCGGAGCAGGCAATTTACCGGTTGCCGGCCCTCCGTCGCCCGCGACCCCCATCACCGGCCCCTCCCGCCGCCTTCGCTAAAGTGCCCCTACCTCGCCGCTATCGTCTAGGGGACTAGGACGCCGGATTCTCAGTCCGGAAACCCGGGTTCGAATCCCGGTAGCGGTACTGAAGCGCGCCCTCCGGGCTCTTCATTCGGGTGGAGTGAGCTTCAGCTCTTGCGGAAGGCCGTTTCCTAAAGTCGACTCGGCGAGCAAGGCTCCGATCAGGGGGGCGAACTTGAAGAGGTTGTGGCCTGCGAGGTAGGTGATGCGGTCTCTGCGCCAGGCGTAGAAGTCGTCGTCACCCGACTGCAGGGGAGTGGTAAGGCAGAGGCGGGCTCCGGTGACCGGACCGAGCACCGTCGGCAGAAGCCTCTCGGCATAGGCTTCGATGCGCGATTCGATCTTGTGCAGGCTTGCGGCATCGGGCGCTTCGGAATTAGAAGTCTGCACCGCTCCGTCCTCGCTGCTGATTCCTATCGCATACCCCCGACCGTCTGGAGTGGGCGATCCATACGCCACCTCGCCAAACTCCTTGCTCTTGTCGAGGAGACACGGCAGTGTGCTTGCAATCCTGGACTCGAAAGTGAGGCGGAGATGGCAGGCACGCCGCTCAGGTATCGCGAACCCCCCGGCTTTGGCCAGTTGCGCCGTTCCGGCCCCGGCGGCCACGAACACCTCGTCTACTTCGTAGATCCCGTTTGATGCGAAGATGGTCGCGACGGAGCCGTTCTGCTCGATCCCGTGGACCTTGGCGTTGACCATCGAGTGACTCGCGGTTCGGTTCAGAGCCTCGATTGCGTGCCGAGCGCGGATCGCGCCGCCGTGGCGCTCGAAAACCGCATGGGATCTTCCATGGGATGCTTCCCCGATTGGCATCCTTTCCGACGCGTCTTGCCAAGAAAGATCTTCCACGGAGACTCCGAGCTGCTCCAGGCGGGGTGCCTCGTCCTCGGCGGTCAGAATCAGAACCCCCTCGTCCCCGATCAATCGCTCGCCGAGCCGCTCTCCCAGGCTGATCCAGCTCGAGCGCGCCCGCAGAGCGAGCTTGACGAGTCGAGAGCGCTCGTGGCGGTGTCTGAAGATGCGGGTTACCCCGCCTGACTGGCCGCTGCCAACTGTGCCCTCCTCAAAGCACCACAGCGATATTCCCTGCTCGGCAAGCGCCTCCGCCAGGCAGAGCCCGATGATGCCGCCGCCGACCACGGCAACGGCTCGTCTGGCGGGAGGTTCGGGGGATTCGATCATCGTTTCACTAGTCGTAGTCGCGCCTAGACCACCATGCGGCCAAAGAAAGGCAGAGGGTGATGACCATTACCCCGGCAATAGTTGCGTAGAACCACTTGTAGCGCCCGAGGTCGAAGAGTGAGCTATGAGGGGAGACATCGGAGGTGGCGAGAGCGAAGAATCCGAAGATCAGGGTCAGTGGGATCGCGATGAAGGATGCGAACCCGATGGCAACGCCCCAGGCAAGGCGTCGCCTTTCGTCGCGATTCCGCTCGGCGGCGATCACAGAGGTCGACTCGGCTGCGATGGCGCGGCCGAGCCGTTGCAGGATCTGGTCGATGCTGCGGCTCTGGTCCGGAATGGCCGCCGAGTCGAAGAGTTGCCTATGCAGGTCGCTGACCCTCAGCGAGGGCACCAGGGCGGCAACCTCCTGATGGGCCTCCACGCCGAAGCTGAGGTCGAGCTCAAGGCGACCCACGCGCTCCGAAAGTCGCGCCAGCCGGCGCCGAATCTGACGATGTTCGATCTGACTCGTCTCGTCCACGCTGGTCTGTAGAGACCGGAGGGCGGAGAGGGTTTCGAAAGCCTCGGCTCTGGTAGCCGCCAGAAGATCAGCAGCTCCGACCAACTGAACCGCCGTCACAAGAGCGCAGTTCTCGACATAGTCTTGCTGGGAGGCGAGGACGGTGAAGTAGGGACCGCACGCGGCAAGTGCCCGCATGCGGCGGTTCGTCTCAGGGGGGAAGACGACGAGACCGGAGTCCGGCCGGTAGGGCACGTCGTAGCGGTAGATCAGTCGGCGCACCAGGTCGTGGTTGACCTGTCGTTTACTCATCCCGTCGCTTTCAACCAGGTCCTGGCAGGAATCCGGGACGAAAAGCAGCTGGTGGCCATGACCTCCGATCCGGGCCGTCTCCATGAGTGGCGCCAAGCGGTCTCCGGCTGACCCCCGCAGGGCATCGAGCAGGGAACCCGAGCCGATCGTGATCACGCCGTAATAGGCATCCTCAAGCAGCGGGACCGACTCGGCGAGAGGGCCGGCGAAGTCCAGCGTCATTCCAGCTACAAGCCCCCCGTGAGGCACCCTGAACAGCCACAGCCGGGCCCTTTCGATCTGCAGCGAGCCTGCATTGCGAGGCCCTTCGCAAGGAGCCGCGATGTCACCGGAGACAAGCACCTTCGGAAACTGCTCGCCCGCTGTCCGGTAGTGCACGGCGAGGCGCCCGAAGCGGAGATGGCTGGCAATATGGGCTTCCTCCTCAATCTGAGAATCGAGTTGGGCGACCTCGGCCCGGCTGAACTTGAGCGAGTAGAGCGTCGTCAGGCGGTGGTTGGGACGGTTGGTAACGCCGTCGGCCTGGAGAGAGGTGGAGCCCATGTTCAAACGGGGTTCCAGGTCGCCTGCTCGTCGCCCTCGGCGAGACACCTCATCCGATGCTCCACCTCTTCTTGTCTTGCGCGACTGTTCGCCACCGACATCAGCCAGCTCGTCATGTACAGCTCGCGCAACCGCCTCAGCGCTGGCCAGCCGCTCCACGCCAGTAGATCAAAGCCATACGCAGCGGTGAAGTCCTCGATCGAGGCGGGATCGGCTCGAAAGCGCAACTGCGAGACGGCAGTCGGCACCAGATCCCACTCCCGGTGGCCCCGGGAGACGGCATCGAGATCGATCAGAAGGTTATCCCCGGTCTTCGCCGTAAGTACGTTCCCGACATGCGCGTCACCATGCACTAAGCCGGTCGTAAGTCGCCAATCGACCTCGGTCAGATCTGCTGAGGTCTCTCGGGACCATTGCCGCAGAAGCTTGAGCCGTGAAGGACCTGGCCAATTGTCGGGATTCCGCTCGACGACCTGTATCCGGTGCTCGATCTCGTGGAAAGGGCTCCAGAGAGGGAAGTCATCGACCTTGGGATATCGATCGAGTTGAACGTGCAGGTCCCGCAGCAGCTCTCCCAACTCTGCGACGTCAGCGTGTCTTCGAGGATCCTCGTCTATCCACTCCCAAAAAGAAGCGGTGGCACCGTCAAGACCCTCGTGCAGAACATCAAACCCTTGTGCGGGACGATTCACCGGGAAGCTCTTTTTCGCCAGCCAAACGGCCAGATTTACCTGCCTCACTATCTCCTCCAGCGGGGTTCCAGGACGTCGCAGACGCAGTGCGAGGTCGGCTCCCGCAACCTCGAAGACGGCATTCGTCCCGAAGCGGATAAGCACGAGATCGCGGGCCGGAAGGTTCTGCGTCAGACAGGCACGTCGGGCGAGCTGCGTTGCGGACTCAGGCGTCCATCGATCCGGACTCGGGCTGCTGATCGGTGGATCATGAAGGATTACCCAAGACGAATGAAGGTTGGAGGGGCGAGCCAGGGACATCGGCGGCAGTGCTGCACCATCGCAAGTGAATACGCCGCGTCACTCTTGCCCAAGCCTCAACCCACCAGCAGCTGTTCGATCGCGGCGATGAATTCGGCGGTACCTTTGACGAATTCGGCGGCTTCCTCGGGGCTGGCCGGTGCGGCCTCGTAGTCGCCTTCCTCGCGAACGTCCTTGGCGCGGCGAGCAAGGGCGCTCAGCCGCTTGTCGAACTCGCCGGGCGCAACGAAGACCTGGCTGAACAGCGTCCAGGTGCCGCTGTGGGTCTTGGCGAACTCGCCTCGCTCGGAGAGGGCAGCTCGGGCTGCGTAGAGCATCCCGTAATAGGCGGCGCTGACTACGACTGCGGGATGCGCGGTCCCGAGAATCGCCTCGGCATCGGCCAGGCGGTCGCGGGCCTGTTGCATGAACTCCTCGGATCGGGGACTCAATCCAGCGCGCTCCCGGCGAGGACGATCTTGTCGCGGTCGACCTCTTGGATGAAGAAGGACTCGATCTCGCGACGCTCTTTCAGCCACTCCGGATCGTGGACGTGGACCGAGTAGTTGAAGGGGCTCTCGCCCTCCGCCAATGCGGCTGCTTCGCTGAGATCGCCGGCGATTCGCCCATAACGATCACGGCCGCCCTCGGCGATCACGAGCAGGTCGACGTCGGACTCCGGGTGGGCCGTCCCACGAGCGCGGGAGCCATAAAGCCAGAGACCACGTAGGTCGTCGCCTAGCTCGGTGCCCAGACGCGATACGAAGCGCTCGATCGTCCGGCGCTCGCCCTCGGTGAGCTGCGCTGCGTTCAACCGATTGGCGGTTGCGGGCTCCACGGCCTTCAAGGATAGGCCGCGAGCAGGCCGAAACGACCAAGTCCCGGTGACGGTACTGGACCTGGGGGCTACCGCCCCCGAGCGGTCTCGGCTCCGCGGAGGCTGAGCATGGGCAGCTGTCCCTCGGCGAACATCGCCGCCAGCCCGGTTCGGGCGAAGCCCCAGGGGCTGCGCTCGTAGAGGAGGTAGCGGGGCTGCCAGCGGGGCGAGAACTTGGCGTTGAAGCGGTAGAGGCTCTCGATCTGGAAGTAGGGGTTGGCGAGGGCCACGAGGCGGCCGAGGGTCCGTTCGAAGAGGTTGCCCGGCTCGCGCAGGAGGCGGGCGAAGGCGGCGAAGTTGAGCGACATCTCCTCGATCCCCCGGTCGCGCAGCAGCTCGATCGAGCTGACGACGAGGAACTCGGTCAGGCCGTTGACGCTGGCGCGGTCGCGCCTCATCAGCCCCAGGGAAACGGCCGGGCGTCCGTAGCAGGGGGCGAAATGGAGGAAGCCGCGGGGGTGGCCGTCGGCGTCTCGGGCGACGGCGACGAAGCTCTCGCGCAGGTGCTCGCCGCGGAGGCTGTCGATCGCCATCGAGAAGCCGCGCTCCGGCTCCTCGCCGCGCCAGCGGTTGGAGACCTCCTCGAGACCCAGCAGCTCGTCCTCCGAGAGCTCGCCCATCGTTCGCAGCGCGACCGTGAAGCCGGCCTTGCGCGCCCGCGTCACCGCCTGGCGCACCTTGCGGATCGCCCGCCCCTCCAGCGAGAAGGAGGCGAGGTCGACGATCGCCTCGTCGCCGATGTAGAAGGAGGCGAGGCCGGCGCCGGCGGCCAGCGCGGCGAACTCCTCGCTGGCGCCGACCACGCCGATCGACAGCCCCCGCGACTCGGCGAAGCCGCAGAGCTCGCGGAGCAGGCCCGGCAGCGCGTCCGGCGGCCCGACGGGATCGCCCGAGACGAGCAGCGTCCCGGCCTCGATCCGGTAGCCGACGAAGGCGCGGTGGGAGCGATCGAAGAAGTGGTGCTTGTCGGCGCGCAGCTTGAAGAAGCTGAGGGTGTCGCTGCCGTGCGACTCGACCAGGTCGCGCGCCAGCGGCCGCAGCCCGTCGGGCGGAAGGCCGCGCGGTCGCGCCAGCGGGCGGAACAGCTGCCAGGCGACGGCGAGCGCGCCACCGCTCCAGAGCAGGACCAGCGAAGCCGGAACCCACTCGAAGGGGTCGCGGTAGGCGACCGGCCCGGAGGAGAGGGCCAGGATCGCCTCCAGCTCCGCCGCGGCGCGGGCGGGGTTGAGGCCCGGGTGCCCCCAGTGGGAGGCGGCCATCAAGGTCGCGATGCTGATCCCGAGCACGGAGACGGCGATCCCGGCGCTGCGCAGCAGCGGGCCGCGCCAGCCGGCGTCGTCGTGGAGGACGACGAAGGCGCCCCGGCCCCAGACCAGCACCGCCGCCAGCCCCCAGCAGGCCAGCGCCTCCTCGACGTCGAGCCCCTTCAGCATGTTGAGCGCCCCCGCGACCAGGAGCGTCGCGACCGCCAGCCCCCAGGCGCGCCGGCGGCGGCGCATCAGGTAGATCCCGAGGATCGTCAGAGCGACGCCGGCGGAGAGCGCGAGCGCGTGCGCCGCCACCGGCACTTCGCGCGGCACCAGTTCCAGCAGCACCTGCATCCGGGCGTGCAGGTTCGGGGTCAGGGCCGAGGTGACGTTGACGACGCCCATCGCGACCGTGCACGCGCCTGCCAGCGGCGCCAGCCAGTGCCCCGACCGGCGGCTGCGCAGGGGAGCGGGAGGGCGGTGCATGCCCGCGCTCCAGGCGACGCTGTCGCGCAGATGCGGGAAGAGGTCCCGCCAGTCCTTCCAGAGCATCCACAGCCCGACCAGGAGTACGGCGAGCACCGGCAGGCGCGGCAGCGGCCACTCGGCGAAGAGGGCCAGCATGGCGACGCCGCCGAGGACGATCCCGGCGTGGCACTCGTGGACCCGCCGCCCCAGCACGAACAGGCGCGGCCCCAGACGATGGCGTTCGACGCGCAACAAGAGGAGCGGGAATATGGCTGGCGAACCTAAGCGCGCCCTAATGCAGTCAGGAGGCTCCGCACCTGGCGACCGGAGGGGCGCGACGAGAGCGCGCTCGGCGCGGGTTCCCTCAGTGGTGATGGTGGTGCGGGTGGCCGCGCACCGTGTGCCATGAGTCCCAGGTGATCTTCAGGATCACGGCGGTGATCGCGAGGCCGATCAGCGGGTCGGCAACGGTGAGGCCGAGGGCGACGCAGGCGGCGCTGGCGACGACGGCGAGGCTGACGTAGGCGTCGGCGCGGGCGTGTTCGCCGTCGGCGATCAGCGCCGGGCTGTCGAGGCGTTCGCCGGCGCTGGTGCGGATGCGGGCGGCGAGGGCGTTGCCGGCCCAGCCGAGCAGGCCGGCTCCGGCGAGGGCGAGCAGGTGATCGACGTGCTCGGGGTGGATCAGGCGCCGGATCGCCTCGACGCCGGCGACGCAGGCGGAGACGAAGATCGCCAGCACGACGAAGTAGCCGGCGATCCGCTCGGCCCGTTCCGAGCGCAGGGCGAAGGCGATCCCGACCGGGATCGCGGTGGCGGCGTCGCCGAAGTTGTGGATCAGGTCGGCGAGCAGGGCGATGCTGCCGGTGGCGGCGAAGATCGCAACCTGCGCCACCGCCGCCAGCCCGAGGACCAGGAGCGAGAGGAGGACCGCCCGGATCCCCTCCCGCGAGCGTTTGATCGAGGGATCGACGAGGCCGTGGCTATGGCCGTGGGCGTGGGTGTGGGCGTGAGCCATCGACAGGGACGCTACCCATCCTGAGCCGCATCGAATTCGCCGGCCGGGTTAGCCGGCCTGGCCGAGCGCTTCCAGTTTTTCCTTGAACTCCGATCCCAAGTCGAGGACCTGGGAGTCGTCCGGAATCTGGATATCGGGGTGGATGCCGAAGTCGAAGAGGTCAGCGCGGATTTCGGTGCTCACCACCTTGCCGTCGACCTGCTGCGCCGACAGCGTCCGCATCCGGCGCAGCATCCCGCCCGGGGTGATGAACACTTCGGCGTGCACCGGGCCGACCATCTGCGACTCGACCTTTTCGACCTGTTCTGCGAGTTCGTCCTTACCTTGGGCATGCAGCCCTTCCACTAGTCCGGCAGGGGTCATCGTCACCCGGTAGCGGGTGGTCCGCACCTGGCCGATCTTCGCAACGCCGAGCCGCCGCACGGAACCGGTGGTGCGCAGCATCCGCAGCGATTCGTCCGGGCTGCCGACCCCAGGCGTGCTCTCGTCCTTCTGTCCCGGAAAGCCTTCGAGCTTGATCCATTCCTTGCCTTCGGGCATTTTGTCGGCGAGCTGGGGATAGCGGAAGTACCAGGCGTCTCCGCTGAGGACTGCGTCGAAGTTCATCGGTTTTCCCTGCACGGTCCCGCTGTAGGCGATTTCGGCGAGGTTGTCCTCGCCGTTGTAGACGCCTTTGCCGGCGATGGTGACCGGGGGGCTCGATTCGCTGCGGACCTGCACCGTCAAGTTCATCCGCATGCCCGGGACTTCCTCGGTCCGTTCCGCCGCCGCTGCGACCGGATTCGGGTTGAACGGGCTTTCGCTTTCGCCGCCGTTAAGGAGCGAGTTGAGGACGACGAGGATCAGCAGCAGCGAGAGGACGCCGGCCGCTTGCAGGGCGCGCCGCGAAAGCGGCTCGAGGTCGCCGCCGGTGCCGTGCCGACTTACTCTCACATCGAGAGAGTTTGGCGACATCGGCGCGCGAGCGCCAGCCTGGCTTCCCCAGAGCGGCTGCGCGCCGGGCGGCGGCGAGGAGGTTGGCTGCTCGGTGGACAAGACATAGAGTCATCGGCATGGGGAGCACCGACTTGAGGATCAGTCGAGACGGTTAGACGAATGGGTCTGCTGGATCCAGCGCCGCCGCCGTTCGAGGTCGCCGAGTGGCGGCGCCTCCCGCACCTGGAGCGGATCAAGCCGCTGGCCCAGGACTGGGCGCTGAACGGGTTCGGGACGCCGGTCGCCGTCTACTTCCTGTACGTCTTCAAGGTCCTCGCCTACGCCGGGCTCGGCTTCCTGCTGATCGAGGCGACGAGCGGCTGGCCGCACTGGACCGAGCCGATCGTCTTCGAGAAGGCGGTCGTCTGGACCATGCTCTGGGAGGTGCTGGGGCTGGGCGCCGGCTCGCTGCCGCTGACGCTGCGCTTCAGCCCGATGGTCGGCGGCTTCCTCTACTGGCTGCGGCCGGGGACGACGCGGCTGCCGCCCTGGCCCGAGCGGGTGCCGGGCACGCGGGGAACGACCCGCACCTGGCTCGACGTCTCCTTATATGGAGCGCTGCTGGCGGCTCTCTTGTTCAACCTGCTCTCGGGCGGGGTCGCTGGCAGCGCAGCGTGGGTCGGCGGCGCGGCGGCGCGCCTCGACCCCGTCGCGGTCGGGGTGCTCCTGGCGATCCTCGCCGCGCTCGGCCTGCGCGACAAGGTCCCGTTCCTGGCGGCGCGGGCCGAGGTCTACGGCAACCTCTCGCTGATCTTCCTCTTCCCGCTGACCAACCTGGTGATCGCGGCGCAGCTCGTCTTCTTCTGCATCTGGTGGGGCGCCGCGAGCTCGAAGCTGAACCGCCACTTCCCGTTCGTGGTCACGGTGATGATCAGCAACACGCCCTGGAACCGCTCGCGGGCGATCAAGCGGCGCCTCTACACCCGCCACCCCGACGACCTGCTGCCCTCGCGGCTGGGGGCGGCGATCGCCCACTTCGGCACGGTGATGGAGTTCACCCTGCCGCTGGTCCTGATCCTCTCCAGCGGCGGCATCGTCCAGACCCTCGCCGTTGCCGGGATGGTGGTCTTCCACGCCCACATCCTCTCGACGTTCCCGCTGGCGGTGCCGCTGGAGTGGAACGTCTTCATGATCTTCGGCCTGCTGTTCCTCTTCGGCCATTACGGGAGCGTGCCCTGGTCGACGCTCGACGACTCGCTGCTGCTCGCGATCCTGGCGGTGACCTGCGTCGGCCTCCCGGTCCTGGGGAACCTGCGGCCGGACCTCGTCAGCTTCCTGCCCTCGATGCGCTATTACGCCGGCAACTGGGCGACCAGCCAGTGGCTGTTCCGGCGCGACACCGAGGCGGAGGCGAAGCTCGACCGCGGCATCGTCAAGGCGGCGCCGATCGTCGGCGAGCAGCTGAAGAAGTTCTACGAGCCGGAGCTGATCGACGTCCTCCTCTACAAAGGCCTCGCCTTCCGTTCGATGCACTCGCACGGCCGGGCGCTGAACGCGCTGACGGCGCGGGCGGTCGAGGACGTGGACGCCTACGACGTGCGCGAGGGGGAGCTCGTCGCGGGCGTCGTCCTCGGCTACAACTTCGGCGACGGCCACTTCCACGACCAGCGGCTGCTGGCGGCGGTGCAGGAGCGCTGCCGGTTCGCGCCGGGGGAGCTGCGGGTGGTGACGCTGGAGAGCCAGCCGGCCCAGGTGCAGCGGCAGCGCTACCGGATCTGGGACGCGGCGGCAGGGCTGGTCGAGGAGGGCTGGGTCGACGTCGCCGACATGACCTGCCGCCAGCCCTGGCTCGGGGACGAGGACGCGGCAGCATTCCCGATCCAGCGTGAAAACGCCTTTGTTCCCGCATACCGGGAAGAAGTGCGTTCGTGAGCAGCGCGATCGTCGTCGGCTCGGGGCCCAACGGGCTCGCCTGCGCCGCCCTCCTCGCCAGTCGCGGGGTGGAGGTGACGGTGATCGAGGCCGAGACCCGCATCGGCGGCGGCACCCGCAGCTCGGAGCTGACGGTGCCCGGGCTGCTGCACGACGAGTGCAGCGCCTTTCACCCGATGGCCGTGGCCTCGCCGGCGGTGACCTCGCTCGAGCTCGAGCGCCACGGGCTGGAGTGGCTGTGGCCGGAAGTTGACCTGGCGCATCCGCTGGAGGGGGGTGGGGGAGCGTCGATGCTGCGCTCGATCGAGGCGACCTCTGCCGGGCTGGGCGAGGGCGGGCGCGCCTGGAAGCGGATCTTCGGCCGCTCGGCCCGTGGCTATGAGTCCCTGGTCGAGGACGTCTATCAGCCGCTTCTGAGGATGCCGCGCCATCCGCTGCGACTGGCTGCCTTCGGCCTCCCCTCGGCGCTGCCGGCGAGGGCGCTGGCGCGGCTGCTCGGCGCCCCGGAGGCGGCAGCGCTTTTCGGCGGCGTCGCGGCCCACTCCTTCAACCGGCTCGACCGCCCGTTCAGCGCGGCGATCGGCGTGGCGCTGGTCAGCGCCGGCCACGCTCACGGCTGGCCGGTGGCAAGGGGGGGGTCGCAGGCGATCGCGGCGGCCTACGCCGCTTCCCTGCGGGAGCACGGCGGGCGGATCGAGACCGGGCGGCGGGTGCGCTCCCTCGACGAGCTGCCGCGGGCCGACGCCGTCGTCCTCGACCTCTCGCCGCGCGGAGTGCTGGAGCTGGCCGGAGAGCGGCTGCCGTCCCGGGTCGCCCGCGCCTACCGCCGCTACCGCTTCGGGCCGTCCGCCTTCAAGCTCGACCTGGCGGTTGAGGGCGGGGTGCCCTGGGAATACGGGCCGGCTCGGCGTGCCGGCACGGTTCACGTCGCCGGCAGCTTCGCCGCCATGGCCGCAGCCGAGCGCGACATCAACCGCGGCCGCATGCCCGAGCGCCCCTTCACCCTCGTCGGCCAGCAGTACCTCGCCGACGCCGGCCGCTCCAAAGGCAACCTCCATCCGGTCTGGATCTACGCCCACGTCCCCCGCGGCTATCCCGGCGATGCCACCGAGCCGATCCTCGACCAGGTCGAACGCTTCGCCCCGGGCCTGCGCGAGCGGATCGTCGCCCGTTCCGTCACCGCCCCCGCCGCCCTCGAGGCGGCCAATGCCAACATGGTCGAAGGCGACATCGCCAGCGGCGCGAACAACGCCCGCCAGCTCCTTTTCCGCCCTCGTCTCACTCCGAGCCCCTACTCCACCGGCATCCCCGGCGTCTTCATCTGCTCCGCCGCCACCCCACCCGGCGCCGGCGCCCACGGCATCTGCGGCTACAACGCCGCCGAAGCGGTCCTGCGCACGCTCTAGATCGGCGAGCGGTCGATTTTCCACCCATGAGGTGGGACAATTGACCGTTCGCTTTCGCTCCGTAGATAGGGTGACTTGCGTGAGCGATTTCTTTGAGCCGCCGCCTGCCAGGTTCACGGCCGAAATGGTCCCGCACGAGGAGTGGATGGGGCCGGAGCGGGGCGAACTGCCCAGCGTCGTTCCGGTGGAGCGGATGGTGGCGCAGACGAACGAGGTTGCGATCTACGTCAGCGGGTTCTGGGTCTACGCCGCTGGCTTCGAGTTCGAGGTTCGGGTCATCGCCAAAGACGAGGAAAACGAGCTTGACCCGTTCGGCATTGAGCACCGGATGAGAATTCATGAAAGCGTAGAGCTCACGCCTGAGCTATTGCGCCTCGGCTTTGAGTTCTCCGACGGGTCCAAGGTGACCAACACGGGAGCGTCGGCGGAGGCAAGGTTGGAGGGCCTTCGAGGAAAACGACCCCAGGCTCCCGTCATGGACGAGACCGGAGGTGGCTCGACGGAAGGAACGTGGTCGCAGGAGTTCTGGGTCTGGCCGCTACCGCCCGCCGGCTCATTCGATCTCGTCTGCGAGTGGCCGGCGGCCGACATCCCGCTGACTCGCACTTCCCTTGAGGCTGCGCCGATTATCGAGGCCGCGTCTCGCGCGCAGCGGCCGTTCCAGGACAGCTAGTCCCCTGCCTCGACCGGGCGCGGCGGGGGCGTGGGGACCGGCTCGGTCACGTCGACTTCGAGGCGGCGGACGCTGGGGACGAGGAGGGCGGCGAAGATGCAGGCGGTGATAGTGGCGGCGCCGAGCCAGAGGGTGGTCGGGATGCCGATCGCGACGGCCAGCGGGCCGACCAGCGCCAGCCCGAGGGGCTCCAGGGCGAGGGAGCCGAACCAGTCGTAGGCCATCACCCGCGAGAGCGAGTGGCGCGGGATCTTCTGCGCGACCGCGGTCAGGTAGAGGATCTCCGCGAGGCTGGCCGCGGTGCCGGAGATCAGCGCACCGGCGGCGATGACGATCGTGTGGGCGGGGATCGCGAGCAGGGCGATCGGGATGGCGAAGAGGAGGCCGATGCTCTCGCTGACGAGCAGCGGCCGGCGCGGGCGGATCGAGAGGGTCATGGCCCCGCCGAGGAGGCCGCCGACGCCGAAGAGCGCGACGATCAGCGCCCAGGAGCTGGAGCCTCCGAGGGAGTCGCGGGCGACGGCCGGGCCCAGCACCTGGAAGACCGGCGTGAAGATCGCGTTGGTGATCGCCGCCGAGGCGACGATCACGACTACCCAGGTCCGGGTCGAGAATTCGCGCCAGCCGTGCCGCAGGTCGGCCAGGAAGTCCTGCTCCTCGCGCACCGCGCGCCCGCCCGGCACCCTCAGCCGCCAGAGGCAGGCGGCGCTGACGGCGAAGGTGGCGGCATCGCCCGCCAGCGCCGCGCCGGGCGACCCCAGCGCCAGCAGCACCCCCGCCAGCGCCGGCCCGGCGACTTTGCCGGCCCAGCGCGAGAAGTTGAGCAGGGCGTTCGCCTCCTGCAGGCGGTGGACGGGGACGAGCTGGGGCACGATCGCGTCCGAGGCCGGGTTGAAGAAGGCGGTGGCGGCGCCGTCGATCGCGTAGAGCAGCGCCAGCTCCCAGATCTCCGCGACCCCGGTCAGCAGGAGCGCCGCGATCAGCCCCATCGAGACGGTGCGGGTGAGGTCGGCGCCGAGCATCGCCAGGCGCGGCGAGATCCGGTCGGCGACGACGCCGCCGACCAGGACCAGGGCGATCAGGACGAAGCTGTGGGCGGCGAAGATGATGCCGAGGTCGGTCGCCGAGCCGGTCAGGTCGAGGACGGCGAAGGCGAGGGCGACCGGCGCGAGCCCGTCGCCGACGAGCGACGTCGTGCGCCCGATCCAGAGCTGCCGGTAGGCGGGCTCCCGCAGGACACGGAGTTTCCCTGGAGCCCTCACCCGGTCAGGATATGAGGGGGTTAAAGAAGCTCGGGGCCGGGGTAGCTCGCCGACAGAATGGGGACCTCGTCCAAAGGTGACGCAGCGGTGGAAGCGAAGCGAGAGGCAGCCCGCGCCGAGCACAAGTTCGGCTCCTCGACGCCGCTGACGATCGGGGTCGAGGAGGAGCTTCTGCTCGTTGACGCCGGTTGCGGCTTGGTCGCCGCCGCGCAGAAGGTGCTCGACGAGATCGGCGAGGAGCAGCGCCCGAGCGTCTCGACCGAGATCTTCGCGACCCAGATCGAGCTCAAGACCGGGGTCTGCCTCGACGCCGGCCAGGCGGCGCGCGAGCTGACCGAGGTGCGGCGGGCGACCACCGCCACCGGCGCCCGGCTGATGGGCTCCGGCGTCTACCCGGCCGACGCCGGCGAGCCGGAGCTGGTCGAGAAAGCGCGCTACGAGACGGTGAAGAAGGACCTCGCCAGCCTGCTGGCGACGCCGCCGTGCGGGCTGCACGTCCACGTCGGCATGCCCGATCCCGAAACCGCCGTCGCCGTCGCCAACGCGATGCGCCACCACCTGCCGCTGCTGGCGGCGCTGACCGCCAACTCGCCCTTCCGCGACGGCGCCGACACCGGCCTCGCCAGCGCCCGCGCCGCCGCCGTCCGCAGCTACCCGCGCTTCGAGCTGCCGCGCGCCTTCCGCGACTACGAGGACTTCCTCCGTGTCGCCGACCAGCTGATCGCCGCCGCCGGGGTCGACGACTACACCTACATCTGGTGGGACGTGCGGCCGCACCCCAATCTCGGCACGGTCGAGGTGCGGGGGATGGACGTGCAGCCGCGGCCCGAGCAGAACGCCGCGATCGCCGCCCTGATCCAGGCCCTGGCGGCGAAGGAGATCGACCGCCCCGGCGCCCCCGGCCTCACCCGCGAGGCGATCGAGGAGTCCTACTTCCAGGCCGAGCGCTACGGCCTCGAGGCGCGGCTGATGATCGACGAGAGCACCGCGGCCCCCGCGGCCGAGGCCGGCCACGCCACCCTCGAGCAGGCGCGCCCCTACGCCGAGGACCTCGGCGGCGCCGGCGCCCTCGAGGAGATCGAACGCATCCTCGCCGCCGGCAACGGCGCCGACCGCCAGCGCCGCGTCCACGCCAAGGGCGGGATGGACGGGCTGCTCACTGACCTGGCCCAGCGCACGCGGGTGTAGCGGCGCAGCCGACTTTCGCCACACCAGGGTGTGCAGAAAATCCGATGCGCTACTGCGGCGCCGGGATCTTCAAGCGTTTGCGCGCGGCGACCACGGCGGCCACCGAGGAGCGGCAGGCTTTGGCGATCTCGCCGTTGCCGTGGTTGGGGCGGCGGCGGACCTCGAACTCGACCAGGGCGGCGCGGCGCAGCTTGGCCCGGTCCTCGAGCCCGCTGTCCTTGGGGGCGTTGTCGAGGGCGGCCTGGGCGGCGCGCTCACGACGGCAGAGCAGGCAGTACGTCCCTTCCTTGGTGGCGTCCCAGCTCTCGGGCAGCTCGACCTTCTCGCCGCCGACGCGGCTGACGGTCACCCCGCATTCGTCGCAGGTCCATTTCTTCGCGGTAAGCACACTCATAGATGGGAACGAGCCGGCGCGGGAGTGTTGCTGCCAAACTCGTTTACCTAATTTAGCAGGGTGATTTCACGGGTCCGCCCGTTTGCGGCTGCAACGGCGGGCGCGTTTCCCGCTTTACGCGCCTGCAACACTAGGCTCATGGCCAACGAGGGCGCTCCCGAGCCCACCTACACGCTCTACCGCCGCGGCCTCGAGCTGCTCGAGGACGGCGACTTCGAGCACGCGACCGAACCGCTGGCCGAGGCCGCCCGCCGCGACCCGGAGAAGAGCTCGATCCGCGAGGCCCTCGGCCGCGCATACTTCCGCGCCGGCCGCTTCGCCCCCGCCGCGGTCGAGTTCGAGGCCGTGGTCGAGACCCACCCGGTCAACGATTTCGCCCACTTCTGCCTCGGCCGCGCCCTCAGCAAGACCGGCCAAAAGCGCCGCGCCCGCCACCACCTCGCCCTCGCCGCCAACCTTCGCCCCGACCGCCGCGACTACCGCTACTACCGCCGCCTGCTCGAGGCAGAGGGCTAGCGCCTCAGGCTTCTGCGGAGGCGTTTGGCCCGCGCCAGGTGGCGTGCCGCGGATTCAAGGGCTTCGTCCGCCACCCGATTTCGTTCTTCGCGTTCCCGCGTCCCCTCGGGGGAGACGAACCACTCCGCTGCCGACATCTCCTCTTTTCTACTTCCTTTTTGCTCCTTCATCGGCGGATCTCCTTTCTCCCGGGCTCTTCGGTCGTCTTTCGTGCACAGCCTTGTCCTCGATCACGTCCTTCAGCGCTGCTTCCAGGGCTCTCAGATTCTCCCGCGTGTTGCCAATAGACATCAGATGCTCCGCAAGGGTAACTTCCTGCTCGTCGCCCACTTCCCTGACGATCTGCTCAGCCTTCAGCCCTCGCGTTCCGAACTCGACGAAGCCCCTGCCGTCCAGCGCCAGGAAGAAGGCGATCCCCAGCAGATAGACGATCGCGAAGCAGGCGCCGCCCACCTCCAGCCGGTACAGCGCTACTGCGCGCAGCGCGTAATCGGGAACGACAGCGGGAACCGACAGGCCCGCCGTCACGAAAGCCGACGCGACCAGCTCTCCGACCATTTTCTGCGCGAAGCAGGGGGCCGAAGGTGGAGGGAGAGCGCGGCCGGTGGGGCGGCCGAGTCGCCGCCCCGCACCGGTGCGGCGTCAGCCGACGAGCGGGAGGACGCAGCGGAATTTTTTGGTGTCGCTAGAGATTTCGGAGTCGACAGTTGCCGACGAAGAAACCGTCACAACTGCGTAGATGCCCGGACCGGACACATTAGTGACGGTATCCGTCCACTCATTCCCACCGGCGATCGTGATCCCGGGCCGCTGAGAGAACGCCGCCAAGAGCAACGGATCAGGCAGCTCGCCGCCTTCGTTTGCACACGATGAGGCGGCGTTAGCCGGCGTCAAAGCCGTGCTGCTGGACGTCGTCTGCCAGCAATCGCCGGCGAAGAGCACGGTGCCCGGCCTGCAGCCGGCTTCGTAGCCGTTGATCCGGTCGGCGTTTTCGGCGGTTGCCGCCCGCAGAGCGGTCTCCGCGTCCTTGGCCGACTCGGCGTTGTCGGCGTGGATGGCGGAGGGCACCTGCCCAAGCGTCGACACGTCGACCTCCAGTCCGGTCACCGACCCCGGCACCAGCCGGTCGCCCTGGATCGACCCCGGCACCAGCTGCGCCGCAGAGATCGCTCCCGGCTTCAACCGGTTCGCCGGCACCGAATGCACCGCCAGCCGATTCCCCGGCAGCGACTTCACCTTGATCGCATGCCCATTGATCTTCCCGGCGGCATAAACGGTGCCTCCCAGCGCCGCCACCAAAGCCAGAACGGCGACAACCAACGCCGGCACCTGCCGGCCAGTAGCCCTGCTCATCAACTTCCCCCTTCGCATCTAGTCGATCGGACGAGACCTCACAACCGGGTGAGGCATTTGAAGCGGGGCACCCTAGCGCCGGATTCGGGAAGCTGGACGGATGTCGGGAACAGTGCTAAACGAGAATTCGAATTCCTATTTGTCCGTACCTGGCAATACCTCAAAGCACACCATTCCGACTATGGCGTGTATTGCAGTGCCTCCGGAGTCGTTCAATCGTTCGATAGCTGCCGCTTGCTCTTTCAGAATGCTGTCGACCGCTTGGGCTTGGATCCGGCACACGCTCCGCCATCCCTTCTCGTCAAGTTTTAGCGGAGTGCGACTAACATGACGATCGTCGCGTCTGTCGAAGACTTCGGCTGCGAGAGAACTCGCCGCATCGCTTATCAAGCATTCGAGCAAGTGCCCCGAGATGGCGCTGCGTACTCGTGGATCAAGGCTCTTCCAGTTGGGGTTGTCGATCAAGACCTGATCGACCACTCGATAGAAATGCGCCACTGATCCCCGGACCCGTTCCTCTTCGACGACTTCGATCAGGCCGAGTTCGTCCAGCACTCGGACGTGATAGCTGGCATTGCTGAGAGGAATATCGAGTTGCTCGGATATTTCCTTGGGACTCGCAGTCCGTTCGGACAAGATTGTGAGCGCCTTGACCCGAACCGGATGGTTGAGTCCTTTGACCAAGGCCTCCTGCGGCGATCTAGCCGCTTTGTCCTGCCGGAGAGGCCTCTTGCCCCGTCGTCGCTTTCGAGCCACGATCAGAGCACCCCGGCTTTATCAGCAGCGCTGCAAGCCCGCTGCCTGTTCATGGGCCCCTCGTTCATGCTGCTCCTTTCTGAACTACTTAAGATCGCTGGGGCAGTCTAGGGCCCTATGGCCAAATCTCTACTGCCGTTTTTGTTACTAATTCAGGGAGATAGAAAGGAACTGTCTGCGAATCAAGGCGAATCTTGCTCAGATGCGAGAAAGTCCCGGGGCCAGACAGGTCTGTCCTGGATGTACCGTTGAAGGACTGGTTCTGGAGTCACTTCTGCATTGCGCGGCGACTCAAAGCAGCTGAGCGCCACCGTAACGGGGATGGCCTGGTCCCCTGAAATGGCCCGGCGTTCTGCTGATTCCTTATGAACGCGCAACGAGAGCTGAAAGGCTTCGGCGAGAATCTGAAGCATCTCTCGCCACGCTTTGGCGTCGTACTTCATCCCCGTCCAAGTAAGGTGACGATCATCTCGTGCGTCTAGTAGGCCTGCTTGAGCAGACTCTGCAAGGCGCTCGATGAGGGTCGTGTACGTAATGCTGGTTACAGCGTTTCGCAGTGAAGGGGGAAGCTCTTTCCAGGTCTGTTCGTCGAACAGGGATCTCCGAATTGCCCGATAAACCTGCTCTGGTCGTCCGGGTCCCGCCTCTGACTTCTTACGGTCGAGCGGCTCAATGCAGCCGAGCTGCTCGAGTCTCCGAAACTCAACTGACACGTGTTGGAGCGGCCCACCTCCGAACTGCGCATGGAAGGCCGTGGGGCTGAGCGGTCGGCGGTTCAACTCAACCAGGATCCGGACCCGGAGAGGAGTGGCTAGTGCCTTGGGGGAGCGAAGACCCAGGAAGGAATTCTCAAACGATCCCGGGGAAGCCGAGGGTTGGTGCTGGGCATGCGGCACATCATCCGCACCGGGGGACTCGAAGCAGAAGAGGCCGACGGTCACCGGGATGATCGGCTCGCCGCTAGTTGAAAGGCGGAGGGGCGCTTCTACCCCGAGCTCGAGGGACCTAGCGAAGACTCCTTCTATGACTGCGATGAACTCTCGCCAGCCGAGATCGTCGAAAAAAAGCGCAGTCCAGCTGACCCATCTCTCGTCTCGCGCGTCAAGAGTCCCGGCTTCAGCAGCTTGCGCCACACGGTGCATGTAAGTCGACACAACTTCTTCGGTTACCGCGCTGCGTCTCTTGGGAGGAACGGCCTGCCAGCTCGATAAGTCGAACATCGCGCGGCGAACAGCTTTGTACAGTCGTTCCCCGCCTCTACCGGGCCTTCGGCCCACTAACTCAATGCATTCAAGGTCGCGAAGTCGGCGGAAATGCCGGCTTACGTCACGGAGATCGACGTCTGGATTGCGGCGCGTGAACTCGGCGGGACCCATTTCGCATTCGTTGAGAGCAACAAGGATGCGCACCCGAAGTGGGTGAGCCACGGCTTTGGCGACCTTCCGCGTGATCGCCTCGATCGAATGGGGCTCCCGCCCAGGTTTCGTCGGCGTCTTGGTCTTTGAGGGGTCGGGAGCGCTCATCTTCCTGGCCTTGGTCAGAACCGTTTTCCCAATCTACAGCCTTGTGGAGAAGAGATCGGAGCGCGCGCCCGCCATCCCCCTTTGCCCTATTTGACCGGTTAATAGGTCTGTTTCTTTCAACGAACCTGAAAGGGGGTGGAGCGAAATGAAGACCATCGACGTCGGTCAAACCCTTCCCGTGGCCATGACCAAGGCCAACTAGAAGGCATTAAGGAGGGCTGCCGCCATGGCAGCCCTCCATTCCCGGTGGGAGAGCGGTTTGCTGAGTTCCGGCGGCGTTACGGTGCGGGCTCGATGCCCGACCTCCTCGTTCTCTTCCTTGCCGCCTGCGGCACGGCGCTGGCGACCGGGCTCGGCGCGATCCCGGTCTGGTTCCTGGGGCGGCGGGCGGAGGCGCTGACGCCGTTCCTCCTCGGCGTCGCCGCGGGAGTGATGGGGGTGGCGTCGGTCGTCGGGCTGCTGATCCCCGCCGTCGAAGAAGGGTCGGTGTGGGCGGTGCTCGGGGGCCTGTTCGTCGGCGGCGTCCTGCTGGGGGCGGCGCGGCGGAGGCTGCGGCCCGAGGTCGCTTTCATGGGCCGGAGCGGGCCGGGAGCGCGGACCTCGGCCCTGGTTTTCGCCGTCCTCTTCGTCCATAGCCTCCCCGAGGGCCTGGCCGTGGGGACCGCGTACGCGTCGGAACGGGCGGGGCTGGGGCTGTTCGTGATCGTCGCGATCGCGATCCAGAACGTCCCCGAGGGGACCAGCGTGGCGATCCCGATGGAGGCGGCGGGGTTCGGCCGCGCCCGTCAGTTCTGGGCGGCGGTGGGGACGAGCGCGCCGCAGCCGGTAGGCGCCGTCATCGCCTTTCTCGCGGTCGAAGAGGTGAGCGCGCTGCTGCCGTTCTCCTTCGCCTTCGCCGCGGGTGCGATGCTGAGCCTGATCGCCGCCGAGCTGCTTCCGCAGGCGTTCGCCGACCGGGGCCGGCGGCTCGGGCCCAGCGTGGGCCTCGCAGCCGGAGCGGCGGTGATGCTGGCGCTGGATCTGCTGCTCGGCGTATAACTGCGCGAAGACTTCTGCTGCAAGGTGTATAACCGACAAAGATGTCTGATCTGGTTGACGAAATCCAGGATCTGCTCGAAGCCGAGGCGCGGGGACCGCTGGGCGCCGGTTGGGCGGAGGTCCGGCTCAGCGAGGGCGCGGCCGGGATGACGCTCCACCTCGAGCCGATGAAGCTGGGAGCGGCGCCGCTCGAGATCTACTTCGACTCCGACGAGCTGGTCGTCTGCTACCCGGGCCGCAACAGCATGGTGGTGGAATTCTTCTCCGAGGATCCGGAGGAGATCAAGCCCCAGGTCCAGGCGCTGACCGCAGCGGTGGTCGCCGGCAGCTACTCGGAGCGCAAGAAGGAGGGCGCCACCGACCTCGAGGCCGAATGGCCCGGCATCGAGGGAACGCAGCGCGCGGCCCGCACGGTGATCGCCGTGCCGGGCACCAAGGACAACCCTTGGCGTGAGATCAGCTACGAGGCGTATTAGGAGGGCGCTGCTTTAGGTCGCTCAGAAGACCGCCAGCACTCCCAGCGCCAACACGCTCACCGCCACCACCGCCAGCGCGATAGCGGTCGAGGCGCGGTCGAAGCGGCCGAGGGCGTTGTCGCCCATCAGCTCGCGGTCCTTCGCCAGGGAGCGGATGAAGGGGAGGAGCACCAGGAGGAGGACGGCGTTGAGGGCCTGGGTGAGGAAGAGGATTTCGACCAGGGGGGCGCCGGGGATGAGGACGAGGCCGACGGCGATTGCGGTGACCGCTGCGAAGCCCAGGTAGAAGGTGCGCGCCTCGGCGAAGGAGTCGTTGAGGTCGGCGCGGCGGCCGAGGGTCTCGGAGAGGGAGTAGGCGGTGGAGAGGGGGACGATCGCCGCCGCCAGGAGGGCAGCGCCGAGGAAGCCGAGGCCGAAGAGGGTCGAGGCGGCGTTGCCGACGAAGGGTTCGAGGGCGCGGGCCGCGTCGCTCGCGTCGTTGACGTCGATTCCCTGCGGGTACAGGGTCGCGGCGCAGGCGACGACGACGAAGAGGCCGATCACGCCCGTCAGGACGGCGCCGACGATCACGTCGATCCGCTCGTAGCGCAGGTCCTTGACCTGCAGCTGCTTGTCCACCGCGTAGGACTGGATGAAGGCGAGGCCCCAGGGCGCGAGCGTCGTCCCCACCGTCGCCACCGCCACCAGCAGCGCGTCGCGGTTGAGAGGGATGCTGGGGACGACGAGGCCGCGGGCGGCCGCGCCCCAGTCGGGGTGGGCGGCGATCCCGGCAATCACGTAGGCGACGAAGACCGAGCTGAGCAGGAGCAGGAAGTGCTCGACCCGGTGGAAGTTCTCCCGCAGGACGAGCGCCGAGACCGCGATCGCCGCCAGCGGCACGCTGACGTAGCGGCTGGTGCCGGTGAGCAGGTCCATGCCCGCCGCGACCCCGGCGAACTCGGCGCAGAGGGTGCCGGTGTTGGCGACGAGCAGCGCCGCCATCACCAACGCCGCGGCGCGGTGGCCGAAGCGCTCACGGACCAGCGTCAGCAGGCCCTTGCCGGTGACGATGCCGAGGCGCACCCCGACCTCGTGGAAGACGATCAGCGCCGCGGTCGAGAGCGCCAGCACCCAGAGCAGCTGGTAGCCGTAGCGGGCGCCGAGGATCGAGTAGGTGGTGATCCCGGCCGGGTCGTCGTCGGAGAGGCCGGCGAGGACGCCGGGGCCGACCACCGCCAAGAGCGCCGCCAGGCCGCCCGCCTGCAGCAGCCGCCGGCGGTGCCGGGCGAGGTGCCAGTGGGTGTGGCGGCCGGGGGTGCGATGGGCGCGGCTCATCGACCCATACCCTGCCGATCCGCCCCGACGTGTCTGACTTGCGCCCCCTCATAAGGGGCATGAAGTCAGAAACGCCCCCACGGGATAGACTCGCGGCGTACATATCGGTCGGTGGTCAAGGGAAGTCCGGTGCAAGTCCGGCGTGGTCCCGCCACTGTGACCGGGCGCAGGAGCTCGCCGACGCCACGTGCGTCAGCCACTGGAGGTGACACAGAGCCTCCGGGAAGGCGCGTCCTCCCTCGTCCCGGAAGCCAGGAGACCTGTCCCCGGCCAAGCCATGACAACCCTCGAGGAAAGGGTGGCATAAATGCCAAGAAACACCCCGTTCCGGCTGGCCGCCGTGTGCGCGCTGGCTCTCTCACTTGCCCTCGCCGTCACCGGGAGCGCGTCGGCCGCAGGCTTCAAGGCCGAGCTGCGCGTGGTCGGCGCCGGCGGCAAGATCCTCGCCGAAAAGCCGATCGCAACCGCGACGACGAAAGTCAAGACCAGTCCCAAGGCCACCTGCTTCGGTGCCGGCACCGGCGGCAGCGGCGACCCGGTCAAGATCAAAGGCAACACCGCGATGGGCCTGCTCGCCCACGCGTCGAAGACGGTCGCGGCGCTGAGCCCGCTGCTGATCAGCGACCACTTCGACTTCGGCCTCGCGCTCTGCGGGATCGGCAAGAGCATCGCCAAGGGCAAGGCGTCCTGGTACCTGAAGGTCAACCACGAATCGCTCGAAGTCGGCGGCGACGCGGCGATCATCCACCCGGGCGACGAAGTCCTCTGGGACCTGGCGCCGTCCTATCCGTACCCGGACGAGCTGGTGCTCGAAGGGCCGAACACGGCGAAGGCCGGCGCGCCGTTCAAAGTGCGTGTCTTCGCCTACGACGAAAAAGGCAAGAGCAAGCCGGCGGCCGGGGTGAAGGTGACCGGCGCGAGCGAGGTGACCGGCAAAGACGGCCGCACGACGGTGACGCTGATGAAACCGGCGCGGCTGATCGCGCGGGCGGCGGGGGAGATCCCCTCGGCGCGCCTGCCGGTCTGCATCGGGAGCATGTGCCCGTAGTGAGCCCGGCCCGTTCGAGATGACGGGGCTCCGCGGCATGGCGGTCGCGATCGCGCTGCTCTTGGCGGCGCTCGCGGCCGCCGGCTGCGGGCTCGGGCCCGGGGCGGGCATCGGCTCGGTCGAGCTGACGGTGACCCGGGAATACGGCGCGGTGCCGGTGCTGCGGCGCTCACTGGAAGCGAAGGAATCCGACACCGTGATGCGGCTGCTGGAAGGCAGCGCCGACGTCGAGACCCGCTACGGCGGCGGCTTCGTCCACTCGATCGACGGCGTCGCCGAGGATGAACGCGGCGGCGACCCCTACGACTGGTTCTTCTACGTCGACGGGGTCGAGGCGCCGGTTGGCGCGGCCGAGATCGAGGCCAAGGGCGGCGAGCGGATCTGGTGGGACTACCGCGACTGGGCGGCTACGGATCACGTGCCGGCGGTGGTGGGGTCGTGGCCGGCGCCGTTCGCTGCGGGGGTCGAAGGGAAGCGGTACCCGGTGGTGGTCGAATGCGATGGTGGTGGCAGTGCCTGCGGGGAGACGCGAGCAGCGCTGGAAGGCGAAGGCGTGACGCTGGCCTCCGGGTCACCCAAGAGTGCGATCCGGGTGTTGGTCGGGCGGTGGGACCACCTACGCGAAGACCCCGTGGCGCAGCTGGTCAAAGAAGGGCCGGCCGCAAGCGGGATATATGCAGACTTCAGCCCGGGCGGCGAACTCGTCGCGCTCGACGAAGGCGGGGCGGAAGCGCGGAACCTCGGCCGCGGCGCGGGCCTCGTCGCGGCGACGAGCCGCTACGGCGGGCCGCCGATCTGGATCGTCACCGGCGGCACCGACGCGGCGGTGCTCGAAGCCGCCGAATCGCTCGACGCGCAGCACCTGCGCGACCATTACGCGGTGGCGATCGAAGCTGGGAAAGCGATGCCGCTGCCGGTGGAGGGCCGATGAGATCGCCGTTCGCCTACGTGCCGCGGCGGGGCCCGCTTCAGCTCGCCTCGCCGGGAGCCGCCGTCGCCTACCTCGGCGCCATCGTCGCCGTCGCCTTCCTCTACCTGAACCCGCTGGTTCTGGTCGCGGCGGCCGTGGCGGCGGCCGTGGCCGGCCTCCTCGCCGGCGCTCGCGGCGCGGTCGGGGCGGCGCTGAAGCTGGCCCTCTCGCTGGCGCTGCTGGTCGCGGTCGTCAACGCCCTGGTGACCAGCCGCGGCGAGACCGTGCTGGTGCGCCTCGGCGACCTGCCGCTGCTGGGGCAGGTCATCACCCTCGAGGCGCTCGTCGCCGGCGCCGCCTACGGCCTCGTCGCTGCCGCTTCGGTGATCGCCTTCGCCGTCTACTCGTCCTGCGTCGATCCCGACCGGGTGCTGCGCGCGCTGCGGCCGCTCGCGGGACGCTCGGCGCTGACCGCGACCCTGGTCTCGCGCCTGGTCCCGGTCGCCGCCGCCGACGCGGTGCGCTTGAGCGATGCGGCCGCCCTGCGCGGCCCCGGCGCCGCGGCGGTCGGCAGGGCGCCGTTGGCCCGCCGGCTGCTCGCCGGCTCGCTGGACCGCGCCGTCGACGTCGCCGCCACCCTCGAGCTGCGCGGCTACAGCCTCGATGCCCCCCGCGCCCGCAACCGCAGCGACCGCTCGCGCTACGACCGTCGCTTCTACGCCGTCGCCGCCCTGGTCCTCGCGACGGCGATCGCCGGCAAGCTCCTCGGCGCCGACGACTTCCGCACGTACCCCACGCTCCACGTCGGCCTCGGCCCCGCCACGATCGCCGTAGCCGCGGTGGTCGCCCTCAGCGGCCTCGCTCCCTGGAGGAGGACGGGCCGTGTCTGAGCTGGCGATCAGGCGCGGGGCGGCGCCGGCGCTCGCGGTCGAGGGCTTGAGCTACGCCTACCCGCATGCGACGGCGCGCGCGCTCGAAGACGTCTCGCTCGAGGTGGCGCCGGGGGAGTTCGTCCTCCTCGCCGGCCGCTCCGCCTCGGGCAAGTCGACGCTGCTGAAGGCCGCCTGCGGCCTCGTCCCGCACTTCCACGGCGGCGAGATCGAGGGCGCGGTCCGCGTCGCCGACCTCGACGCCCTTGTAGCCGGGCCGGGAGAGCTCGCCGCTGCGGTCGGCTATCTGGCCCAGGACCCGGAGACGCAGGTCGTCTCGACCACGGTCGCGGCGGAGATCGAGCTGCCGCTGGAGATGCGCGGGGACGCCCCGGCGGACCGGGCTCGCGCCGTCGAGGAGGTCGCCCTGGCGCTGGCGATCCCGCACCTGCTCGACCGCGCCACCGACACCCTCTCGGGCGGTGAGCTGCAGCGGGTCGCCCTCGCGGCCGCCCTCGTCACCCGCCCGCGCCTGATCCTCCTCGACGAGCCGACCTCCCAGCTCGACCCGGTCGCGGGCGACGAGCTGATCTGGTTGCTGCGCCGACTCAACGAGGAGTGGGGGGTGGCTGTGCTGCTGGCCGAACACCGGCTCGAGCGCTGCCTGGCGGCGGCGGACCGGGTGGTGGCGATGGAGGATGGGACGGTCGGGTTCGACGGGGCGCCGGGTGAGTTTCTTCAGTGGTCTCACGAGAACGACACTGCGCTGAGCACTCCCGCCGCTCGTCTCTTCTCATTGGCGGGATTGATCCCACTCCCGGTGGGGGTTCGGGACGCGCGGCAGGCGCTGCGAGGGATGGGGATCGGGCACCCTCCACACCAAGCAAGTAGGAGGGTGCCCGATCCCCATCCCGACGAGCCGGTGCTGGAGGCGAAGGGGCTGTGGGTGGAGTTGGATCCGGGGGAAGGGCCGCGAGACGTCCTTCGCGGTATCGACCTTCAGCTCCGCCCCGGCGAACGGGTCGCCTTGATGGGCCGCAACGGCGCCGGTAAGTCAACTCTGCTGCGGACCGCGGTGGGGCTGCACGAGGCAGTGGCAGGGAAGATCGCAGTCGACTCGATCGCGCTGCTGACCCAGAACCCGAGTGACTATTTGGTGCGCGAGCGGGTCGGTGACGAGCTGCCGGGCGAGCAGGGGCTGGCGGCGCTGCGCACTGTCGGCCTTGAGCATGCTCTCGACGCCGACCCGCGTGATCTCTCGGGTGGCGAGCGGCAGCGTCTGGCGCTGGCGATCGCGCTCGCGGGAAGGATGGAGGGCGAGCGGCTGCCCGCCGTCGTCGCCCTCGACGAGCCGACGCGGGGGATGGACCGCGCGCGCAAGGACGACCTCGTCGCGCTGATCGGACGGCTTGCGACCTTAGGCGCTTTTCCTAACCATGAGGATGGAAAAGCGACACGCGCCGCCGCGGTCGTCGTCGCCACCCACGATGTCGAGTTCGCCTCGGAGTTCGCCGAGCGCGTAGTCCTCCTCGGCGACGGCGTCGTCATCGCCGACGGGCCGATGGCGGAGATCCTCTCCGGCGGCTGGTACTTCGCGACCGAGGTGGCGCGGGTGCTGGACCTGCCCGGCGTCGTCACGCCCGAGCAGGGCGCCGACGCGTTGCGGGAGGCGGGATGAGCTGGCAGCTGACCAGCTTCCTCATCCTCGGCGCCGTCCTCCTCGCCGGCTTCATCTGGTACGAGCGCTCGCGCCCCCCATCGCAAGTCGTGGCCCTCGTCGCCTCCCTTGCCGCGCTCGGGGTCGCCGGCCGCATCGCCTTCGCCGCCTTCCCCAACGTCAAGCCGACGACCGACATCGTCATCTTCGCCGGCTACGCGCTCGGCGGCGCCCCCGGCTTCGCCGTCGGCGCGCTCTCCGCCCTCGTCTCCAACTTCTGGTTCGGGCAGGGCCCCTGGACGCCATGGCAGATGGCGGGGTGGGGCCTCTGCGGGGTGCTCGGCGCCTTGCTGGCGCTCGGGACCCGCAACGCCGGGCGGCTGATTCTCGTCGCCACCTGTGGGTTTGCAGCCATTTTGTACGGCGCTCTGCTGAACTTCTCGTTGATGGCGACCTATGGGGGAGACCTGTCGTGGCAGAAGTTCGTGTTCTACGAGGGCCGCGCGATCCCGTTCGAAGTGGCTCATCTCGCGGGCAACGTGCTCCTGGCGCTGGTCGCCGGACCGGCGATGGTGCGGATGCTCGTGCGCTTCCGCGAGCGTTTCGAATGGCGGCGGGGCGCCCGAGCGGAGGCTCCGGCGCCCGCCGGGCGAGGACTCGGCGGCGCCTTGAGGAGCGGCGGCGTCGCGGCGCTGCTCTTGGTCGCGCTGCTGGCCGTTATCGCACCGACGGCGGCCCGCGCCGACGCGGTCCCCCAGGCCGCCGACTGGCTCGAAGCCCAGCAACGACCCAGCGGCGGCTTCCCCGCCAGCCCCGGCCAGGAAGCGGGAGCCGAAATGACCTCGTGGGCGATGCTCGCGCTCGCCGCCGCCGGTCGCAACCCGCTCGACGTGACCACGGACGGGCACAGCCCGGTCGACTTCCTCCGCAACCACAAGGGCGAAATCAAGGACGCCGGCGACGTCGCCCGCACGATCCTCTCGCTCGAGTCGGCCGGGGTGGATCCGCGCAGCTTCGGCGGTGAAGATATGGTCGAAAGCCTGCTCGCGCAGCGGCGCGACAGCGGCTCCTACCAGGGCTGGCCGGCGACCAGCGCCTATGCGGTCCTGGCGCTGCGCTCGGCGGGCGCCGGCGGCTCGACGGCGGGGACCGTCGCCTGGCTGCGCAAGGTCCAGGGCAAGGACGGCGGCTGGGGCAACGAACCCGGCGATCCCAGCACCCCGGAGATCACCGGCGCCGTGCTGCAGGTGCTCTCGCCGGGCAGCGACGCCTGCGAACGCGCGCTCTCGTATCTGCGCGACGCCAAGCGACCGAACGGCGGCTTCGCCCCCGGCAACAACCTCTCCGCCAACGCGCAGGCGACCGCCTGGGCCACGCAGGGCCTGCTCGCGGTCGGCAAGGACCCCGCCGGCTTCGGCACCGGCAAGAGCAGCCTCGCCTACATGCGGGACCTGCAGGCGAGCGACGGCTTCTTCCTGCAGGCGCCCGGGCAGGAAGCCTCGCCGGTCTGGGTCACCTCTGACGTCCTGGTCCCGCTCTCCGGCCACTTCCTTCCGATCGCCGCGCCCCCGCGGGCACCGCACCCGAAGCCGGCCGCCCACAGCTCCAAGCCCAAGGGGTCGACCGGCGGCGTGCCGCCGGCGAGCGTGCCGCCGGGAAGCCCGGAAGCGAGCCCCTCCGAACTGCTCGAACAATTCGGTCACGGCGCCGGCGGATCGGGCGGCGCCGGATCCAAGCACCCGAATCCCTCCGGCGCGGGGGCTCCCGGGACTCTGCCCGGAATCCCGTCGACCGGCGGCAGCGTTCCGCAGGGCTCCATCCCAGGGACCGCTCCCGCCCCCGGCTCACTGCAGGATGCCTCCGGCGAACCCGCCTCGGAAAGCACCAGCGGCTCGACCAGCACCGCCGGCTCGATCGTCCTCGGCCTGCTCGCCGGCTGCGTCCTCTTCGGCCTCGGCCTCCTCTGCCGCCGCGGCTGGATGCGCTGGCGCTACGGCCTGTAGGAGGGCGACCGCCGTATACCCTCGACGCATGGACGTCGAGACCGCGATCCGGACCCGTCGCACGCACAAGGCCTACGCGCCCGAGCCGCTGCCGCGCGAGGAGATCGAGGAGCTGCTCGAGCTTGCCAACTGGGCGCCGAACCACAACCTGACGGTGCCGTGGCGGTTCCGGGTAATCGGGCCGCGGACGCTGGAGCGGCTGAAGGAGGCCGCCGGCCCCGAGGGCGCCGCCAAGCTCGACCGCGCCCCGACGCTCATCGTCGTCTCCTGCGTCCTCAGCGGCGACCCGGTCGAAGAGGAAGAGGACCTGCACGCGACTGCGGTCGCCTCCTACATCGTCCTGCTCGCCGCCCACGCCCGCGGCTACGGCGGCTACTGGCGCACGCCGGGGTTGCTGCGCGGCGAGGAGGGGCGCGCGGCGGTCGGCCTCGGCGAGGAGGAGCGCTTCGTCGGCCTCCTCCACCTCGGCCACCCGCGCCAGGAGAAGCCCGCCCCCGAGCGCCCCGGCGCCGACCGCACCACCGCCTACCTCGACTGATGATTGCCGACGGGACGAAAGTACCCCTATATGGAGGGAAATCGTCCCGTCGGTGGAGTTTTTGATGCTGACGCGGGCGCGGGCAATCGAGGAGATCGCCGGCCGGCACTTCGAGGTGGTGGTGATCGGCGGCGGCATCACCGGCGCCGGCGTCGCCCTCGACGCCGCCTCGCGCGGCTACTCGGTCGCCCTGCTGGAGCGCGGCGACTACGCCGTCGGCACCTCCAGCCGCTCCTCGAAGATGGTCCACGGCGGCCTCCGCTACCTGCAGAACTTCGACCTCGGCCTGGTCCGCGAGGCGCTGCTCGAGCGGGCGCTGATGGTCCGCCTGGCGCCGCACCTCGTCTACCCGACCCCGTTCCTCGTCGCCGCCCTCGGCGAGGAGCGCCGCGACCGCAAACTCGGCCTCGGGCTGAACATGTACGACGTGATGGCGACGACGCGCGCCGGCCGCAGCCGCCGCGAGCGCCGCGCCGCCCGCGACCGCGACGAGGCCGCCGACGACAGCTACTGGTCGCCCGACCGCCACCGCACGATCGACCGCGACGAGGTCCTGGAGCTGGTGCCCGCCCTGGCCGCGCGCGAACCCAACGACGCCTACCTCTTCTACGACTGTCAGACCGACGACGTCCGCCTCGTCCTCACCGTCCTCGGCGAGGCCGAGCGCTTCGGCGCGGTGATGCTGAACGGGGCCGAGGTGACCGAGGTCCTCTCGCAGAACGGCAGGGCGACGGGGGTCGCCTTCGTCGAGGAGGACTCGGGCGAGCGGATCGAGGTCGGCGCCGACAACGTCGTCAACGCCACCGGCGTCTTCGCCGACCAGGTGCGGCCGGAGGAGCTGCTGGGGGAGGAGGACGTGCCGCGGATCGCGCCCAGCCGCGGCACCCACCTGCTGATCGACGCGGCCGATCTGCCGATGGGCAGGGCCGCCTGCATCGTCCCGGCCGGGGAGGGGCGGATGATCTTCTCCCTGCCCTGGTACGGGCGCACCCTGGTCGGCACCACCGACAACGACTTCGACGGCGACGTCGCACACCCCCGCCCGGCCGTGGAGGACATCGCCTACCTGCTCGAGGCCGTCAACGATTTCTTCGGCACCGCGATCGCCGAGTCCGACCTGGTCGGCGCCTACGCCGGGGTGCGGCCGCTGATCTCCACCGGGGACCCGCGCAAGTCGGTCGACATCTCCCGCAAAGCCGAGCTCTACGAGACGAGCTCGGGAATGCTGACGATCACCGGCGGCAAGCTGACGACCTGGCGGCGGATGGCGAAGCAGACGGTCGACCGGCTGGTCGAGCGCGAACGCCGCGAGGCGCCCTGCCACACCGAGGAGATCCCGCTGGGGATGCCGGCGCGCCCGGGCGATCTCGACGCGCCGGAGGGGGTGGGGGAGGAGGCGACCGAGCAGCTCGCCTTCCGCTATGGCCACGCCGCCCGCAAGGTCCTCGCGATCGCCCGCGCGGAGCCGAAGCTGGCGAGGCCGATCGTCCCCGGCCGCCCCGACCTGCTTGCCGAGGTGGCGCTGGCGGCGCGGGTGGAGCAGGCGCGCAGCCTCGCCGACGTGCTGCTGCGCCGCACGAGGCTGGGGATCCTGGCGGCGCCGGAGCTGCGCTCGGCGAAGGCGGTGCGGCCGATCGCCGACGTGCTCGGAGCGGAGCTCGGCTGGTCGCGGCGGCAGCGCGCCCGCGAGGCGGAGGCCTGGCTCGAGGTCGCTGCGAAGGAAGGCGTCGACCCCGCCGCCGCGCCCACCCGGGTCGGCTGAGCGCCGGGACCGAGCGGTCC
>DASUWV010000108.1:0-17578 GCA_036378275.1 Solirubrobacterales bacterium | reverse complement strand
CGGTCTCGATTTTGTTGATCGAGGCGAGCACCTCCCAGGGGATCCCGTATTCGGTGCCGCAGGCCTGGTAGATCGGCAGCAGGAAGGGCGGGATTTCGAAGGAGTCGATGACGAAGTTGGGGACGCCGATCGGGGCCGGGCCGAAGGGGGCGATCGTCGTCGTCGGGTTGGCGGCGGTGGGCGCGCCGCCCGGGGCGAACGGGGAGCCGCCGTTCGAACCCTCAGGCTTGGGTAGGGGTTGATTGCCGCCGCCGTTGGCGCTGGGGGCGCTGGTACCACCGCTTTCGCCGGCGCCCGGGGCGACGATCGCTTCGTTATAGGTGGCGCCCTTCTTGCCGCCGCCTTCGCCGCCGCCGATGCCGGTGCCCTGCTTGACCCCGCCGCCGGAGTGGTTCCCCGAAGCCGGGGTGGAGCCGCCGGGCGTGGGGCTCGGAACCGCTTCGCTTTCGGTCGGTTCGGCGGCTTCGCCGCTGGAGGCCGGTTCCTCGGTGGTGTCTTCCGGCGATTCGCAGTCGGGGTCTTCCATGTCGACGAGGCCGTCATGGTCGTCGTCGATCCCGTTCGCGCATTGCGGCGCCTGCAGCGAGGGGAGCCCCGTGGTGGTAGTCGAGGGGGTGGTGAGCGCGTTGCCTTCCCCCAGCGGCTCGGCCCCGGCCAGGGCGGCGCCCACGGCCGTGATCGCCATGAAGGCTAGGAGTGCGCCGAATATCGATGCGAGCTTGGTTCTCATGCCGAGGCGTGCCTGCCCGCGCCGGATACCCCTCCCCGGGCAGCAACCGTGGTTCAGGCTACCCACTAGTCCTTACGTCCACAACGGCTCCCGCCGCTCCCAACAAGGGCTTAATCAACGTCTGTGACATCGCTGTAACGGGAGATTTTCAGGCGAGCCGGATGTGCTCGTTAAGCTGCTGTGACTTGACCTTCGAGGATTACGAGCAGGACGGCCTGAGGGCGCGGGCCGAGCAGGCGCTCGGGGAGCTGGCGCAGGCCCTGATCGACAACCCGACCCTCCACGACGCCGTCACTGCCGCCCTCGGTGCGCGGGAGAAGGCGCTGGAGGCGCAGCAGGCGGCGATGAGCGCCCTCAACCTCCCCTCGGCCACCGACGTCGAACGGCTCGAGCGGAGGCTGCGCTCCTTCTCGCAACGCCTGGAGGACGTCGAGGAGGCGATCGACGACCTCAGCCGCGAGCTGGGGGCGATGCGGCGCGAAAACGCAGCGAAGAAGTCGAAAAAAGAGGCGAAGAAGACTGGGGCTAAACCTCAACCTTAGGTTGAGAATACGTGCGCGGCCGCCCTGCCGGCGCGTTTCGCCGCCACCTCCAGTCGCTCGTCGGCAAGGGCCCGCCCGTCCCGGGTCTGGGTGACGATCAGGATCGCCGCGACCGCCACTTCGAACTCCCGGCCGGTGGCGAAGAGGGCCGCGGTCTGCATGTCCGCCACCTCGGCGGCGGGATGGACCTCCAGCTCGGGGCGGTGAAGGACGTCGAGGCTGACGCTGACGACGCCGATGGCTTCCCCCAGCAGCGCGTTGCTGAGCCGGTGGGTGAGCCGCGGGTTCGGCTCGATCACCACCTGGTCGGGCTCCTCGGAACCTTCCGGCGGTTGGTAGGAGCCGCCGGGTTCGGGAAAGGTCTCGGAGACGATCGTCGTCTGGCCCAGCTCCAGCTCGTGCCACAGCGCGGTGCAGGTTCCGATTCGGATCGCCCGCCGCAGCCCCAGTTCGGCCAGGTCCTGGAGGACGACGCTCGCGCTCGGGCCGCCCATCCCGGTCGACTGGATCGTCAGCGGGCGGCCTGCCGGGGTCTCGCCGCTGTAGCCCCAGAGGCCGCGGGCGTGGTTGCTCATCTTCGGCTGCTCGAGCAGCTCCTGGGCGAGCATCAGCGCTCGACCGGGGTCGCCGACGAGGATCGCGTCGGCGGCGACGGGGGCGGTGGGCCGGAGGCGGGCGGGCATCGGCGCCGACCTTAAGACACCGGCGGGTGCGCGCCCTTGCCGGGACGCGGCTGGCTAGCCTCGGCCTGTGGCCGATGAGCGAATTTCCCTCAGTGAGGCGGCGCGGCGCTCCGGCGTTCCGGCGAGCACGCTGAAACGGTGGGCGGCGGAGAAGATCGTGCCGGTGCGGCGGGGGCGCTGGACGGCGACGGCCGCCGCGCAGGCTCGGGTGGTGGCGCGGATGCGCGAGCGCGGCTACTCGCTCGAGGACCTGAAGACGGCGGGCAAGGAGGGGCGGCTCGCCTTCGGCTTCACCGAAGAGCTCTTCTCCGAGGACGCGGAGCGGCTGACGGTGGAGGACGTGGCGGCCGAAACCGGGATGGAGCCGGAGCTGGTCGAGCGCATCCTCGTCATCCTCGGCACCCCGACCGACCGCCGGCGGGAGATCAACGAGGAGGACGCGGCGGCGCTGCGGCACTGCGCCCGGGTGCTGGCGGCCGGCTTCCCGCTCGTCGCCTTCCTGCAGCTGGTCCGCGTCTACGCGCAGTCGATGCGGCGGATCGCCGACGCCGAGGTGCGGCTGTTCCACCTCTACGTCCACGAGCCGCTGATCCGCGACGCGGTGCCGGAGCTGGAGATGGCCGAGGAGATGGGGGAGCTCGCCGCCGACATCCTGCCGCTGGCGGCGCCGCTGACCGAATACCTGCACCGCCGCTACCTGCGCTTCTTCGTCGAGCAGGACGTGGTCGGCCACATGGAGGCCGACGCCGAGCGCGCCGACACCGCCGAAATCGAGCTCGGCCACGTCAACATCGCCCTCTGCTTCATCGACCTCACCGGCTTCACCCGCTACACCGAGGAGGAGGGGGACATCGAGGCGCTCGACGTGGTCGAGAACTTCGTCGTCGCGGTGGAAGAAACGCTGCCGCGGGAGGCGGCGATCGTGAAGACGATCGGCGACGAGGTGATGGTGGTCTCGCCCGACCCCGCTTCCCTGACCGAGTGGGCGGTCGACTTCCTCTCGCGCTTCCCGCAGCGCCCGCAGCCGCGGGTCGGCATCCACTTCGGCGACGCGGTCTACCGCGACGGCGACTACTTCGGCAGCCAGGTCAACCTCGTCCACCGCGTCGTCAACCGGGCGCTGGCGGGGGAGGTGCTGGTCACCGACGCGGTCTGCAACGCGATCGCGGCCGGCGACGGGCTCCAGTTCGAGGGCATCGGCCAGGTCAGCCTCAAGGGCTTCCCGACTCCGACCGAGCTGTACGTGGTCCGCGCGGCATGAACGGGGTGGAGCTGCTGGAGCGGGTCGAGGCCGGGGGCCTGATCGCCGGCCCGGACCCGCTGCTGGTGATGCTCTCCGGCGGCCGGGACTCGGTCTGCGTGCTCGACCTCGCTGTGCGGGCGCGGGGTGCCGCGGCGGTCGGCGCGCTGCACGTCGACTACGGCTTGCGGGCGGAGTCGGGCGAGGACGCGCAGTTCTGCAAGCGCCTCTGCGAGCGACTGGGCGTGGCGATCCAGGTCGAGCGGCCGGAGCGGTCCGAGGGCTCGGGCAACCTCCAGGCCTGGGCGCGCGAGGTCCGCTACGCCGCCGCCGAGCGGCTGGCGGAGGCCGCGGGGGCGACGATTGTCACCGGCCACACCGCCGACGACCAGGTCGAGACGATCCTCTACCGGCTCGCCTCCTCGCCGAG
This sequence comes from Solirubrobacterales bacterium, assembly GCA_036378275.1. GTDB lineage: Bacteria > Actinomycetota > Thermoleophilia > Solirubrobacterales > 70-9 > VAYN01. The sequence continues at coordinate 13,953 of DASUWV010000108.1, read as the reverse complement.
CCGCCGCGCGCTGCTGGGGATGAGCCCGCGCGTGGGGCGGCTGGCGCGGCCGCTGCTCGGCACCAGCCGCGCGGAGGTCACCGCCTACTGCGAAGAGCGAGGCCTCGAGTGGCGCGACGACGCCGGCAACGAGGGCGACGCCTTCGCCCGCAACCGGATCCGCAGCGGGCTGATCCCGCAGCTGGAACGAGCCCACCCGGCCGCCAGGGAGAACGTGCTGCGGACGGCGGCGCTGCTGCGCGAGGAGGCGGAGCTGCTCGACTCGCTGGTCGACGCCGAGCTGGCCGGCGGCGAGGGGGCCGAGCCGGGAACGATCTCCCACCGGCGCTTCGCCGAGCTGCACCCGGCCCTGCGCCGCCTCGTCCTCCAGCGCCTCGCCGACGAGGCCGCCGGCCGGCCCGTGGCCGGCGCCGCCCGCTTCGCCGACCAGGTCGCCTCGCTGCGCCGCGGCGGCTCCCAGCTCGACCTGGGCAGCGGCGTCCGCGCCGTCCTCGAAGGCGGCGTCCTCCGCGCCGAGCGCTCCTAGCCCTCTATATCTAGACTGCGGCGCGTGTCGGACCCCGCGATCGGCGAGACCCTTGTCGCCCGAGACGACCTGCAGGCCCGCATCGCGGAGCTGGGCGCGCAGATCAGCCGCGATTACGAGGGCAAGGAGCTGATCCTGGTCGGCGTGCTGAAGGGCGCGGTCCTCTTCCTCGCCGACCTGATGCGCCACATCGACGTCCCCTGCGAGATCGATTTCATGGCGGTCTCCAGCTACGGCTCCCAGACCGACTCCTCGGGGGTCGTCCGCATCCTCAAGGACCTCGACGCCCCGATCAAGGGCCGCCACGTCCTCATCGTCGAGGACATCGTCGATTCCGGCCTCACCCTCCAGTACCTCAAACGCAACCTGGAGGCACGCGATCCGGCCTCGCTGGCGGTCTGCGCGCTGCTGACGAAGCCCGAGCGGCTGCGGGCCGATTTGGAGCCGCCGGAGTACGTTGGGTTCGAGATCCCGAACCGGTTTGCGATCGGCTACGGCCTCGACCACGCGCAGAAGTACCGAAACCTCGATTTCGTCGCCGCGCTCGCCGAGTAGACCGGAAAATCCGCCCTGGTACGCTGATTTCCGACCTTGAGGCGTTTTTTCAAAAGCGCGGCGTTCCCGATCCTCCTGGTGGTGATCCTTGCCTTCATCGCCCAGAAAGTGATCAGCAGCGGCGGGGGCGGCGAATCCCCGTCATACAACCAGCTGATCGCCCAGAAATCGGGTTTGATCGTCAAGGGTCAAATCGAAGAAGTCGACGTCAACACCAAGGACAACACGCTCGACGTCAAGCGCACCAACGGCGAAAGCTTCTCGACCGGCTACCCGCCCGATGGCGAACAGCACCTGGTCACGCTGCTCGAACAAAACGAAGTCAAGACCGACGTCCACGGCTCCGGCAGCTCCGGCCTGCTCTCGCTGCTGACTCTGGTTCTGCCCTTCGTCCTCTTCTTCGGCTTCTGGATCTTCCTGATGAACCAGATGCAAGGCGGCGGCAGCCGGGTGATGAACTTCGGCAAATCGAAAGCCAAGCGGATGTCGGTCGACGCGCCGAAAATCACCTTCCGCGACGTCGCCGGCGTTGACGAGGCGGTGCAGGAGCTCGAGGAGATCAAGGAATTCCTCGAGAACCCGAAGAAGTTCCAGGCGCTCGGCGCTCGGATCCCGAAGGGCGTCCTTCTATATGGACCGCCCGGGACCGGCAAGACGCTGCTCGCCCGCGCCGTGGCCGGCGAGGCCGGCGTGCCCTTCTTCTCGATCTCCGGCTCGGACTTCGTCGAGATGTTCGTCGGCGTCGGCGCCAGCCGCGTCCGCGACCTCTTCGAGCAGGCGAAGCAGAACTCGCCCTGCATCATCTTCATGGACGAGATCGACGCCGTCGGCCGCCACCGCGGTGCCGGCATGGGCGGCGGTCACGACGAGCGCGAGCAGACGCTGAACCAGCTGCTGGTCGAGATGGACGGCTTCGAGATGAAGGACAACATCATCCTCATCGCCGCGACCAACCGGCCCGACATCCTCGACCCGGCGCTGCTGCGGCCCGGCCGCTTCGACCGCCAGGTCGTCGTCGACCGCCCCGACCGCAAGGGCCGCCGTAAGATCCTCGAGGTCCACACCCGCGGCAAGCCGCTCGGGCGCGAAATCGACCTCGACACGCTCGCCGGCCAGACGCCCGGCTTCACCGGCGCCGACCTGGCGAACCTGATCAACGAGGCGGCGCTCTTGACCGCCCGCTCGGGCAAGCGCGAGATCACGATGCAGGAGCTCGAGGAGGGGATCATGCGCGTGATCGCCGGCCCCGAGAAGAAGACCCGGGTGATGAGCGAGAAGGAGCGCCTGGTCACCGCCTACCACGAGGTCGGCCACGCGATCGTCGGCCAGCTGCTCGAGAACACTGATCCGGTCCACAAGATCTCGATCATCAGCCGCGGGCAGGCGCTCGGCTACACGATCAGCCTGCCGACCGAGGACAAGTTCCTCACCACCCGCGCCGAGCTGACCGACACGATGGCGATGACCCTGGGCGGCCGCGCCGCCGAGGAGATCGTCTTCGGCGAGATCACCACCGGCGCCTCCAACGACCTCGAAAAGGTGACCGAGACGGCGAAGCAGATGGTGATGCGGTTCGGGATGTCCGAGCGCCTCGGGCCGCGCGTCTTCGGCCACGATCGCGGCCAGCCGTTCCTCGGCCGCGAGTTCAGTGCCGAGCCCGACTACTCCGACGAGATCGCCCGCGAGATCGACGACGAGATCCGCCGCATCGTCGAGAGCGCCCACCAGACCGCCAAGGGCCTGCTGAACGAACGCCGCGACGAGCTCGAGAGCATCTCCAAGCTGCTGCTCGAGCGGGAGACGATCGACGCCGAGCAGTTCGTCGCCCTGCTCGACGGCAAGTCCCCGGACGAGGTCTTCGCCGACGAGGAGGAGCCGGCTCCGCCCGCCCCGCCGGCGCCGGCCGCCGAACGGCCGCAGCGCGAGGGCGCGCGCCCGCAGCCTCGCCCGAGGCCCGGCTTCGCCGGCGGCGACGCTTCGTAACCCGGAGGGCCTCATGACGCAGCTGATGGGCGTCGTCAACGTGACGCCGGACTCGTTCTCCGACGGAGGGCTCTACCTCGATCCCGAAGCGGCGATCGCGCACGGGCGGGAGCTTGCGGCGGCGGGGGCGGAGATCCTCGACGTCGGCGGCGAATCGACGCGGCCGGGGGCGGACCCGGTGGAGGTCGTCGAGGAGCTGCGGCGGGTCGTCCCCGTCATCGAGGGGCTGCGATCCGCTGAGGCTCGCATCAGCGTCGACACCTCGAAGGCCGCGGTCGCCGCCGCGGCACTCGACGCCGGCGCCGAGATCGTCAACGACGTCACCGCCCTGCGCGGCGATCCCGAGATGGCGGCGCTCTGCGCCGATCGCGGCCCCGGCGTCGTCCTCATGCACATGCTCGGCGAGCCGCAGACGATGCAGGAGGACCCGCGCTACGGCGACGTGGTCGCCGAGGTCAAGGCCTTCCTCGCCGAGCGACTGGAGGCGGCGGTGGCGGCCGGGATCGCCGAGGAGCGGGTCTGGCTCGACCCCGGGATCGGCTTCGGCAAGACCGCCGCCCACAACATGGAGCTGCTGCGGCGCCTCGGCGAGCTGCGCGAGCTCGGCCGGCCGCTGGTCGTCGGCACCTCGCGCAAGAGCTTCATCGGCCGCGTCGACGGCTCCCCTGCCGACCGGCGCCTCGGCGGCACGATCGCTTCATCCGTCCTCGCCGCCGCCGAGGGCGCCGACGTCCTCCGCGTCCACGACGTCGCTGAGATGCGCCAGGCCCTGACGATGGCGACGGCGATCCTCGGGTAGCGTCCCTGCCTATGGAGTCCCACGGCAACGGCATCGAGTCGAGCGCGGAAATCGAGCTGCGCGGGCTCTCGATCTACACCCACCACGGCGTCTCCGAAGCCGAGCAGGAGGTCGGGCAGCGGCTCGAGTTCGACATCTCCTTCGACGTCCCCGACTGCGACGCGATGCTGACCGACCGGCTCGAGGACACGATCGACTACGGCCAGGTCTGCGACATCGTCGCCCTCGCCGCGACCGAGCGCAGCTACAGGACGCTGGAGCGCCTGGCGCAGGTGGTGGGCGAGCGGCTGATGCAGCAGTACGGCTGCGAATCGGTCCGGGTCCGCGCCGCCAAGCCCGAGCCGCCGCTGCCCCTGGCGATCCAGGAGGTCGCGGTCGAGATCACCCAGGAACGCGCGGTCGAAGAAGACGAAGAAGCCGAGGACTAGCCGTGGCCGCGAAGCGGACCGGCTACCTCGGCCTCGGCTCCAACGTCGGCGACTCCGCCGCCCACCTGCGCGCCGCGATCGAGCTGCTGGAAGCGGAGGGGATCGAGGTCGACGCGGTCTCCTCGACCTACGTCACCGAGCCGGTGGGCGAGATCCTCGACCAGCCCGACTTCCTCAACGCCGCCGTCCGCATCCGCACCGAGCTCGAGCCCGAAGCCCTCCTCGACGCCTGCAAGCGGGTCGAGGCCGAGCGCGGCCGCCAATTCGACCTCCCCCGCCACAGCCCGCGCCCCCTCGACGTCGACCTGCTCCTGCTCGGCGAGCTCGAGCTCAGCACCGACCGCCTCACCCTGCCGCACCGCGAGGTGACCAGCCGCCGCTTCGTGCTCGTGCCGCTGCTCGAGCTCGACCCCGAGCTGACGCTCCCCGACGGCACGCGCTTAGCCGACACTCTGCGCTCTCTTCCCCCGGAACAGCGGGTCGAGCGACGGGGGCGTCTTACGTAGCTGTAAGACTCCTCTACGAGGCTGTAGAAAGCGGAGGCGGCTATGAAGAGGAACGTTCACGTCGTGCCCAGCAACAGAGGTTGGGACGTAAAGGTCGAGGGCCGGAGCGGCGCGCGTCACTTTCCGACCCAAAATGAGGCCATCCGCGCGGGCAGGGAGCTAGCGCGCAGCAACCGCTCCGAGAACATCATTCATGGAAGGGATGGCCAGATCCGCCAGCGGGACACCTATGGTCGGGATCCGTTCCCCCCACGAGGGTGATCTCCGCTTCCCCGCCTGCTACCTTCGTATAGCTGGCTGAGAGCAGGTTCGCGGCAGCGAGCTTCTGGCTTAGTCCCTTGGTCGGCACATCTTCAGACCCCGCCTCGGCGGGGTCTTTACGTTTCCAGTTCGCCCGAGTTCAGGGAAACCAGATATTTCTCGTATGGAGAAACGGAACAATCCGGGACTCCCAAAGCTGTTCGACGGCTTCTGCCGAGGCGTTGTCGGGGACGATGCCGGCTCTGATCTTCTCGGTTCTCGAGGCGATGTAGGTAGCGCAATCCGCTAGCTGAATCCCCCCATTGCTGTGAGAGGGGACGAAGTGGATCGTGTCGACGATGTGGTCTATCTGCTCCGTGTACCACCCCCAAGAAGTTCCCACCTCTTGGTATTGGGCGAGATCACGGAGTGCCGCATCCTCTACCTCTTTTGCCTCGTCAGCGACCAGCAGAACCCTGCAGTCGCGTTCACGAGCCATGCGCTCGATCGACTCGATCGTGTACATCAGGGCGATGTCGTGCGGGTGGTAGGGGTTCGTGTATCGGCGCTGCAGACCCGTCTTCTCGACTCCTCGGATGACCACTTCCGCTTCCGCTGTCTCGATGCCCCTGAGGATCTCGTCGTAGATCGCTATCCGTTCAGCAGGTGACTTCGCGCTGAAGTAGCCGTTGCCCGCATAGAGGTCATGGCCGTGAAACTCGAACCGCCCGTCGCGGCAGTCGCCCGGGCAATGACGGCGACCAGTCTCGCGGATGTGCTCGTGCAAAGCAGCGACGTTTTCCTCGTCGACGGTGAGAGCGAGGATCAGGTGAATCGGCTGTTTCGGGTCGTCGCATTTGCGACCCGTATTTCCCGCCTCATCCATGTAGGCGAACCACATCGACTCCCCCTGCCGGTCTGGACGTACCCCGCGTGGAGTCGGAGCTTATGCAGACTAAATACTTAGGTGTTCTTGACAGGGCATCCGCCGCTGGTTAGACCGATTGCGAGGCGATCGGCGTGGAGCAAGCTCTGACCCAGGTGGTGAGGGAGCCCGAGGTGCGGGAGGAGGGCGCTGTCTCCCCGGCTCGCGAACGCCTCGAGGACCAGATGGACTGGTACGACCGCAAAAGCCAGTACAACCAGCACTGGTTCAAGCGGCTGAAGATCTGCCAGATCGTCACCGCGGCGGCGATCCCCTTCGCCGCCAGCGTCTCGGCGCCGGTCTGGGTGGCCGGCGGCGGCGGCGCCCTGATCGTCGTCCTCGAGGGGCTGCAGCAGCTCCAGCAGTACCAGCAGAACTGGACCACCTACCGGGCGACCTGCGAGCGGCTCAAGCACGAGCGCTACCTGTACCTCGCCCGGGCCGGCCCGTATTCGGCCGCCGAGAGGCCCGATGCCCTGCTCGCCGAGCGGGTCGAGGGCCTGGTCTCCCGGGAGCACGCCGCCTGGTCTGCGCATCGCGAGGAAGCCGGCAAGAAGATGGGAGGCGAAGCATGAGCTCGATCGCCGAGGCTCCGCCCGAAGCATCGGTGCAGAAGGTATTCATCTGTTACCGGCGCGAGGAGACCGGCGCCCACGCCGGCCGCCTCTACGACGCGATGGTCGCACGCTTCGGCGAGGAGAACGTCTTCATGGACCTCGACCTCGCGCCCGGCGTCGACTTCGAAAAGAAGATCACCGAAGTCGTCTCCGGTTGCGTCGCCCTGCTGGTGGTGATCGGCCCCACCTGGGCGCAGACCAGCGAGCCGAACGGGACACGCCGGATCGAGGACCCCGCCGACTTCGTCCGCCTCGAGGTCGAAACGGCTCTGCAGCGGCCGGAGGTGATCCCGATCCCGGTCCTCGTCCACGGCGCCGAGATGCCGCGGCGCGAGGAGCTGCCGCCGGAGTTGCGCCCGATCGCCCGCCGCAACGCGATCGAGCTCAGCGACGGGCGCTGGGCCTACGACGTCGGCCGCCTGATGGCGAGGCTGGAGGAGCTGATTCCCGGCAGGAGCGCGACCGTCCCCGACCGACGGCCGGCCCCGCGGGCCGCCGAGCAGGCTGCGCCGAGCTGGCGCCTGGTTCCGGAGGGGGCGCTGGTGGCGGGGGTGACCGCCGCACTGGCACGGCGACTGGGGGAACTGATCGCGATCGACGCCAAGCAGCACGAAATCGAAAGCGGCGCCGAACACCTCGAACACATCGGAGCCATCGTGCTGACGCGGACGGAGACCTTCGCCCTCACCGGCGCGGCGCTGGCGGTCTGGCTCGCTTTGAGGGTGAGGCGGGTCGACCCGTTCCGCCATCTGCTGCGGGGCTTGTTAGTCGGTGCCCTTGCCGGACTTCTAGGCGGAGTGATCTGGAGCTTCGCGGTCTACCTGCCCACTGCCAAGGTGAAGGTCGACGCGCAGGCCAACATCGAACTGGCGGCACTTGCCGTGACGGGGGGCGTCCTTGGATCGCTTATCGGCTCGTTGTGGCGCCCGCGGCGGACCGGGCCGGCAATCGTCACCGGTGCGATCGGCGGCTTCCTCTTCCAGCTTCTCGCGGTGATCGCGACGGGCTGGGAAAAGCACTCGGAACTGGAAATCGCGCTCGGCTTCGGTCTCGCGGCGGCTGCGATCACCGCCGCCGCTCTGCTGGAGCTGGTCTACGCCGGCCGCAGCGAAGGCAGCCACTCGGGCGGCAGCACCGGCGGCATCCGGCCGGGGTAGCTCGGGACGACGCGCTTCGCCAGCGCCCCGGCGGGGCGGCTCTCGATCGCCGGGCGGAGGTCGTCGATCGTCATCGCCAGGCCGATCGAGGGGGCGATCTGGAAGTCGGCGGCGTTCAGCTGCTCGCCGTTCAGGACCCCGGCTTCCACCCAGGCGTCGACCCGGTCGAGCAGCCCCGGCAGCTTCTCCAGGGCGGCGCGGGCGTTCTCGTCGGTGGCTTCGTTGAAGCGGGCGGAGAGGGCGACCAGCGGGCCGCCGGTCTTCACCGCGAGGTCGATCGGGACCCCGAGCTTCGCCCCCTCCGAGTAGCTCTTCATCGGGTAGCGATCCTGCTTGAACCCCCACCACAGCAGCTGGCGGATCGGGTGCTGCAGCTCCTCGTCGCCGAAGCGCTCGGCCTCTTCGACCTCGGCCCGCCGCTCGGGGTCGGCAGGGAAGAGGGGAGGCTCGGGCCGCAGGCGCTCCAGCTCGCGGGCGATCTGCCGCGAGCCCTGCACCTTGTCGCCGTCGATCTTCAGCGCCGGCACGGTGACGCCGGGGAAGCCCACCGCCCGCAGCGCCGCCTTCGAGACCACCGGCATCAGGTCGGTGCGCTTGTAGGGGATGCCCTTGTGCTCCAGCATCAGCGCCGCGGCGATGCTCGGGTGCGAGGCCGGGATCACATAGAGGCGCGCCGTCATCCGGGCGATCCTATGCCCCAACTCCGAACTGCATCAAATTTCCCGTCCGCCAGGCCGGAAATTTGATGCAGTTCGCCGGGAGGGGAGATCAGGCGATAATCCCGCGCATGCTTTTGGCGGTCGACGTCGGCAACACCCAGACCCACCTCGGCGCCTTCGACGGCGAGGAGCTGGTCGAGCACTGGCGCTTCCAGACCCGCTCGGGCGCGACCGGCGACGAGCTGGCCGAGCGGATCGCCGGCCTCTTCTCGCTCTGCGGGCGCTCCTTCACCGAGGTCGACGCGGTCTGCGTCTCCTCGGTCGTGCCGCCTCTCGGCAGCCAGTTCGAGGAGCTGTCCGAGCGCTACCTCGACGCCGAGTGCCTGACGATCGGCCCGGGCGTCAAGACCGGGATGCCGATCCGGATCGAGAACCCGCTAGAGGTCGGCGCCGACCGCCTGGTCAACGCGATCGCCGCCTACGAGCGCTTCGGTGAGGCCTGCGTCTCGGTCGACTTCGGCACCGGCATCAACATCGACGCCGTCTCCGCCGACGGCGAGTACCTCGGCGGCGCGATCGGCCCCGGCCTCGCCCCCTCGCTCAGCGCCCTGATCGAACGCGCCGCCCGCATCACCCGGATGGACCTCGAAGAGCCGACCGAAGCGATTGGCCGCTCCACCCGCGCTGCGATCAACTCCGGCTTCATCTTCGGCTTCGCCGGCCTGATCGACGGCGTCGTCCGCCGGATCGAAGACGAACTCCCCAACCCGCACCTGCTCGCGACCGGGGGCTACGCCGCGGCGGTCGTCCCCTTCACCGAGACGATCGACGAGGTCGACGATCTGCTGACCTTGAAGGGGCTGCGGCTGATCCATGAGCGCAATCGATGAGAAAAGAGCCCAACTGGCGCTGACCGAGCCCTTCGAGATCGGCGGCGTGCCGATCGCGAACCGGGTCCTACTGGCGCCGCTGGCGGGGATCGGCAACTGGTTCGTCCGCCTGCAGGCGAAACGCCACGGCGCCGGCCTCGCCGTATCGGAGATGGTCTCGAGCTTCGCCCTCCACTACCGCAACGAGCGCACGCTGCGGGAGCTGATGCGGATCCATCCCGACGAGCACCCGGTCTCGATGCAGCTCTTCGGCCACGACCCGGAGGTGATGCGCTCCGGCGCCGAGATCGCCGCCGGGGCCGGCGCCGACCTGATCGACATCAACATGGGCTGCCCGGTCCCGAAGGTGCGCAAGACCGGCGCCGGCGCCCAGCTCCTGCGCGACCCCGACCTCGCTCTGGCGCTCGCCCGCGCCGCCGCCGAGGGCAGCGGCCTGCCGGTGACGGTGAAGCTGCGCTCGGGGATCGAGGCCGGCGATCGCTCCGGCTTCGAGCTGGCGATCCGGCTCGCCGAGGAGGCCGGGGTGGCGGCGATCGCCTTCCACCCGCGCGCCGCCACCAAGGGCCACAAGGGCTCGCCGGACTACGCCCTCACCCGCGAGCTGACCGAGCGGGTCGAGGTGCCGGTGATCGTCTCCGGCGGCCTCGCCGGCGCCGAGGCGGCCCGCCGCGCCTACGAGGAGTCGGGCGCCGACGCGGTGATGATCGCCCGCGGCTCCCTCGGCAACCCCTGGGTCTTCGAGGAGCTGACCGGGCGGCGGGTCGAGCCGCCGAGCCGGGAGGAGATGGTCGCCGAGTGGCTCTGGGTCCTCGACCGGGCCGAGGAGCACCTCGGCAGCGAGCGCGCCACCCGCTATCTGCGCAAATTCCACCCCTGGTACGCGGAGCGGCTGGAGGCCCCGAAGGAGGTCACCGACCAGCTGCAGCGCAGCGACGATCCCGCCCAGGTGCGGGAGTTGATCGCCGGTTTGGCCAGTCAACTAGCCCCGCTATAATCCCGCGACTCCGTGCCGGGTGTGCCTGCCTCAGGCAGCCGCATCAGGCGCGTTTTTTTAGGTCGTGGGAGGAGCCAGGCTCCCGTTCAAGCAAAGCGAGGTCGTTCAAGTGCGTCAGGCCGTCATCACCCCTGAGGGGCTGGAAAAACTGAAAGAGGAGATCGAGTTCCTCTCGACGACCAAACGCCGCGAGGTCGCGGCCCGCATCAAGGAAGCGCGTGAATTCGGCGACATCTCCGAGAACGCCGAATACGACGACGCCAAGAACGAACAGGCCCTGCTCGAGGCGCGGATCGCCCAGCTGGAGGAGAAACTCCGCCGCGCCCAGGTGATCGACAAGAAAGCGATCAGCACCGACGAGGTCGCCTTCGGCTCGATCGTCCACGTCAAAGACCAGAAGTCCGGCGACTCGCAGAAATTCCAGATCGTCGGCTCGACCGAGGCGAACCCGCTGGAGCACAAGCTCTCCAACGAGTCGCCGATCGGCAAAGCGCTGATCGGCCGCAAGCGCAACGACATCGTCGAGGTCGAGGTCCCGCGCGGGCCGAAGAAAAAATTAAAAATCACCAAAATCGAGAAAGCCTGAGAGCGCCAGGAAGCGGCGCATCTCGGGGTCATCGGTCCTCGCCCCTTCGCTCACGTACTGAAGTACGCTCGCTCGGGTCTGCGGCCTCTTCCCCCGACCTGCTTGCTTCCTGACACTCTCAGAACGTGACTGAAGAACTGGAACTCTCGGACGTCCTTCGCGATCGGCGCGAGAAGCTCGAGCGGATTCGCGAGGCGGGGATCGAGCCGTTCCCGCACGAGTTCTCCGGGCGTGAGGAAATCGCCGAGGTGCGGGCGGCGCACCAGGGCCTGGCGCCGGGGGTGGAGACCGAGTCGCGGCACCGGGTGGCGGGGCGGATCGTCGCCCGCCGCGGCCACGGCAAGGCCTGCTTCCTCGACGTCCGTGACGGCAGCGGCCAGATCCAGCTGCATGCCCGCCAGGACCTGCTCGGGGAGGAGGCCTACGCGCTGCTGGTCGACCTCGACCTCGGCGACATCGTCGGCGTCGAGGGGACGGCGATGGCGACCCGCCGCGGCGGCGAGCTCTCGCTGACGATCGACCACTGGCGGCTGCTGGCCAAGAGCCTGCGGCCGCCGCCCGACAAGTTCCACGGGCTGGAGGACACCGAGACCCGCTTCCGCCGCCGCGAGCTCGACCTGATCGCCAACGAGGAGAGCCGCCAGGCCTTCCGCGTCCGCGCCCGCACGATCTCCGAGATCCGCCGCCGGCTCGACGAGCTGGGGTACGTCGAGGTCGAGACGCCGGTCCTGCAGCCGCTCTACGGCGGCGCCCTGGCTCGGCCGTTCACGACCCACCACAACGCCCTCGACCGCGACTTCTACCTGCGGATCGCGACCGAGCTCTATCTCAAGCGCCTGGTCGTCGGCGGCATCGACCGTGTCTACGAGCTCGGCAAGGACTTCCGCAACGAGGGCGTCTCGCACAAGCACAACCCCGAGTTCACGATGCTCGAGTGGTACGAGGCCTACGCCGACTACGAGAAGACCGCGCACGACCTCGAGCTGCTGGTCGCCGAGGTCGCCGAGCGGGTGCTGGGGACGACCGTGGTCAAGCGCGGCGACGTCGAGATCGACTTCAAGCCGCCGTGGCGGCGGATCACCCTGCGCGAGGCGATCCTCGAGCGCAGCGGCGTCGACATCGCCGAGCACCCGACCCGCGAGGCGCTGGCGAAGGCGATGGGGACCGAGCCCGACCCGAACGAGGGCTGGGGCAAGCTGGTCGACGGGCTGCTCTCGCGCGAGGTCGAGCCGGGGCTGATCCAGCCGACCTTCGTCCTCGACTACCCGGTCGAGCTCTCGCCGTTCGCCAAGCGCCACCGCTCCACCGACGGGCTGGTCGAGCGCTGGGAGGCCTTCGCCGGCGGGGTCGAGATCGCCAACTCCTTCACCGAGCTCAACGACCCCGACGAGCAGCGCCGCCGCTTCGAGGAACAGGTCGCCGAGGGCAAGCGCGGCGACGAAGAGGCCCAGCCCTACGACGAGGCCTTCGTCGAGGCGCTGGAACAGGGAATGCCGCCGACCGGCGGCGTCGGCCTCGGCATCGACCGCCTGGTGATGATGTTCACGGGCGCCAAAACGCTGCGGGAAGTCCTCCTCTTCCCGGCGATGCGCACGTGATTACGCGCAGCTTTCTCCGCATATGCGCGCAAACGTGACAAGAGTCGCCTGAAAAGTCGCTACTAGCGCACTCAATGCACCCGAAGCCGGACTTCCGTCCCCGGTAGAGTTAAGGGACAGATGGGCGCCTCCCGATAAAGGGATCAGGCGTCCGGCGGTACGAATCCGGGTATCTCGGGTTTGTTCAACCAGGAAGAGGTCTTCATTGTTCGAGCGATTCACTGAGAGGGCTCGCCAGGTCGTCGTCCTAGCGCAGGAGGAGGCCCGGACGCTCAAGCACAACTACATCGGGACCGAGCACATCCTGCTGGGGTTGCTCCGCGAGGAGGAGGGGCTAGCTGCCCGCGTCCTCGAGTCCCTCGACATCACCGTCGAACGAGTCCGCTCTCAGGTCGTCCGCATCGTCGGATCGGGCGAGGAGGTCACCTCCGGCCAGATCCCGTTCACCCCGCGCGCCAAGAAGGTCCTCGAGCTGGCGCTGCGCGAGGCGCTCTCCCTCGGCCACAACTACATCGGCACCGAGCACATCCTGCTCGGCCTGGTGCGTGAGAACGAGGGCGTAGCCGCCCGGATCCTGCTCGACTTCGACGCCGACTCGGACAAGATCCGCAACGAGGTGATCCGGATGCTGTCGGGTCCCGGCGGCCGTCGCCAGGGCGGCGGCGGAGGAGGCGGCTCGGCCGAGGGCAAAAAGTCTTCGAAACTGCTCGACCAGTTCGGGCGCAACCTCACCCGCCTCGCCGAGGAGGGCAAGCTCGACCCGGTGATCGGCCGCGAGACCGAGATCGAGCGGATCATGCAGATCCTCTCCCGCCGCACCAAGAACAACCCGGTGCTGCTGGGCGAGCCGGGCGTCGGCAAGACCGCCGTCGTCGAGGGCCTGGCGGCGCGGATCAACAAAGGCGAGGTGCCGGAGCTGCTGAAGAACAAGCAGATCTACACCCTCGACCTGGCCGCGCTGGTCGCCGGCTCCAAGTACCGCGGCGAGTTCGAGGAGCGCCTGAAGAAGGTGATGAAAGAGATCACCCAGCGCGGCGACATCATCCTCTTCATCGACGAGCTCCACAACCTGGTCGGCGCCGGCGCCGCCGAGGGCGCGATCGACGCCGCCTCGATCCTCAAGCCGGCCCTGGCCCGCGGCGAGCTGCAGACGATCGGCGCCACCACCCTCGACGAGTACCGCAAGTACCTCGAGCGCGACTCGGCGCTGGAGCGCCGCTTCGCCCAGATCAAGGTCGACCAGCCCTCGCCCGAGGACACGGTGAAGATCCTCGAGGGGCTGCGCGAGCGCTACGAACAGCACCACCGGGTGACGATCCGCGACGACGCGCTGGAAGCCGCCGCCGAGCTCGCCGACCGCTACATCTCCGACCGCTTCCTGCCCGACAAGGCGATCGACCTGATCGACGAGGCCGGTTCGCGGATGCGCATCAAGTCGATGTCGACGCCGCCGGTCTACCGCGACCTCGAGGAGGAAATCGAGAAGACGC
>DASUWV010000107.1:0-15064 GCA_036378275.1 Solirubrobacterales bacterium | reverse complement strand
CGGCGGTGCCGACTTCGGCGGCGGCTTCTGGGACCTGGTCGCGGGATGGGACGAGCGGGGACAGCGCCCGCGCGACGTCATCCAGCGCTCGCTCACCCCCGTCTGGGAGGCGAACCACGTCTGGCTGATCTTCGTCCTCGTCGTCCTCTGGACCGCCTTCCCCTCGGCCTTCAGCGCGATCTTCACGACCCTCTACGTGCCGATCGCCCTGGCGGCGCTTGGGATCGTCCTCCGCGGCGCCGGTTTCGCCTTCCGCAAGTCGATCGTCGGGCTGCGGGAGCGGCGGGCGGCGGGGGCGATCTTCGCGATCTCCTCGGTGCTGACGCCGTTCTTCATGGGCACGGTGGTCGGGGCGATCGCGGCCGGCAACGTGCCCGCCGAAGGCAACGGCGACGCCTTCTCGACCTGGCTACAGCCGCTGCCGCTGCTGATCGGGGCGATGTTCGTCGCCACCAGCGCCTACCTCGCCGCCGTCTTCCTCATCGGCGACGCCCGCCGCGGCGACGACGAGGGGATGGAGCGCTACTTCGAGCGGCGGGCGCTCGGGGCGGCGGTGGTCGCCGGAGCCTTCGCCGTCGCCGGCATCTTCGCGCTGCACTCCGAAGCCCGCTACGTCTTCGACCGCCTCACCAGCCAGGGCCTGCCGCTGGTGATTTTCTCGCTCGTCTGCGGCGCGATCCTGCTCGCCGTGCTGCTGCGCGGCGGCCGCCGCCCCCTGCGCCCCCTCGCCGCGGGCGCCGTCGTCGCCGTGATCTGGGGCTGGGGCGTCGCCCAGTTTCCCTACCTGCTGCCGACCAGCCTCCGCATCGACCAGGCCGCGGCTCCCGATGCCACGATGACGATCGTCTTCATCGTCTTCGCCGTCGCCGCGGTTCTGGTCCTGCCCTCCTTGGGTCTGCTCTACACGCTCAGCCAGCGCGACCTCCTGGAGGGCGAGCATTGAGCTCCTCGAGCCGGTACCGCAGCCGCTCCAGCGTGCGCCGCATCTGGCGGCGGACTGGCACCGAGGCGGCAAGCTCGGTGACGAAGCCGGGAAGGCCGGAGCCGGGGAAGGCGTAGGCCCAGCGGAACTCGATCCGGGTGCGGCCTTCGGGGCGGGAACGCAGGCGCCAGCGGCCGCGGTGCTCGACGCCGGTGACCGCGTGCCAGGCGATGTCGAAGGGCTCGTTCCACTCGACCATCTCGATCAGCCCGCCGACCTCGGCGGCGCCGACCTGGAGCAGGATCCGGTAACGGGCGCCGAGCCCGTTGGCGCGGTCGCCG
This sequence comes from Solirubrobacterales bacterium, assembly GCA_036378275.1. Taxonomy (GTDB): domain Bacteria; phylum Actinomycetota; class Thermoleophilia; order Solirubrobacterales; family 70-9; genus VAYN01. Next base: position 13,801 of record DASUWV010000107.1, on the reverse strand, counting down.
GCGACCTCCCAGTGGGTGAGGCCGGACATGAAGCGCAGGTAGTTCTCGGGGTCCTCCAGGTAGTGCCAGGCGGTCTCCGGCGGCACCGCGACCTCTATCGCCTCGTCGATCCTCATCCGATCACCGGGAAGCGTCGTTCGGCGGCGAGCGCGTCGAGCGCCATCTGCATCTGGTCGGTGACGAAGTCGTAGACCTCGTCGTCGTCGGGCTCCGACCCGAACTTCTCCTCGACGTCGATCGGGGGCAGCACCTGGATCGTGATCTTCGCCGGCAGCGGGAAGTGGCCGGCGAAGTCGCCGATGTTGATCCCCCAGGGCAGCGCCAGCGAGATCGGCAGCACCTTCAGCCGCGCGAGCCTGTCGAGTCGCAGGCCCCGCGCCAGCCGTGAGCCGCGGGTGAGGAAGAGGGCGGTCTCCTGGCCGCCGATCGAGACCACCGGGACGATCGGCACCCCCGCGTCGAGCGCCAGTCGGACGAACCCCTTGCGGCCGGCGAAGTCGATCTCGTTGCCGTGCCAGCTCGGCCGGTGCGTCTCCCAGTCCCCGCCCGGGTAGACCAGCACCGGCGCCCCGGCCGCGAGCGCTTTCTCGGCGTGCTCGTGGGAGGCGCTCAGCGTCCCCGACTTGCGCAGCAGCCCGCCGATCAGCGGCCAGCCGACCGCGAGGTTGTGGGCGAGCTGGTGGAAGGGGCGCTCGACTCCGAAGTGGGTCGAGAAGGCGAGCGAGAAGATGAAGGTGTCGACGATGACGTTGCCGCCGGAGTGGTTGCCGACCAGCAGCACCGGCCGGTCGGCGGGGACACGGGCGAGGTCGCGCACCTGCGCCCGGAAGTAGAAGGTCGAGAGCAGCCAGAGCAGCGGCAGCTGCTGGCGGATGAAGTCGGGGTCGCGGTCCTCGAGGGCGCCTTTGCGGACTTCGGCGATGCGCTCGTTGAGGGCGCGAAAAGCCGAGACGGTCAGCCCTTCGCCGCGCATCGGCCTAGGCGGCGTCGCGCCTCTGCTTGAAGATCTCGACCCACTGCTCGAGGCTGAACTCCGCCGGCTCCGTCTCTTCGAGGAACTCTTCCAGGGTGGTGACGAAGCGCAGCGGCGTCTCGATCTGCGGCATGTGGCCGACGCCGTCGAAGATCTCCAGGCGGCTGCCAGGAATGTGGTCGTGGGCGTCTTCGCCGTGGTGCGCGGGGATGATCGGGTCGTCCGCTCCCCAGACGATCAGCACCGGCATCGCCTCGGCGAGGTAGAGGCGGTCGCTGGCGTCGACCCGCTGGCCGCCGGTGCCGAGCACGGCCCGCACCGTGGCGAGGAAGGCGGTGCGCCGTACCGGGTCGGTGAGGGTGCCGTAGCCGCGGATCACCTCGTGCAGGTCGGCGCTCGGGCGCAGGCCGATCATCGCCAGCCCGCGCGCCAGCGTCGGCACGATCTTCGAGCCGATCGCGGCGGTGGCGTTGATGAAGAGGTCGGCGCCGGGCAGGGTGGCGGCCCGCAGGAGCGGGCTCACCTCGGGCCCGAGGCCGCCGCTGGAGACGAGCACCAGGCGTTCGACCATCTCCGGGAACTGGTAGGCGAACTGCATCGCGATCCCCCCGCCCAGCGAGTGGCCGACGACCGTGGCTCGCTTGAGGTCCAGGGCGAGCAGGAGGTCCCGGAGCCCGGCCGCGAAGGCGCCGATCGAGTAATCGCCGCCGCCGGGGCCGGAGGCGCCGTGGCCTGGCAGGTCGGGTGCGATCACCCGGTGGTGGCGCGAGAGCGGCTCGACCACCTCCTGCCAGTTCTCGAAGGTCCCGCCGATGCCGTGGATCAGGAGCAGGACGGGACCTTCGCCGGCCTCGGCATAGATGACCGAGCGCCCGTGCAGCGTCTCGGTCTTGACCTCCAGCAGGCTCATCGCTTCTTGTCAGCTCCGGTCAACGCCTCGCCGGCGCTGTGGACGACGCTGGTGAGGAAGTCGTACTCGGTCTTGACCAGCTTCTGCGACATCTGCAGGGCGGAGTCGACGATCTCCTGGCGTTTCGACGGCTCGGCGCCGTGATCCGGCAGGGCCTTGTCGACCGACTCCATGAAGCCACGCACCGCCTCGATCGCGCTGCGCTGGCTTTCCTTGACCTGCTCGAGCACCTGCTCGCTCAGCTCGGTCCCTTTCTCGATCGTGCCCGGGCTCGGTGCCTTCGACTCGGTTGCGGTGGTCATCTGGTGCCTCCTTAGGTTGTGAGCGACGTTGACACCAAGTTATGTCGTGGTTTCAGGCTGGCCATCGTGGTAAAACCGACCGCCGCAGGTGGTTTATCCCGCCCCGGCTCGCCTTCCCGACAGCGGCGCCGAGCCGGCGTCCGGCGCCGATCGCGAAGCTCGCGGCGCCCCCGGCCGAGCCCGGCAGCGCCAGGCGGCAGATCTTCTTGACCACGCTGCCGAACTGGCGGTGCAGCGGGCCGACGTTGTAGGGGAGCCCGTAGCGTTCGCAGACCTCCCGCACCTCGACCGAGATCTCGGCGTAGCGGTTGGCGGGCAGATCGGGGAAGAGGTGGTGCTCGATCTGGAAGCTGAGGTTGCCGGCGAGGATGTGGAAGAGCGGGCCGCCGCTGAGGTTGGCCGAGCCGAGCAGCTGGCGGTGGTACCACTGGCCGCGGGTCTCGTTCGCCGCCTCCTCCTCGCTGAACTCGTGGGTTCCCTCGGGGAAGTGGCCGCAGAAGATGATCGTGAAGGCCCAGAGGTTGCGGACGACATTAGCGGTGACGTTGCCGGCGAGCGGGAAGGCGAAGAGAGGGCCGGAGAGGGCGGGCCAGGCGACGTAGTCCTTCAGCGCCTGCCCGCGGACCTTGGTCCAGATGCCCCTCAGCAGCTCGCGCTTCTCGGCGGGCGCCACTTCGCCCGCGACCATGCGCTCGACTTCGAGGTCGTGCAAGGCGACGCCGTACTCGAAGAAGGTCGCCAAGAGCGCCGCCCAGAGCGGGTTGCCGAGGTAGTACGGGCTCCACGGCTGCTCCTCGGACATGCGCAGGACGCCGTAGCCGATGTCGCGGTCCTTGCCGACGATGTTGGTGTGGGTGTGGTGCATGTAGTTGTGCGAGTGGCGCCACTGGTCGGCGGGGCAGGCGGTGTCCCACTCGAACTGCTTGCCCGAGAGCCGCGGATCGTTCATCCACTCGTACTGGCCGTGCATGACGTTGTGGCCGATCTCCATGTTGTCGAGGATCTTCGAGAGCGACAGGGCCGCGGTGCCAGCGAGCCAGAGGGGCGGGACGACGCCGGCCCAGAGCAGGCCGCGGCCGCCGATCTCGAGCCCCCGCTGGGCGCGGATCACCTTGCGGATGTACTCGGCGTCGCGCTCGCCCCGGTCGGCGAGGACGCGCCGGCGGATCGCGTCCATCTCCTCTTCGAGGCGGTCGAACTGCTCCGGGCTCAGCGAGTAGGGGTTGGTGGTGAGATCGCCGGTGATCTGGGGCCGTGGCGGGGCGGGAGTCGCGGTGGTCATCGAGTTCCTTTCATAAGCGTCAGAGCTCCAGGGTGAGGTGGCCCAGCGCGCCCGAGACGCAGAGCTGGATCTCCTCGTCGGGCTCGGAGGAGACCTCGCCGGTGACGAGGTTCTTGTGGGTGCCGGTGCGCTTGCGGCAGGTGCAGGTGTGGCAGATCCCCATGCGGCAGCCGAAGGCGGGCGCGAGGCCGGCGCCCTCGGCCTGCTCGAGCAGGGAGGCGCCGCTGTTGGGGACCTCGATGCCGGAGCCGGCGAAGCGGATCGCCCCTTCGCCTTCGGCCCCGAGCGGGACGAAGCTGGGCGGGACGAAGCTCTCGACGTGGAGCCGCTGCTCGAGCCCGTTCGCCCAGGTGCCGCGGACCGCGTCGAGCAGCGCCGGCGGCCCGCAGGCGAAGGTCTCGGCCTCGGCGAAGCTGGGATCGGCTTGCGGGAGGTGCGCCGGGCTGAAGTGCCCGTCGAGCTCGCCGGCGCCGGCGCCGCGGGTGTAGGAGCGCAGGAGGGTGAAGTTCCGGTGCGCCTTGGCGAGGCGCTCGAGCTGATGATGGTAGATCGCGCGCTCGGGATCGGGCGCGTAGTGCAGGAGCGCCACCTGGCCGGCGTAGCCCTCGGCGAACAGCGTGCGCAGGATCGCCATCAGCGGCGTGATGCCGCTGCCGCCGCCGATCAGCAGGATCGAGTCGGGGCGCGGGTCGGGAAGCCGGAAGTCGCCTTCGGCCGGGGAGAGGCCGACGATCGTCCCCGGCCGCGCGCGCTCGAAGAGGAAGTTGGAGACCAGGCCCTCTGGGTGGCGCTTGCTGGTGATCTCCAGCGTCGCCCCGGTTCCCTCGGCACAGGCCGGCGAGTAGGAGCGTCGATGGCGAACGCCGTCGATCTCGACCGCGACCTGCACGAACTGGCCGGCGCGGAACCCGCGCCAGGTGCGGTTGGGGCGCAGCCTCAGCGTCACGCTCTCCTCGGTTCCGTGCTCGACCTCCAACACTTCGGCGCGGCACTCCCCGGTGACGAGGAGGGGGTCGAGCTGTTCGAGGTAGCCGTCGACGCCGTGCGGCCCCGCCATCGCCTCGAGCAGGCGGGGGCGGAGGGCGAGCTTCGGCGACATGACGCTGAACAACGTAACACCAAATGCCGTCACGTCAAAAAGCGAAACGTCACACAGTGGTAGCTTTGCCGCCGTGGCCGGGCACGAGAACGACCTGACGATCGAAGAGCTGGCTGCGAAGACCGGGATGACGGTGCGCAACATCCGCTCCCACCGCGCCCGCGGCCTGCTGCCGGCGCCGGAGGTGCGCGACCGCGTCGGCTACTACGGGCCCGAGCACCTGGCGCGCCTGCGGACGATCCAGGAGCTGCAGGCCGACGGCTTCAATCTGAAGGGGATCGAGCGGCTGCTGAGCCAGAATGACGGAGCGGCAGAGCAGTTCCTCTCCTTCCGTCGCTCCCTCGACGGCTTCGACGGCGAGCAGCCGCGCACCTTCACCAGGGAGGAGCTGGCGGAGCGCTTCGGCGAGGAGATCGACGAGGTGCTGAAGCGGGCGATCAGCGTCGGCGCCCTGGTGCCGGTCGAGGAGGACCGCTACGAGGCGCCCTATCCCTCGCTGCTGGACGCGGCGGAGGGGGTCGTCGCCACCGGCGTCTCCCTCGACCACGCGTTGGTCGTGCTCGAGAAGGCGCGCAGCCGCTCGAAGTCGATCGCGCACGAGTTCGTGCGCCTCTTCCTCGAAGACGTCTGGAAGCCGTTCGAAGCCGAGGGCTATCCGGAGGAGCGGTGGCCGCAGGTGCGCGAGGCGCTCGACCAGCTGCGGCCGCTCTCGCTGCAGGCGCTGGCGGCGCTGCACCGGATGACGCTGTCTGACGAAGTCGAGCGCGCCCTCGGCAAGCAGCTGGAGCGGATGGCGAACCGCAAGAGCTGAGCTACGCTGCGCGTCTTGATCGAGGCCATCCTCTTCGACATCGACGGCACCCTGATCACCACCGGCGGCGCCGGGGGCGAGGCGTGGAAGCGGGCCTTCGTCGAGCTCTACGGCAACCCGCTCGACATCCGCGAGGTGACCGAGTCGGGGATGACCGACCCGGAAGTGGGGCGGGTGGCGCTGCAGAACATCCTCGGCCGGAACCCGAACCCGCGCGAGCTGGCGGCGGCGATGGGGCACTACCTGCGCCACCTCTCGGCGGCGATCGACGAGTCGAACGGCTACCGGGTGATGCCGGGGATCGAGGAGCTGCTCGAGCGCCTGGTCGACGCCGGCCACCTGCTCGGCCTCACCACGGGCAATGTCGAGGCCGCCGCCCACATCAAGCTCGCCCGCTCCGGCCTCAACCGCTTCTTCTCCTTCGGCGGCTACGGCTCCGACTCGAACCAGCGCACCGAGCTGACCCGCTGCGCCCTCGACCGCGGCAAGCTCGTCTCCGGCGGCGCCCTCAGCCGCGACAACGCGATCTCGGTCGGCGACACCCCCCGCGACGTCACCGCCGGCCACGGCGCCGGCATCGAAGTCGTCGGCGTCGCCACCGGCAACTTCAGCGTCCAGGACCTGCGCCAGGCCGGCGCCAACTGGGCGATCCCGGACGTGGCTTCGGGTTTCCCGGTCTGAGCCCGCTCCTTCGGCGCTTTCAGGCGAAATATCCCGGGAAACCGGTCCCTAGACTGAGCCGGGATGAGCGTCAAAGATCACGACTGTGCTCCCGAGATCGACGAGGCGTCCTGGATCTACCTCAGCTCCGCTCCGGTAGGAGATCAGGCGGATCAGGCTCTCCTGGCGGAGCTGGTCGAGGCTTGCGCGAAGAGCGGATGGAAGACCGTCAGCCATCCGTCTCCAGCTCAGATGGGGGGCGCCGTCGATCCCGGCCGCTTCTTCTCCAGTGTCAGCCACGCCGTCGAGCACGCCGACGTGGTCGTTGCCGTGATCGGTTCGAGCAATGAGATGACCGAGGCGGAGCTCACCCTTGCCTACAGCCATGGTCGTCCGGTCGTCGGTGTGCAGATCGGCGAGGCCCCGCCGGAGTCACAGGCAGAGATGCTCCTGCATGAATACGGACGAGCTCGGATCGTCTCCTGTGAGGCACCTGAGGAGTGTGCCCTTTCGCTGCAGGAGACTCTCTCCGATCCCGTGTTCGTCGAGGCGATTCGGCAAACTTGACGAAGAATGTCGGATTCTCGGATCTTCACGATCGGTCATTCCAATCTCCATCCGAGCCGTTTTCGCGAGCTCCTTGCAGAGCACGGGATAGAGGTGCTCGTGGACGTTCGATCCTGGCCTCACTCTCGATACGTGCAATGGGCGGATGCCGTGGTGCTGCCGGAGCTCGTCGCCGAAGCGGGAGCGAAGTACCTCTTCCTCGGTAAGGAGCTGGGAGGGCGTCCCGAGGGAGACGGCTTCTACGATGCCGAAGGCCATGTCCTCTACGGAAAAGTTGCCGAACAGGACTGGTTTGAAGAGGCGATCCGCCGTCTCGAAAGAGGGGCCGAGCAGTACCGGGTGGCGATCATGTGCAGTGAGGAGGACCCCACGCATTGCCATCGGCGCTTGCTGGTGTCGAGGGTCCTGCTCGACCACGGCATGACCATTGCCCATATCAGGAAGAGCGGTCAGGTCGAGATCGAATCGGGTCCCATGAAACTGTCGGAGGGGGCCCTGTTCGAAGACGAGGAGGGGCTGTGGAGATCTTCACTATCGGTTTCACGCGCACGACGGCAGAGCACTTCTTCGACCGCCTGAAATCGAATGGCATCGAGCGCCTGCTCGACGTTCGCCTCAACAACAAATCTCAGCTCGCCGGTTTCGCGAAACGGAACGACCTGGCCTACTTCCTGCGCGAGTTGGTGGGGGCTGAGTATGAGCATGCACCCTTGTTGGCACCCACCCAGGACATCCTCTATGACTTCAAGAAGAGAAAGGAGATGTCCTGGCTGGAGTACGAAGAACGCTTTCTCGCTCTGCTGCGGGAGCGAGGGGTCGAGCATCAGCTAACTCCGGAGAAATTCTCGAAGCGCACGGTGCTCCTCTGCAGCGAGGACACTCCCGAGCACTGCCATCGCCGGCTGGTGGCGGAATACCTCCAGCGACATTGGGGGGACGTCGAGATAGTGCATCTGTAGCCTCATCCGGCCATGCCCATTGAGGAAATCCTCGTTCTCGCGAGTTCGAAGAAACTCGGCGGTAGGTGCGTTGCCGGGATCACCAGATCTGGCGAGTGGGTGCGTCCGGTCTCAGGGGAGTCTCATGGCTTGTTCAAGGCCGAATGCGAAGTGGAGGGACGCTGGCCCGAGCTGCTGGACGTGGTGAGGTTCGGTTATGCGGAGCGCTTGGCCGATCCCGCGCAGCCCGAGAATGTCTTGATCGACGGCTCACCGTGGGAGCTGCGAAAAGAGTTGGCCCGAGAGGGGGCCTACGAGAGGCTCGCTCCGTTTTTCTCGGATGGCCCGACGTTGCTCGGGAATTATGGAAAGGCGATGTCGGAGGAGGACGCGACGGAAGGCGTTGAGGCGTCGCTGGCCTTGATCGAGCCGTCGAACCTTTCTTTCCTTCTGCGTCCCCCCGAGGACACGTATGGGAAGCTCAAGCCACGGGTCACGTTCGAGTTCTCCTCGACCAGATACGAGCTCGGTTTGACCGATATCCCGTTGGAAGAAGCGGTGCGACGGGCCGGAGTTGGTGAGCACAGCCCGCTCGACCTAGGCGTTGACATCGGGGGTCCCGTACTTCTCACCGCCAGCCTCGGCGAGACCTATGAAGGCTGGCACTACAAGCTTGCCGCCGCGGTGCTCTTCCTGCCTTAGGCCTTGGAGCAGCGCGCCTGGTAGATGTTGAGGAACCGGGACTCGAAGCCGTTCCTGGCCATCCGCAGGTAGAGGCGCCAGACGCGGATTCGTTCGGGGCCGGCGAGGCGGGTCGCCTGCTCGAGGTTGTCATCGAGGTTGCGGGCCCAGTGGCGCAGGGTCTCGGCGTAGTCGGGGCCGAAGTCCTCGACGTGGTGGACGATGAAGCCCGCCCGTTCCAGCGCCAGCAGGTTGCGCGAGAGGTGCAGCGGCGCCGCGTCGGGGAAGACGTAGCGCTCGGAGAAGGCGCCGGCCTCGGGGTCGGTGTGGCGGAGGCGGGTGATGCCGTGGTTGAGCAGGCGGCCGCCCGGATTCAGGAGGCTCGCCAGGGTCTCGGCGTAGAGGTCGATGTTGGCTGAGCCGACGTGCTCGACCATGCCGATCGAGGCGATCGCGTCGAACTTCTCGCCGAGCGAGGGCAGGTCGCGGTAGTCCATGACGCGGATGTCGACCCGGTCGGCGACGCCCTGCTCCTCGGCCCGCCGGCGCGCCTTTTCGGCCTGCGGAGGCGAGAGGGTGATGCCGACCACCTCGGCGCCGTACCTGGTCGCCGCCCAGAGCGGGAAGCCGCCCCAGCCGCAGCCGACGTCGAGCACCCGCTCGCCCTCCTTGATCGCCAGCTTGCGGGCGACCGTGTCGAGCTTCTCCTCCTGGGCTTCCTCCAGCGTCTTCTTCTCGCCGTCGCGCCAGATCGCGCAGCTGTAGACCATCGTCGGCCCGAGGAAGAGCTCGAAGAACTCGTTGGAGACGTCGTAGTGGTGGCGGACGGCGCGGGCGTCGCGCTCCTTGCTGTGGCGGCGACCGCTCGGGCGCAGCTCGGCGGCCGGCCGCGGCGGCGGCAGGGTCAGCCCGGTCGCGCGCAGCGCGCCCAGCATCAGCGCCCACTTGTCGGCGCCGTCGAGGCTCGGCGGCTGCCAGCTGTCGAGGACCCGGATCACCTTGTCGATGTCGTCGACCTCGAGCTCGCCGCTGACGTAGGCGCGCCCGAGCCCGAGCTGCCCCGGCGCCCGCAGCGCGTGGGCGAGCGCCTTCGGCGAGCGGACGCTGAAGACCGGCCCGCCCTCGGAGGTGGAGGGGAGGCGGGAGCCGTCCCAGAACTCGATCGTGAACGGGCGCTCGGGGAGGCGGGTTTCGATCTCCCGCCGCAGCGGTGCGGTGTTTGCGAGCGGCATGGTTGGGGCACCCTACAGAGTCGCGAACGGCCGCCATTCGGCTGGCTCGCCGACCGAGACCTTTCAGGAAACCCTCAGCTTCTAGGCGTATGATCGCGCGCCATGACGACCGTCGGACCACTCCCATCAGACATCCAGCCCGTTGAGAACGAGACCCGGGACCGGATCATCACCGGCCTGGTGACCCTGATCCCGTTCATCGCCATCGGCCTCGCCGGCTGGCAGGTGTGGGGCAGCGCCCTGCACTGGAGCGACGTCTTCCTCTTCGTCGGCATGTACTTCTTAACCGGCCTCGGGATCACGGTCGGCTTCCACCGCCACCTCACCCACCGCGCCTTCAAGACCCACAAGTGGCTGCGGGGGACGCTCGGGATCCTCGGCTCGGCGGCGATCGAGGGGCCGGTGATCTCCTGGGTCGCCGACCATCGCAAGCACCACGCCTTCTCCGACCAGGAGGGCGACCCGCACAGCCCCCACGTCGACCACGGCGGCGGCTGGAAGGGGGCGATGCAGGGCCTCTTCCACGCCCACATGGGCTGGCTCTTCATCCACACCCAGCGCGGCAACAAGGAACGCTTCGCGCCGGACCTGATCGAGGACCCGGTGATCAGCTGGGTCGACCGCACCTTCCTGCTCTGGGCGATCCTCGGCCTCTTCGTCCCCTTCGCCGCCGGCTGGATCATCGGCGGCACCGTCTTCGCCGGCGTCACCGGCCTGCTCTGGGGCGGCCTGGTCCGGGTCTTCGTCCTCCACCACTTCACCTACAGCATCAACTCGCTCTGCCACACCTTCGGCCGGCGCGAATTCGAGACCACCGATCAGTCGCGCAACCTGGCGCTGATCGCGATCCCGACCCTCGGCGAGGCCTACCACAACAGCCACCACGCCTTCCCGACCTCCGCCACCCACGGCCTCCGCTGGTGGCAGCTGGACGTCTCCTCGCTGGTCATCAACGGCCTCGAGAAGGCCGGTCTGGTCTGGGACGTGGTGCGCGTATCGCCCGAACGAATGGCCGCGAAGGCCCTCGGCTAGTACTGAGGGGCTGCGGCCAAGCAGATCAAGGACGCAGGGAGCGTGGCGTGCTCTGCACGCGAGCGACCGAGGACGCCGAGATGCGCCGGCCGCAGACCCTCAGGGCGCTTCTTCGGCTTCGTACCAGTCGAGCCAGCTGTTGCAGGCTCGCCTGAGCGGCACGATCCGGTGCGGCTCGGCCGGGACCGCGACCAGCTCGCCGATATAGGCCTTGCCGTCGTAGCCGGTCAGGCTCTGCAGCCAGCCGGCGCCGGCGGTGGCGATCGTGAAGGGCACCCGGCCGCCCTTGCTCTCATAGCGGCCGGCGGGCCAGAACTGGCCGTTGTTGCCGAGGCTGATCGTGTTCGGCCGCTGGCCGTCGAGGGCGGCCTCCAGGGTTTCGCTGAAGCCCGGCGCCGAGAGGGTGAGGTCGAAGGGGGAGAAGTACTGGATCGAGAGGTTCCAGGCGCCGGCCGGGAGCCGCAGCGACTGCGAGGTTTCCGCGCCGGTGCCGAGGATGCTGCCGTTGTCCCAGGTCTCTTTCCGGCCGATCACCGCGCCGGGGAAGAGCGAGGCGCGGCCGTGGCTGGCGAGGAGGATGCGGATCTCCGGCGAGGCGCAGCCGGCGAGGGCGCCGGCCTCGGTCCCCTCGAGCAGGACGTTGCGGTGTTCCGGCGTCGGCCCGGTCCGCTTCCACAGCACGTAGGAGGGGGTGGAGGCGAGGCGCTTGAAGTTCGGCGGCGCCTGGCTGTTCCAGGCGGCGCGGCTGGTGATCACGTAGGGGAAGCGGTCGAGCGTCCCACGCGAGAAGGAGTCGAAGTCGACCGGGCTGTAGGCGTCGCCGGTGTCGAACGGCTTCTCCGGGTTGGGGGAGACGGCGGGATCCGGGAACTCGACCAGCGGCACGTGGGTGTCCGCCCCCAGCAGCTCGTAGGCCGCGTAGCGGTCCTGCCCCGCATAGAGCACCGGCTGCCCGTGGAGGATCGGCAGGAACGCCTTCAGCTCAGATCCGTGTCCAGGGGGTCCCACGGGTGCATCGCGCAAAGCCAGGAAGCTGGAATAAGCGGCTCCCGCGACGAACGCCACTGCGAGGACGGTCCAGCCGAGACGAAGCGCTGGGGGCGCCGGGGGAGGGGCCTCGGCGGACAACAGCGGGGAGGGTCCGCCGAGACCCCTCCCCCGGCGCCCTACACGCGGGAATTCCTCGAGCAGCGGCCGGACGGCGACGAGCATCGCCAGGGGGGAGATGATCATCAGGGCCTTGGCCTGGGCGTAGTCGCCGCTGGTGGGGAGGGAGGCGAGGTAGAGGAGGGCGCCGGCGCCTAGGGCGATCGGGATCGTCGCTTCGCGGCGGATGACCCACCAGGCGACTCCGACCAGGAGCGCCAGGACGGCGATGGTCCCGGCGAGGCCGGGCAGGTCGGCGCCGCCGGCGGCGTCGAGGCGGTAGTTGGCAGCGGGCCAGACACCCAGCGCCTCGATCGGGGAGACGGGGCCGTAGGTGTTGCTGCCCGCGACTTTGTTGAAGCTGCCGGCGAAGCCGAAGGGGCCGACGACGGTGACCAGGATCGCGATCCCGGCGAGGGCGATCAGCGTGACGATGGTGACCGGCCGCAGCAGGAAGCGCAGCAGCGCCCGCGGCCGCAGCGCCGCCCGCACCGCGGGCAGCGTCAGGCTCCACAGCACCAGCGCCGCCACCGGCCAGGCCACGCCCGCGAAACTGTAGGAGAAGAAGATGCCGCCGGCCAGAGCCAGCGGTGGCAGCGCGAAGAGCAGGCGCTCGCGCCAGCGCGTCGGCAGTTGCTCGAACTGGGTCAGCCAGATCGCGAAGGCGAGGAAGAGCAGCGCCTCGGCGGTCTCCTTGAAGGCCCCCTGGGCGTAGTAGGAGGCGGCGAGGTAGGGGAGGGCGACCATCGCCGCGGCGATGGTCCGCCGCCCCGGGCTCATCGAGCGCAGCGCGCCGAGCGCGGTCAGCCCGGTGATCACCCCGATCGCGATGATCTCGCCGAGGAATGCCTGGCCGAGGTTGATTCCCGGCACCGCCGCCGTCGCGACCGCCAGGCCGTGCGGGCCGAGCGGGTAGCCGGGATCCGGCGCCGGGCCGAAGCCGCTGCGCAGCCACTCGGCCCAGGCCAGGTGCAGGCCGAGGTCGTTGTTGAAGCCGACCCCGAGCAATCCCCAGCGGCCGCTGACCGCGAACGGGATCGCCAGCACGATCAGCACCAGGACGGCCACCGGCAGGCCCTCGCGCCACGCGGCCGGCGCGCGGTATTCGCAGCGCCACACGACCAGCGCCGCGACCGCGATCAGCGCCGCCAGCGCCAGGGTCGAGGCGGTGCCGTGGCCCGGCGCCCGCGCCACAACCCCGGTCGCGGTCAGCACCGCGCCGAAGCCGACCGCCGGCTCCAGCCACGACCACTCGCGCCGCCCCGCCAGGGAGAGGATGGCCCGACCGACCAGCAGCGAGACCGCGCAGATCAGCGCCGCCGAGGCGTAGGTACCGATCATCAGGCGGCAGAACTTATGGCAGCGGGCGCTTTCAGTACTTCTCGGCGGCCGCTTCGAGCGTCTCGCGCAGGTTCTCGCCCCGCAGCGGACGCTCGTGCCCGGCGCCGACGACGCGCGGCTCCAGCGCTGCCAGCTTCCGCACCGACTCCTTCGCCTTGGCGTGGTCCCAGGCCCAGGCCGGGTGCGGCACGCTCGCCTCGCCCTCCGGCAGCGGCTTCAGCCGCGCCGAGTCGACCAGGTAGACGACGTCGCTGACCAGCGCCACCCGGTCGCTCTCCCGCCAGAGCCCGATCAGCCCCGGCGCGTGGCCCGGGAAGTGGACGACTTTGAAGCCGGCGACCTCGTCGCCTTCGATCACCGTGTCGGCGATCTTCACCGCGCCGCCGTCCCAGCGCCGCAGCAGGAACGGGTAGATCCAGCGCACCCAGGCGACCGGCAGCTGCGAGAGGTCCATGTAGGGGGCGATCGCGGCGTCGCTTTCGGCGTCGGCTTTCTCGTCGGGGTGGCAGAGGACCGGCGCGTCCACGTAGGGGGCGGTTCCGCGATGGTCGGCGTGCGCGTGCCCCAGCACCACCCGCTTCAGCCCGCCGAGCTCCTCCGCCGCGGCCCTCGCCTTCCTGCGCATCGCCTTGGTCCCGGCGTCGAACTGGACGACCCCGTCGCCGTCCTCGATGAAGTAGATGTTCATCGCCCTGCGGAAGTCGCCCCGCAGCAGCCAGACTCCGTCGGCCACCTTTTCCAGCGCCATCGGCTCACCTTAACGCCGCTGCCGCCGGCCGCGGCCGATTAGATGGTTGATTCCACGAGGAGGCACACCCGGATGACGC
>DASUWV010000106.1:0-13981 GCA_036378275.1 Solirubrobacterales bacterium | reverse complement strand
GATCGTCCGCTCGTCGTGCCCGGATTCCTCGGCGCGCTTGTTGCTGCCCTCCTGGGCCTTCAGCACGCGCTCGCTCGCCTGGCGCAGGGCGTCGTTGACCTCGTGCCAGCCCTGTACGTCGAGGTGCAGGGGCATCCAGCTGAAGGTCGTCTCCTCGCGATCGTCCATCGTGCCCGCTTCCAGAGCGCTCACCGCCCGCTCCATGAAGGTCTGCAGCGAGGCGGCGGTGAGGCTGCCCCGCACCGAGCGCGGCACCCGGCGCCAGCTCTGGTCGCCGAGGAACGCCTGCGGCTTGGCCTTGTAGAAGTGCTCGGTCGCGCCCCGCCGCTGCGCCGTCTCGACCAGTTCCACGCAGCCGCACCGCTCGAGCGCGCGGGTGTGGTAGGCGACGTGGCTCAGCCCTGTATCGAGCTCGGCGGCGAGCATGTTCGGGCTCGCGACCTGCTCGGAGAGGATTTCAAGGATCTGGATGCGAACCGGGTGGGCCAGCGCTCTTACGAGCCGTTGGTCGATCGGTTCTGGCCGCTCGTTCATCGGGGACTCCTTCGAAAATGGGGGGCGGTACGGCACTGTTCGCCGCTCACTCGATACGTATAGACGATTTATCTCTATCAATCCAGAACACTTAATTTTTTAGAAAGGTTCGCTGGATGTTGAGCGCAAACTGCGACGAGTTCAGAGACCGGCGGCGCGGGTGACGGCGAAGATGAAGATGAACCCGAGCGCGGTCAGGCCGACCCGGGCCCAAGAGCTCTGCGCATGGGCCTCGGGCAGCAGGTCGGCCGCCCCGATGTAAAGGAAGATCCCGCAGTAGACGCAGAGGATGTAGCCGAGGGTGTTGTCGGAGACCGAGGCCTGGGTGCCGACGATCGCTCCCAGCAGCGGCGCCAGTGCGTCGATCGCCAGCCACCGCACGGCCGCCCGGCGGTTGCCGGAGCGGCGCAGGACGTAGCTGACCGTGTTGAGGCCGTCGGCGAAGTCATGGCTGACGACGGCGAGGAAGACGAGCAGCCCGGTGGCGGAGTCGACGCCGAAGGCGAAGCCGATGCCGAGCCCGTCGAGGAAGCTGTGGACCGAGAGCCCCGCCGCGCCGAGCACGCCGACCCGCTCGCCGCCGAGCGTCGCCACCGCCTCGTCGCGGTCGTGCAGGACCAGCATCCGCTCGGCGAGGAAGAAGCCGAGGAAGCCGGCGGCGACGAGGGCGGTCCCGAGGTCGGGGTCTTCGATCCCCTTCAGCCCCTCGGGCAGGACGTCGAGCAGCGCCACCGCGACCACCACTCCGCCGGTCAGGGCCAGCAGGGTGGGGAGACGGTCGCTGAAGCGCAGGCCGATCCGGCCACCGATCAGGGTCGCGATGACGGTCAGTCCCGCCAGCGGGATCGCAACCGCGGGCATCTCAGTTCTCCCGCTCGCTGCAGCGGGGGCAGACACCGCGCAGGAGGACGTCGTGGGCGCTGATCTCGAACTCGGCCCGCTCGCCGATCGCCTCGATCGCGCGCTCGAGCTCGGGGTCCGAGAAGGGAACGAGGCGGCCGCAGCGGACGCAGACCATGTGGTGGTGGTGCCCCCCGGGATCGATCCGCTCGAAGGCGACCAGCTCGCCGCCGACGTCGACCCGGTGCACCAGCTCCAGCTGCTCCAGCTGCTCCAGGGTCCGGTACACGCTCGCCCGGCCGACGCTCGGCAGCCGCCGGTCGATCTCCAGCGCGGTGACCGCGCAGCTCTCGCCGCCGAGCAGCTCGATCACCTTCTGCCGCGCCGCCCCGGCGCGGAACCCCGCCTCGTTCAGCCGCCGCCTTGCCCGTTCTGCCCAGGTCACGGCGGAGAGGCTATATGAAAATGAGACCCGTTCCTATTTGGTTCAGGAGTACTTGTCCCACTTTTCGAGATACGGAAGCGGGTCGAAGGGCGAGCCGCCCTGGTACCAGCCGGGCCGGCCCCACATCTCGAAATGGAGATGGCAGCCGACCGCGTCACCGGTTTCGCCGACGACGCCGATCGGCTGGCCGGTGCGGACGACCTCATCGGTGTGGAGGGGCGAGGGTTCGGCGAGGTGGGCATACATGAAGTCGTTCGGGGTGCCGCGGCCGTCGATGACGATGTAGTTGCCGGCGGCCCCCTGGTAGCCGGCGTACTGGACGATGCCGCCGCGGGCGGCGACGAGCGGGGTGCCGCAGGCCGCCATCACGTCCTGGCCCTGATGGGTGTGGCCCGAGCGCGGCGCCCCGAAGCGGCCGGCGCCCATCCCGAATTCGTGTGGGCCGAGCACGGGGAAGGCGTAGCCGTAGAAGGCGAAGTCGAGGCTGAGCGTGGTGGAGGCGGTCGCCTTGCGCGCGGCGGGCGCCGGGGTCGTTCCCTGCGGGCTGATCCGGAAGCTGTAGCGGCCGTTGCGCGCGGGCCGGCCTTCATCGGTGGTGCCGTCCCAGCGGACTCTGGTGGCGACTTCTGGGGCGACGTTTTCGCGGTAGAAGGTCCTGACGGCTTCGCCCGCCGAGTTGACGACTTCGATCTGCAGGTCGTTTTCCGGCTGGCTGCTGCCGATCGTGAAGGAAAGCTTCGGGTAGCGGTAGCCGAAGTAGAAGGACTTGCGCGGGCTCGTTGAGGCGGCGATCAGCGTCAGCGCGCCGGCGCTCGGGTCGCCGGCCGGGGAGCCGCTGGGGCTGCCTTTGGCCGTCGGCGCCGCGCCCGGGGTGCCGGCGCCGCCGGTGGTCGCCGCCGCGGCCCTGCCGGCGAAGAACGCCAGCACCGCAACCACCGCCATTACGCCTATCTTCCCGGCCAGTCCTGGCCGGACGAACCAAGTGCCGCTCAACCGCTAGCCCTCTCTTTCCGTCGCCTGCGGAGTTAGCTGACGGGCTCGCGCTGAAAGAGTCGCGCTACGGACGGATTCGTCCGATTCGCCCCTGGGACCTGCAAAGGTCCCTGCGGTTCCTCCGCTCCCGCTCGGTGGCCCGAACGGGATTCGGCTTTTGCTCGGGCGGCAGCATACATCCCGATGCGGCTATCATCCCCCGGCCGCGTCGGTGAATCCGCGCGGTTTTTGCGCGATGAAGACCTTCGTAGCCACTCCCGCCAACCGCCAGCGCGACTGGTACGTCGTCGATGCCGAGGGCAAGACCCTGGGCCGTCTCGCAACCCAGATTGCGGACACCCTGCGCGGCAAGCGCAAGCCGGAGTACACGCCGCACGTCGACACCGGCGACTTCGTCGTCGTCGTCAACGCCGAGAAGATCCGCGTCACCGGCGACAAGCTGGCGCAGAAGACCTACTACCGCCACAGCGGCTACCCCGGGGGGATCAAGTCCCGCACCCTCGGCGAGATGCTCGAGCGCAAGCCCGAGGAAGTGATCCGCAAGGCGGTGAAGGGGATGCTGCCGCGCAACCGGCTCGCCCGCCAGCAGCTGACCAAGCTGAAGGTGTACGCCGGGCCCGACCACCCGCACGCGGCGCAGCAGCCTAAACCGATGGAGACTGACTGAACTTGATGGACGACGAGCAGAAAACGCCGGAGCAGGACGACAACACTCAGCACGAGGCCGCTGCGGCCGCGGGTCCTGTCTCCGATTCCGGGCTCTCCCTCCCGGGAGAGTCCTCGGAATCGTCGCCACCCGCGGAAGAGGCGTCTGAGGAGCGGCCGTCCGAGGAGGGTGGAGATGAGGAGCAGCCGTCCGAGGAGCCGGTTGAGGAGCCTGTTGCGGAGGAGGTGACTGCTCCTGAGCCTGATCAGGAGATCGAGGAGCCCGTCGCCGAGGAGCGCGTCGAGGAGCCTGCAACCGAGGAGAAGAAAAAGGACGTCATTCCCGGCGCCGACCTGGAGCCGATCCTGGTCGAGCCCGAGCAGCCGGAGCTGAGCGCCGAGGAGCGCGCCCGCCTCGAAGCCGAGGAAGAAGAAAAAGCCCGGCGCGAAGCCGAACTCGCCGCCGCCGAGGACACCGAGGCCGCGGCCGCCAGCCGGGCGCCGGCGAAGATGGACAAAGGCGCCCGCTTCCTCGCCACCGGCAAACGCAAGAGCTCGATCGCGCGCGTCATCATCGTCCCCGGCAACGGCAAGATCGAGATCAACAAGCGCAGCCTCGAGGAGTTCTTCCCGCGGCCCCTGCACCAGACGATGGTCAAGCAGCCGCTCGCGGTCTCCGGCTACGAAGGCAACGTCGACGTCCGCGTCCGCGTCCACGGCGGCGGCATCAGCGGCCAGGCTGGCGCGATCCGCCACGGCGTCGCCCGCGCCCTCACCGAGATCGACTCCGAGCTGCGCCCCGACCTCAAGCGGCGCGGCTTCCTCACCCGCGACGCCCGGGTCAAGGAGCGGCGCAAGGCCGGTCTGAAGAAGGCGCGCAAGCGGCCGCAGTTCAGCAAGCGCTGACTTGGACGGGGTGAAGACCGCGCGCAAGCTCTTCGGAACCGACGGGGTCCGAGGGGAGGCCGGCACCTTCCTCACCGCCGAGCTGGCCACGGCCCTCGGCCGCGCCGCCACCGCGACGCTCGACCCCGAGCGGCCGCAGGTCCTGATCGTCCGCGACACCCGCGAGTCGGGCCCGATGCTGGAGGCGGCGCTGGCCGCCGGGATCGCCGCCGCGGGCGGCGACGCGCTGCTCGCCGGCGTCCTCCCGACCCCCGCTGCCGCGATCCTGGTCAAGCGGCTCGGCCTCGACCTCGCCGCCGTCGTCTCCGCCTCCCACAACCCGTTCGGCGACAACGGGATCAAGTTCTTCGACGCCCGCGGGGTAAAGCTCGCCGACGAGATCGAGGCGGAGATCGAGGCGAAGCTGGAGGAAGCCCCCGCCGCCGAGAAGCCCGGCCACGTGCGCGAGCTGAGCGGTGGCCTCGGCGACTACCTGCGCGAGCTCGAGGCGGCCTTCCCACTCGACCTCTCCGGCCGCCGCGTCCTCCTCGACTGCGCCAACGGCGCCACCTTCCGCGCCGCGCCGGCGATCTTCGAGCGCCTCGGCGCCGAGGTCGAGACGATCGGGACCGAGCCCGACGGCCGCAACATCAACGCCGGCTGCGGCTCGACTCACGTCGAGCATCTCTCCGAGCGGGTCGCCGCCTCCAAGGCGGAGATCGGCTTCGCCTTCGACGGCGACGGCGACCGGCTGCTCGCGGTCGACGCCTCCGGCCGCGTCCACGACGGCGACGAGCTGATCGCGCTGGCCGCCCGCGGGATGAAGGCCCGCGGCGAGCTGAACGGCGGCGGGGTCGTCGTCACCGTGATGAGCAACTACGGCTTCCACCAGGCGATGGAGGAGGAGGGCATCGAGGTCGCCGTCACCCAGGTCGGCGACCGCTACGTGATCGACGAGATGCGGCGCCGCGGCTGGAAGCTCGGCGGCGAGCAGTCCGGCCACATCATCGCCAGCGAGTTCGTCTCGACCGGCGACGGCATCGCCGCGGCGCTGATGACGATGCGCGAGCTCGGCGGCGAGGGGCTCGAGAACGCGGTGCCGATGAGCAAGCTCCCACAGGTCCTGATCAACGTCGAGGTCGCCGACCGCGAGGCGATCGAGGGAGCGACGGCGGTCTGGGACGCGGTCGAGCGCGAGAACGCCGCCCTCGAGGGCCGCGGCCGCGTCCTCCTGCGCCCCTCCGGCACCGAGCCGCTGGTGCGGGTGATGGTCGAGGCGCCCAGCGACGAAGAGGCCAACGCGATCTGCGAGCGCCTGGCCAACCTCGTGCGCCAAGAGCTCGCGTAAGTAATCTGATCCTCATGAAGCAGTTGAGTGCCAGGGACGCGTCCCGCAGAGTCTCGGACGTGCTTGATCCGATCAGCCCGGCGAGTGGCGGAACCGCGAAAGCTTTGAAGGAGGTCCTCCGCGCCAATCGTCCTGACGCTGCTTGGGCGGGCCAGCTGCGAGAACTTCGGGAGAGTATCGAGCCCGTACCGGACTCGCGACACGACTGATCTCGTCGCGACTGTACTAGCCCGTGACCGCCAAGGCCATCACCCTCGATCGAGGCGGCTTCGGCGATCTCCCCGGTGTCTCTGTCGCAGAGAGCCTCGCTTAGCGGACCACGAGGCCCGTCCAGCTACCCTTACTCGCCTTCATGTGCGGCATCGTCGGATATGTGGGCGCCAGGCCCTGCGAGGAGCTGCTGCTCTCGGGTCTGGAAAAGCTCGAATACCGGGGCTACGACTCGGCCGGGCTCTCCGTGCTCGCCGACGGGCGGGTGGAGAGCGTGCACGCGGTCGGCAACCTCGGCAACCTGCGGGCCGCGGTCGAGGCGCGGGCCGAAAACGGCGCCGGGCCGCTGCCGCCGGCCGAGACCGGCATCGCCCACACCCGCTGGGCGACCCACGGCCGCGTCACCGAGGCCAATGCCCACCCCCACGACGACAGCTCCGGCCGCGTCCACATCGTCCTCAACGGGATCGTCGAGAACCACACCGAGCTGCGCCGCCGCCTGCAGGAGCGGGGCCAGGTCTTCAGCTCGGAAACCGACGCCGAGGTGGTCGCCCACCTGATCGCCGGCCACTACGACGGCGACCTCGCCGCCGCGGTGCGCGCCGCCTACGCCGAGCTGCGCGGCCACTACGCCTTCGTCGCCATGCACGCCGACGAGCCGCAGCGGCTGGTCGGGGCGCGCAAGGAGTGCCCGCTGGTCGCCGGCGTCGGCGAGGGGGAGACGTTCCTCGCCTCGGCGATCCCCGCCTTCCTCGCCGACACCAGAGTGGCGATGCCGATCGAAAACGGCGAGATCGTCGAGGTCGAGGCCGGGTCGGTGCGGGTCACCGACGCCGAGGGCAACCCGATCGAGCGCGAGGTCGAAGAGGTGACCTGGGACGCCGACGCGGCCGAGAAGGCGGGCTACGAGACCTTCATGCTGAAGGAGATCCACGAACAGGCCGACGCCGTCGCCGAGACGATCACCGACCGCCTCCCGGACAGCGAGGGGGTCGACCTCTCCGACGTCGGCCTCTCCGACGAGCTGCTGCGCGACGTCGGGCGGATCGTGATCGTCGCCTGCGGGACCAGCTATCACGCCGGCCTGGTCGGGCGCTATGCGATCGAGGAGTGGGCGCGGGTGCCGGTCGAGATGGACATCGCCTCCGAGTACCGCTACCGCAACCCGGTCGTCGGGCCGAAGGACCTGGTGATCGGGATCACCCAGTCGGGCGAGACCGCCGACACGCTGGCGGCGATGCGGCTGGCGCGCGAGGCGGGGGCGACGGTGCTGGCGGTCACCAACATCATGGGCAGCCAGGCGACCCGCGACGCCGACGCGGTGCTCTACACGCGGGCCGGCCTGGAGATCGGCGTCGCCGCGACCAAGACCTTCGTCGCCCAGGTGGCGGCGATGTACCTGCTGGGGCTGCGCCTGGCCGAGCTGCGGGAGACGCTGCCGCCGGAGCGGCTGCGCGAGCTGGTGGCCGAGATGAAGGCGCTGCCCTCGAAGATGGAAGAGACGCTGGCGGGAAGCGAAGCCGCGGCGCAGGCGATCGCCGACAGGCACGGCAAAGAGAGCTTCTTCCTCTACCTCGGCCGCCACATCGGCCTGCCCCTCTGCCTCGAGGGGGCGCTGAAGCTGAAGGAGATCAGCTACATCCCGACCGACGCCTACGCCGCCGGCGAGATGAAGCACGGCCCGATCGCGCTGCTCGACGATTCGACCCCGGTCGTCTGCATCGCCACCGAGAGCCCGGTCCTGGAGAAGGTCCTCTCCAACGTCGAGGAGGTGCGGGCGCGCGGCGCCACCACGATCGCGGTCGCGACCGCGGGAGGCGAGCGGGTGGCCGAGGTCGCCGACGAGGTGATCGAGGTGGCGGCGACGGACTGGATCCTGCAGCCGATCGTCGCGATCCTGCCCCTGCAGCTGCTGGCCTACGACATCGCCCGCGCCCGCGGCCTCAACGTCGACCAGCCCCGCAACCTCGCCAAGACCGTCACGGTCGAGTGAACTCCTCAAGAAACCTCGATAGGATGCTCGACTGCTGATGAAGCGTCTCTCACTTGTACTTGCTGTGCTGGCCGTGGCTGCAACTTTCGCGGCCGGCTGCGGTGGCGGCGGCGAAAGTGGCCCGACCGAACTTGCCAGCGTCGCCCCGGCCGATGCGCCGGTGTTCCTCGACCTGACGATTCAGCCCCAAGGGAGGATGAAGAACAACCTCGAGAACCTGGCGCTCACCGTCGGTGCCGTTCGCGACCCTGGCGAACGGCTCATGTTCGAAATCGAACGGATGATCAGCGAACATGGCGAACCCTTCCGCTTCGAAAAAGACGTTTTGCCGTGGTTGGGTGGGGAAGCCGGTCTCTTCCTCGAGAATTACAGCGGCGAAGAATTCGAAGGCTATGGCGCCGCCATCCAGGTCACCGACGAAGAAAAGGCCCGCGAATTCGTCGATAAGCAGCTGGAAGCAGGGGACGAAACCTCGAAGGACGGCTCCTACGAAGGCGTCGATTTCAAGGTTCAGGCCGAAGACGGGACGACGATCGGCGTGTTCGACGACCTCGTTGTCTTCGCCGAAGACGAAGCGATCTTCAAGTCGATGGTCGACGCCTCGAACGGCGAATCGCTCGGCGAAGCCGAGGCTTACGCCAAGGCCACCGAAAAGCTGCCCTCTGAAAGCGAGGCCAACGTCTACGTCGACATCGGCCGGCTGATCAAGGAAGCCGGGAAAGGGATCGACGCGGAAACGAAGCTGTTCCTCGACAGCATCGGGGTTGAACCGAACGAAGCGACGGCGGTCGCGAGTCTCGTTCCTGGCCACCAGTTGGTGGAACTGGTTGTGAGCAGCAACATCAGCGGCGAAAACCCGCCCTCCGGTGACGCTTCTGAACTGCTTGATTCCTTCCCCGCCAACTCTCTCGCGGCCTTTGCCTCCACGGAATTCGGCAAGCGCTTTGAGGAAGGAATCGACCAGCTCAACGAACGAGGGATCTCCGGCCAGGTGCCGCCGCATACGTTGAAGAAGGGCCTGAAAGAAGCTGGAATCGACCTCGAATCGATCGCCGGCTCGATCGGTGATGTCGGCGGTTATGTCGTCGGACACAACCAAAGGAACCTCAGGGGCGCGCTGGTCCTGAACACGGACACCCCGCAGCAGGCGAAGAACACGGTCTCCAACATCGGGCTCTTCCTGCGCTCGGCCGGAACGCCGGGGGTTACCGCCGTCAACGGCGCGGTGAGCGGATTCTCGATCCGGAGTCCTGAACTGGGTCCCCGCCCCATCGTGATAGTCGCCAAAGGGAGCCGTATCGCGATCGGCTATGGCCTCGCCGCCGCGCTGAGTGCGTTCAAGCCCGCAGCCGAAACCTTGGCGGAATTCGCTCCTTACAGAGCAGCAGGTGAAGTGCTCGGCAAGACGCCGATCTCCGTCTTCGTCAACGGCCCCGAAGCGCTGGAACTGGCGATCTCGATGGGGCTGGTCAAGCACGAATTCGGCAAAGGGCACCCTTGGCCGTACCTTCACAAGATCTCCTATCTCGCGCTCGGCGCGGAAGCTTCCGGCGACCGCACCACCGCAAGATTGATCGTCGGCCTCTCCTATGAGGCCGTCGAATAACTGAACTCTCTTAGGCTGGGGGCGATGGAGCCCTGGCTGAAGCCTCTCTACGACGCCCGGGAGATGCGTGCCCTCGATCGCTGGGCGATCGAGGAGCGGGGGGTTCCTTCGCTGGAGTTGATGGAGGCTGCCGGACGGGCGGTGGCTGAGGCTGTGGCGGGGTTGGCGCCGGAGGGGCCGGTGCGGGTGGTGTGCGGCAAGGGGAACAACGGCGGCGATGGGTTCGTCGCGGCGCGGCTGCTGCGGGAGATGGGATTCGAGGTCGAAGCACTGCTGCTCTGGCCGGGGGAGGAGCTGCGGGGGGACGCGGAGGTGAATTTCGAGCGTTTCGGCGGCGAGTTGGTCGAGGGCGATCCGACGGCGCGGCTGGTGGGATCCGGTGCGGTGGTCGACGCGATCTTCGGCACCGGCTTCGAAGGCGCTCCGCGCGAGCCGGCGGCGGCTGCGATCGCCGCGATCAACGCTTGCGGGGCGCCCGTGGTGGCTTGCGATATCGCCTCCGGCGTCGACGCCTCGACCGGGGAGGTGGCGGGGGAGGCGGTCGAGGCCGACGTCACCGTCAGCTTCCACGCCGCCAAGCTCGGGCAGCGGGTCGCCCCCGGCAAGTGGCATACCGGCGAGCTGAGAGTGGCGCCGATCGGAATCCCGGCCGGGGCGCCGGGCGAGGCGGCTGCCGGGGAGATCGACCCTGCGGTTCTCGATCTGCTGCCCCATCGCGGCCCGCAGTCGACCAAGTTCAGCTCCGGGCAGGTCGGCGTCGCCGGCGGCTCGCGCGGCCTCACCGGGGCGGTGCGGATGGCTTCCTTGGCGTCGATCCGGGCTGGCGCCGGTTACGCGACGGTCGCGGTCCCAGCCGACCTCAACCTGGTCTTCGAGATCGCCCAGCCGGAGGTGATGTCGGTCGCCTGCACGGGCGGTGACGGCTGCCTCGTGCCCGCCTCGGAGAAGGCGGTGCTGCGGGTCTTCGAGCGCGCCGCCGCCGGAGTGCTCGGGCCAGGCCTCGGCCGCGACCCCGGCTCCTTCGAGTTGGCACGAAGCGTCGCCGGGAAGATCGAGGCGCCGCTGGTGATCGACGCAGACGGGCTCAACGCCTTGGCCGGCCGGCTGGGGGACCTGAAGGGACGACCGGCGCCGACGGTGCTGACCCCGCACGCGGGCGAGCTCGGCCGGCTCTTGCAGCGCGACTCCTCCGAGGTCGACGCCCACCGCCTGGCTGCCGCCAAGGAGGCGGCGCGGGCGGCCGGGGCGATCCTGCTGCTGAAGGGCGACGACACGATCGTCACCGACGGCGAGCGGCTCGCGGTCAACGCGCTCTCCGCCCCCGCCCTGGCGACGGCCGGCAGCGGCGACGTCCTCTCCGGCATCACCGCCGCCTTCCTCGCCCGCGGCCTCGACCCCTTCACCGCCGTGTGCGCGGCGGTCGTCGCCCACGCCCGCGCCGGCCACGAGGCGGCGCGCCGCGTCGGCGTGGCCGAGTCGGTGATCGCGGGGGACGTGATCGAGGCGATTCCCGCGGCGCTGCGCCCCGACAGGCCGGTCGATTAACCTCGCGCCCATGAAAACGGCCGGTGAGATCATGGACCGCGACGTACCCACGCTGGGTCCGGAGGACGACGCCCGGACCGCGGTCGACCTGCTGGCGAAGACCGACCTGGGCGCGATCCCGGTGATCGATATCGACCGCAAGGTCATCGGCATCGTCAGCGAGTCGGACCTGATCCTCAGCGAGGAGGAATCCGACCTCCACCTGCCGCACTACCTCAACATCATGGGCGGGATCGTCTTCGTCGGCTCGATGAAGGGCTTCGAGGAGCGGCTCGAGAAAGCCTTCGCCACCGAGGTCTCGGAGCTGATGACCGCCGACCCGATCGTCGCCCACGACTACGAGGCCGCCGAGCGGGTGGCGAAGAAAATCGCCGACAACCACCACAACCACCTGCCGGTGGTCGACGAGGACGGGCGCCTGGTTGGCATGGTCACCAGGGCCGACGCCCTCGCCGCAGTCCTCGCCGACGGCGAGTAGAGCGATGGAGCGGGCGAGCGCCCGGATCGACTACGGGGCGGTCAGCGCCAACTGCGCCCGGCTGAAGGCGGAGCTGGGGGAGGCGGAGCTCTGCGCCGTGGTCAAGGCCGACGGCTACGGCCACGGGGCCGAGGCGTGCGCCCGGGCGGCGATCGCCGGCGGTGCGACCCGGCTCGCGGTGGCGACCGCCGCCGAGGCCGCCGAGATGGGAGCGCTTTTCCCGCGCGTGCCGCTGCTGACGATGGGGGCGCTGAGCGCCGAGGAGGTCGACGCCGCCCTCGGCGCCGGCGCCGAGCTGGCCCTCTGGCGCGAGGAGTTCCGCCCGCTGATCGCCGGCCGCGCGCGGGCGCTGGGGCGCCCGGCCCGGGTCCACGTCAAGTACGACACCGGCATGGGCCGGCTCGGCAACCGTGACCCCGACGAGGTCCTGGCGCTGGTCCGCGCCTGCGCCGAAGATCCCGACCTCGAGCTCACCGGCGTTTGGACCCACTTCGCCACCGCCGACGAGCTCGACTCGGCTTTCTTCGACGAGCAACTCGGCCGCTTCGAGCGGCTCGCTGCGTCCGTCAAGGAACACCATCCCGGCGTCCTCGTCCACGCCGCCAACAGCGCCGCCGTCCTCCGCGATCGCCGCTCCCACTTCGACATGGCCCGCTGCGGCATCGCCATCTACGGCCTCGACCCCTTCCAGCGCGATCCCAACGAGCAGGGGCTGCGGCCGGCGCTGACCCTGCGCTCGCACGTCGCCGACGTCAAGCGCTTCCCGGCCGGGGCCAGCGCCGGCTACGGGCGGAAGTGGAAGGCGCCCGAGGACACCTGGGTCGGCGTGATCCCGATCGGCTACGGCGACGGCGTCCGCCGCGCCCTCACCAACAACGCCGACGTCCTCGTCGGCGGCCGCCGCTGCCCGGTGGTGGGGACGATCTCGATGGACAACCTGACGATCGACCTCGGCCCCGAGACCGATGTGCAGCCCGGTGCGGATGCCGTCCTGATCGGGCGCCAGGGGGAGGAGCGGATCCTCGCCGAGGAGGTGGCGCGGCGTCTCGACACCATCAACTACGAGGTGACCTGCGCGATCTCGCCCCGGGTGCCGCGGAGGCCGGCATGAGCGCGACCGGGCGGCTCGAATCGGCCCCCGTTGTCGGGGCGACTCGCCGCGCCCTGCAGGGCGGCGACCCCGCCTGGATCGTCGGCGGCGCCGTGCGGGACGCCCTGCTCGGCCGCGAGGTGACCGATCTCGACCTCGCCGTCGCGGGCGATCCGGGAACGGCCGCGCGGGCGATCGCCAAGGAGATCGGCGAGCACGCCTTCGAGCTCTCGGCCGAGTTCCGCACCTGGCGGGTCGCCGCCCAGGGCCAGGGCTGGCAGATCGACGTGACCGCTCTGCGAGGGGAGGGCATCGAGCAGGACCTCGCCGAGCGCGACTTCACGATCGGCGCCGTCGCCGTTCCCCTTGCCGGCGGCGAGCCGATCGACCCCTACGCCGGCCTGGTCGACCTCGCCGACAAGCGCCTGCGGGCCGTCGGCGAGAAGAGCTTCACCGACGACCCGCTGCGGCTGCTGCGCGCGGCCCGGCTGGCGGCGGAGATGGAGCTGGAGATCGAGCCGCGCACCGTCGGCCTCGCCCGCGCCGCCGCCTCACACGCGGCCGACCCCGCCGGCGAGCGTCAGCTCGCCGAGCTGCGGCAGCTGATGGGCGGCCCCGACCCGCTGCGCGGCCTGCGCCTGCTCGGGGACCTGCACCTGACCGCCGTCGTCCTGCCCGAGGTGGAGCAGCTGCACGGGGTCGAGCAGGGGCCCAACCACCACCTTGACGTCTACGACCACACGATCGCCGTCCTCGAGCACACGCTCGAAGTCGAGCGCGACCTCGACCGCTTCGCCGGCGAGCGCGCCGCCGAGGTGGCGGCCCTGCTCGACGAGCCCCTCGCCGACGAGATGACCCGCCGCACGGCGCTGCGCTTCGGCGCCCTCTTCCACGACATCGCCAAGCCGGCGACCCGGGCCGAACGCGACGGCTTCGTCGGCTTCCGCGGCCACGACCAGCTCGGCGCCGAGCTGATCGGCCGCATCTGCAAGCGGCTGCGCGCCAGCCGCCGGCTCACCCAGCACCTGCAAGGGCTGGCGCTGCACCACCTGCGGCTCGGTTTCCTGATCGCGGAGATGCCGCTGCCGCCGCGCCGCGTCCACGCCTACCTGCGGGAAACCGAACCGGTCGCCGTCGACGTCACCCTGCTGACCGTCGCCGATCGCCTCTCGGCGCGCGGCAAGGGCCCGATCGCGAGCCCGGAGATGGTCTCGGCCCACCTCCGGCTCGCCCGCGAGATGATCTTCGCGGCGCTCGACTGGCGCCGCGAGGGCCCGCCGGCGCCGCTGCTGCGCGGCGACGAGCTCGCGGCCGAGCTGGGAATCGAGCCGGGTCCCGAGCTCGGCCAGGCGATGGCGGAGCTGGAGGC
>DASUWV010000105.1:0-5241 GCA_036378275.1 Solirubrobacterales bacterium | reverse complement strand
GCCTTGGTAGGCCGTTACCCCACCAACAAGCTAATGGGCCGCGAGCCCCTCCCAATGCGGAGGCCGAAGCTTCCTTTAGCGAACAGGCTTACGCCTGTGCGCCACATCCGGTATTAGCCCGAGTTTCCTCGGGTTGTCCCGGTCATCGGGGCAGGTTACTCACGTGTTACTCACCCGTTCGCGGCTTTGCCCCAGGGCAAGCCCTGGTTCGTCGCACCACTTGCATGTGTTAAGCACGCCGCCAGCGTTCGTCCTGAGCCAGGATCAAACTCTCCGTGAAATGTACTTCTACAGAGAGCCTGTCATATCTCAGTTGGCCGCCGAGTACACAAGTACGGCGACCGACATGACGAGGTAAATCAAGACCATCCGGCACGCTGGCGCACCGAATGGGTCGGGCTTCAAACATTCCGCAGATCGTTGCTTGGATCCGCGGAGTGCACGCTGCTCAGTTTTCAAAGACCACTGCGCCTCCGCGGCGGGTCTCGCCGCTCTCAGCGCTTGGGGCCGCCGAGGCAGCCCCAAGAGGGCAAAGAAATATAGCACTGCCGAGGCTGCTTGCCTAGGGGGTGGCCCTCAGGCGGCAGAAGCGTCGCTTCCCCACCTGCAGCACGCGCCCGTCGAGGCTATCAGCCTCGAGGTCAAGGGGCTCCGCGGCCATCGGCTCGCCGTCGAGCTTGACCCCGCCCTGCTGGAGCAGGCGCCGGCCCTCGCTGCTGCTGACGCCGAAGGCGCCGGCGATCAGGCGCGGCAGGTGGACGAGGCCGTTGCCGTCGGCGCGGTACTCGCCCAGGTCCACCTCGGGCATCTGCTCCGGCGCCGAGCGCTCGACGAAGACACGGTTGAAGTGCTCCTCGGCCGCCGTCCCGGCGCCCTCGCCGTGGAAGCGCGCGACGATCCGCCGCCCCAGCTCGCGCTTGACCTCGTTCGGCGGCCCCCCCGGCCGCTCCATCCCCAGCAGCAGCCGGTAGTACTCGTCCATCGCCTCGTCGGGGATGCTCATCAGCTTCCCGAACATCTCCTCCGGCGGGTCGGTCACCCCGACGTAGTTGCCGAGCGACTTGCTCATCTTCTGAACGCCGTCGGTGCCGACCAGGATCGGCAGGGTCATGATCGACTGCGGCGCCTGGCCGTAGGCGGCCTGGACGTCGCGGCCGAACAGCAGGTTGAACTTCTGGTCGGTGCCGCCGAGCTCGAGGTCGGCCTCGACCGCGACCGAGTCATAGCCCTGCAGCAGCGGGTAGAGCAGCTCCAGCGCCGCGATCGGCCGGTTCTCGGCCATCCGCTTCTGGAAGTCGTCGCGCTCCAGCAGCCGCGCCACCGTCGTCTGCGCCAGCAGGCCCAGCAGCGCCCCCGGCTCCATCCGCAGCCACTCGCTGTTGCGCCGCACCTCGGTCCGCTCGCGGTCGAGGATCTTGAACGCCTGCTCCTGGTAAGTGGCGGCGTTGCCCTCGATCTCCTCGGCCGTGGGCACGGGCCGGGTCGCCGAGCGCCCGCTCGGGTCACCCACCCGGGCGGTGAAGTCGCCGATGATGAGGACGACGGTGTGGCCGGCGCGCTGGAACTCGGCCAGCTTCTCGAGCACGACCGTGTGGCCGAGGTGGATGTCGGCGGTGGTCGGGTCGATCCCCAGCTTCACCCGCAGCGGCCTGCCGCTCCGCAGCTGCTCGGCGAGCCGCCCCGCGGGCAGCACGTCGACGGCGTTTCGGGTCAGGTCGGGCACGGCGGCAATGCTAGACTGCCGCCTTCGCTCGACGGTCCGTGAGGACGTCGAGCCGTTTTTGTGCAGTGCCCTCTCTTGATGG
Organism: Solirubrobacterales bacterium; assembly: GCA_036378275.1. Lineage (GTDB taxonomy): Bacteria > Actinomycetota > Thermoleophilia > Solirubrobacterales > 70-9 > VAYN01. The sequence goes on along the minus strand of DASUWV010000105.1, from coordinate 3,436 downwards.
TTGAGAAAAAGAAACCGCGGCTGAAGAAGCTGCGCATCCTCTTCGTATTGCTTGGCCTCGGCGTCCTCGCGGTCGTCTCGATGATCTTCGGGATGATGGCCGCGATCTCGCAGGACCTGCCGGCGATCTACGACTTCGCCGAGTACAAGGCCTCCAAGAACAGCGAGGTCTACGACGCCAACGGGGTCCCGATCGGGACGCTGACCAGCGATCAGAACAAAATCCTCCTCAACTCCTCGCAGATCTCCCCCAACATGAAGAACGCGGTGGTCGCGATCGAGGACGCCCGCTTCTACGAACACAACGGCGTCGACTTCCGCGGGATCGGCCGCGCCCTGCTCAGCGACCTCATCAGCCAGAGCGCCCAGCAGGGCGCCTCGACGATCACCGAGCAGTTCGTCAAGAACGCGCTCGAAGCCGAAGGCAGCCGCACGGTGCTCGAGAAGTTCCGCGAGGCGGCGCTCGCCTACCGCCTGGAGAAACACTGGTCGAAGGAAAAAATCCTGACCGAGTACCTGAACACGATCTACTTCGGCGAGGGCGCCTACGGGATCGAGGCCGCCGCCCGCACCTACTTCGGCGCCGCCCACCCGGGCTGCGGCACCCCGACCGAATCGTGCGCCTCGGTGCTCGAGCCCTGGGAGGCGGCGACGCTGGCCGGGATCATCGCCTCCCCCTCGGCCTTCGACCCGAAAGCCTTCCCCGAAAACGCCCTCGGCCGGCGCAACCTGGTGCTGGAAAAGATGGAGCAGCAGGGTTATATCTCCGAAGCGCAGATGATCGAAGGCCAGGAGAAGGCCCTCCCCGCCCCCAGCGCGATCAAGCCGCCGACGCTCGACTCCAGGGCCCCCTACTTCACCGCCTACCTGCGCCAGCAGCTGCTCGAACGCTACGGCGCCTCGAAGGCCTTCTTCGGCGGCCTCAAAGTCAAGTCGACGCTCGACCTGCAGCTGCAGGAAGCGGCCGAAGAAGCGGTCAGCTCCTACCTCGGCTACCTGCCGGCGACCGCCTCGGTGGTGGTGATCGACAACCGCAACGCCGGGATCAAGGCGATGGTCGGCGGCCCGGACTTCGAAACCGCCCCCTTCAACCTGGCGACCCAGGGGCGGCGCCAGCCGGGGTCCTCGATCAAGCCCTTCACTTTGATTACGGCCCTGGAAGAGGGCATCTCACCGGAAACGGTCTACGAATCGGCGCCGCAGGAATTCCACTTCGGCAAGCACGGGCGCGAAACGTTCGTCGTCCACAACGACGAGGACTCCTACCTCGGCTCCTGCTCGATCATCTGCGCGACGACCTACTCGGACAACTCGATCTACGCCCAGCTCGGCCTCGAAGGCCTGGAAGGGAAGACGGTCGAGGACCGCACCCGCTCGATCGCCTCGACGATTCACCAGGCCGGTTACGCGGACCCGATCTCGACCAACCCGGCGATGGTCCTCGGCGGGCTCAAGGAAGGGGTCTCGCCGCTCGGCTGGGCCTACGCCTACTCGACGATCGGCAACGACGGCGAGCGGGTCAGCGGCACCCTGGCACCGCACCCCGGAGACAGCCCCGTCGCCTTCACCCAGGTCACCGACAAGGAAGGCAACACGATCAAGGGCGGCGACAACGACTCGATCCACCACCGCGTCTTCGACCAGGAAAACATCGAAGAGGCGAAGAGCATCCTCGAAACCGTCGTCTCGAGCGGCACCGGCACGCACGCCGCGACGGGCGCCGAACACGAGTGGGGCAAGACCGGGACGACCGAGAACAACGGCGATGCCTGGTTCTGCGGCGGGGTCGCCGACGAAGTGACCGCCTGCGTCTGGGTCGGCTACCCCAACACGACGACGCCGATGACGACGCTCTACAACGGCGGCCCGGTGATGGGCGGCACCTTCCCGGCGCTGATCTGGGCCAGCGTGATCAACGCCTGGGAAGAAATCAGGGCCGAACACGCGGCCGAACGGGCGGCGCGCAGGGCGGCGAAGGAAGCCGGCGAAGAATTCGAAGGCGAACCGGGCGAATACGAATACGAAGCGCCGGAAACCGAAGGCGAAGGCGAATACGAAGCGCCCGCGCCGGAAGCCGAAGAAGCCGAACCGGCGCCCGAAGAAGAAGCGCCCGCGCCGGAAGAAGCGCCAGAAGCCGCCCCGGAAGCGGCGCCCGAAGAAGTCGCCCCCGAAGGCGGCGGGGCCGGCGGCGGCGTTACGGCCGGCTAACTCGGGCGCGGTCGCGAGACGTAACGGCTGCCGGCGGCGCAGAAGCGCCAGGGGCGCTCGACGGCTTTGGTGATCCCGATCCGCGGGCCGGCGACGACCTCCGGGCGCTCCCCCTGCGGGGCCGCGATCAGGAACGGGTCGCGGCTGAGGTCGGCTTCGTTGTCGCCGAGGTCGATCCCCAGCGCCTCGGTCAGCTTGCCCGGGCCCGAGCAGAGGTCGAGGTCGGCCTTCACCCGGCGGCGCTCGCGCATCAGCTCGACCTGGTAGGTCGGCTCCAGGGCCCGGATCAGCACCGCCGCCGCCTCCCCCTCGGGTTCGGCGACCGCGTTCAGCAGGCTGTGGATCCCATAGGAGAGGTAGACGTAGGCGTAGCCGGGGGGGCCGAAGAGGACCCTGGTGCGCTCGGTGAGGCCGACGTAGGCGTGGCAGGCCGGGTCGTCGGCCTCGTAGCTCTCGGTCTCGACGATGACGCCGCCGCAGCCCTCGTAGAGCAGCGTGCAGCCGATCAGGTCGCGGGCGACCGCATGGACCGAGCGGTCGAAGAAGTCGCGCTCGAGGCGCGTCAGCCCCGCTCCTCCTGGACCCGCGCGTGGACCGCGGCGAGCGTCTGCCGCGCCTCCTCGATCTGACGGGCGAGCGAGGCCGAGCTGGTGCCGCCGGCGATCTTCTTCGACTCCAGCCAGCTGCTCTGTCGCAGCACCTCGTAGTAGGAGTCGTCGAGCTGCTCGGAGCGCTCGCGCAGCTCCTCCGGGGTCAGCTCGGAGAGCGACTTGCCGCGCTCGACCGCGTCGCGGACGAGGCCGCCGACGATCCCGTGGGCCTCGCGGAAGGGGACGCCGCGGCGAACCAGCAGGTCGGCGACCTCGGTCGCGGCCAGCATCTCGTCGCCGGAGGCCTCCCGCATCCGCTCGCGGTCGAACTCAATCCCCTCCAACATCCCGGCGGTGGCGTCGAGGCAGGCCTCGATCGTGTCGATCGCGTCGAACAGCGGCTCCTTGTCCTCCTGCATGTCCTTGCCGTAGGTGAGCGGCAGCGCGTGCATCACCCCGAGCAGCGTCTGGTAAGAGGCGGCGACGCGAGGGCTCTTCGCCCGCAGCAGCTCGGCCGAGTCGGGGTTCTTCTTCTGCGGCATGATCGAGGAGCCCGAGGAGAAGGACTCGTCGAGCTCGCAGAAGCCGAACTCGCTGCTCGACCAGATGACGATTTCCGAGCCGAGGCGCGAGAGGTGC
>DASUWV010000104.1:0-7160 GCA_036378275.1 Solirubrobacterales bacterium | reverse complement strand
CGGCCCAGACGATCCGCTTCGGGCGGGCGAATTTGCCGATCCGCTCGGCGACGGTGGCGCGGATGCCGTCTTCCAGCTCCGCGCCCTCGTCGATCCCTCCCCGGAGCGTCACGAACGCGCAGATCGCCTGGCCGGTGTCCTCGTCCGACTGGCCGATCACGGCGGCCTCGGCGACGTCGGGGTGGGCGACGATCGCCGACTCGACCTCGGCGGTCGAGAGCCGGTGGCCGGAGACGTTGACGACGTCGTCGATCCGGCCGATCACCCAGAAGTAGCCGTCCTCGTCCCTGCGGGCGGCGTCGCCGACCAGGTAGCGCTCGGTGCCGAAGCGCGAGAAGTAGGTCTCGACGAAGCGGTCGTCCTCTTTGTAGAGACCGCGCAGCATCGAGGGCCAGGGGCGCTCGAGCACGAGCAGGCCCTGCCCTTCCTCCACCGGCTCGCCCTCGGACTCGTCGACCACCTGCGCCTCGACCCCGGGGAACGGCGTCGTCGCCGAGCCCGGCTTGGTCGCGGTGATCCCCGGCAGCGGCGTGATCATGATCGCGCCGGTCTCCGTCTGCCACCAGGTGTCGACGATCGGGCACTCGCCGCTGCCGATCACCTGCCGGTACCAGAGCCAGGCCTTGGGGTTGATCGGCTCCCCCACCGAGCCGAGCAGCCGCAGCGAGGAGAGATCGTGTTCGCGCGGGATCTCCGACCCCCACTTGATGAAGGTGCGGATCGCGGTCGGCGCCGCGTAGAGGATCGTCGCCTTGTAACGCTCGACAAGCTCCCACCAGATCCCTTTGTGCGGGTAGTCGGGCGCCCCCTCCCACATCACGCTGGTCGCCCCGTTGGAGAGCGGGCCGTAGACGATGTAGGAGTGGCCGGTAACCCAGCCGACGTCGGCCGCGCACCAGTAGACGTCCTCCTCCGGCTTCAGGTCGAAGACGTAGCGGTGGGTCGCGGTGACCCCGGTCATGTAGCCGCCGGTGGTGTGGAGGATGCCCTTCGGCTTCGCGGTCGAGCCGGAGGTGTAGAGGATGTAGAGCGGGTGCTCGGCCTCCATCGGCTCGGCCGGGCACTCGGGGTCGGCCGCTTCCATCACCTCGTCGTAGAAGACGTCGCGGCCCTCGCTCATCGGGACGTCGATCCCGGTGTGGCGGACGACGACGATCTTCTCCAGCGAGCCGATCCCGCCGAGGTGCTCGTCGACCTCGGGCTTGATCGGCGCCGTCTTGCCCTTGCGGCGGGCGCCGTCGACGGTGACCAGCGCCTTCGCCTGCGAGAACTCCATCCGCTCGGCCACCGACTCGGCCGAGAAGCCGCCGAAGACGACGTTGTGGGGAGCGCCGATGCGGGCACAGGCGAGCATCGCCACCACCACCTCGGGGATCATCGGCAGGTAGATCCCGACCACGTCGCCCTTCCCGACCCCGAGGTCCTTGAGCGCGCTGGCGAAGCGCTGGACGTCGCGGTGGAGGTCGGCGTAGGTGATGTCGCGCTCCTCCCCCTCCTCGCCGCGCCAGTGGTAGGCGACGCGGTCGCCGTTGCCGGCCTCGACGTGGCGGTCGAGGCAGTTGTAGCTGGCGTTGAGGCGGCCGTCGGCGAACCACTTGTAGAAGGGCGGGTTCGAGTCGTCGAGGCCCTGGCTCGGCTCGGTCTCCCAGTCGAGCAGCTCCTTCGACTGCGCGAGCCACCAACCCTCGGGGTCGGCGGCCGCTTCCTCGTAGATCTTCGGGTCGCTCCAGTTGGCCCGCCGGCGGAACTCCTCCGGCGGCTCGAATTTCTCGATCCCCAGCATCGACTCGAGCTCACGCTCGAGTTCGCTCTCTCCTTGCTCGATTGCCATCCCGTCGCTCCTCCCCTCGATCCCTCACTGTCGGTTCAGTCGGTGCTCAGTCCCTCGCAGGTTCGGCCGCCCTCGGCTCGTTCAGCGGGCGGACCGGCAGCACCGTGCGCCCGAAGGTCGAGTTGAGGACCGCTGCAAAGGATGCATACCAAGCAGCCGCAGCCGTGGCAATGCCGCACCAGCCACCTGCTTCGACCAGGCTTTCGCTTTCGTTGGCGTTGCCGATGCCGAGCAGGAAGAAGGTCGCCGCCAGAAGCAGGAAGACGAGGGCGACCGCCGCCGTCGTCCGCAGCGAGGCGACGAACATGTAGGTGGTGAAGATCCCCCAGGCGATCAAGTAGAGCCCGAGCGCCGCGCCGAGGTGTTCGGCCGGGATCTTGTCGGCGAAGAACGACACCAGCACCCAGAACGAGATCCAGAAGGCCCCGAACGAGCTGAAGGCGACGGCGCCGAAGGTGTTGCCAGTGCGGAACTCCCACATCCCGGCGAGCAGCTGGGCGATCCCGCCGTAGGCGAGAGCCAGCCCCAGCACCACCGGCTCGCCGGCGTGGCTGACCAGGTTGGCGTTGAACATGCTGAGCACGAAGGTGGTGAGCGCGAAAGCGGCGAGGCCGAGCGGCCCGGGGTCCGCCGGCTTCCAGCCCACCGGGGCTTCGGCTGCGGGTTCCCGCCTCGGCGTGCGTCCAGGCATGTCGCGACCCGGGACCTCGTGCCGCGGGACAGATGCTGACTCCATGACGACTCCTTCCCTAGCACTGCTGCGTCCCTCCCCAGGCTTTCCTCAGCTACCCGGGAAACGCTCGTGTCAACCGGCTCAAAGCCGAATTTTCTCCCTGCTAGAGCGCGAAAACCAGCAGCGAGAAGAGGCCGGCGGCGATGCAGTAGACGCCGAACGGGCTGAGGCGGTTGGTCTCGAAGTAGCGGAGCAGGAACTTGACCGCGAACCAGGTCGTGACGGCGGCGGCGATCGCGCCGACCAGCGCCTGGCCGCGCACCCCGTCGCCGGCCGAGCCCATCAGGTCGGGCAGCTTCAGCACCCCGGCGGCACCGATGATCGGCGTCGCCAGGAGGAAGGCGTAGCGGGCGGCGTCCTCGTTCGAGAGGCCGGTCAGCAGGCCGCCGCCCATCGTCACCCCGGAGCGGGAGATGCCCGGGACCAGCGCCGCCGCCTGCGCGGTGCCGATCGCGAAGGCCTGCTTGAAGCTCATCCGCGCGATCCGCGGATCGGCATCGCCTTCGTAGTCACCGGGCCGCGGCGGCCGTCGCCGCAGTCGCTCGAAGCCGAGCAGGAGGAACCCGTTGACGACCAGGAACGCCGCCGCCGCGGTCGGGGAGGCGAACAGCGTGCGGAGCTTGTGCTCGAGGGCGAGGCCGAGGATGCCGGCCGGCACCGTGCCGACGACGATCACCCAGGCGAGGCGGGCGTCGCTGTCTTGCGTGGTCGCCTGGCCGCGCAGCGAGCGGACGAAGCCGGCGATGATCCGCTTCCAGTCCTCCCAGAAGAAGACGAAGAGGACGAGCGCGGTGGCGCAGTGGGTGGCGACCAGGAAGGCGAGGAAGAATTCGTCGTTCTGGTGGATGTCCCAGCCGAGCAGGCTCGGCACGATCACCGCATGGCCGAGGCTGGAGATCGGGAACGGCTCGGCGATCCCCTGCAGCGCACCGAGGATGATCGCCTGGAGGTAGGAGATCGGTTCCAAGCCGCGGGCAGCCTAAGCGACGGGGGCGACGGATTTGTTAACGGCGGTGTTAGAACCGCCCCGCTGAATCGCTCCAAACGGGGCGGTGGGCCGTATCTCAGCCGCCCTTGTGAACGGAGCTGGCCGGATACGCCTCTCCCATTGCCGTGAGTTGCACGAGGAATCACCCCCTTCCCTCGCCCGAGTCATCCTCTCGGCGATGAGCGCGTTCCTATTACTGGAAAAGCGCTCAGTAAAGGAAGGAGGCTAGCTATTTCCCTGCAAACGCGGGTGCTTGTTCGACTATCTTGCAGTTAACTGCTGGAAAGTCGATCAGTCGAAAGGATTTTGAATGGCGACGGAGGTTCAGGGGAAAAGGCGCAGCGAGACGATCTGCGCGGTGCTCAAACACCCGCTGCGGGTCCGCATCCTCGAAATCCTGAACGAAGGCCCCCGCAGCCCCAGCCAGTTCGTCGCCGAGGGCCTGATGCTGGACGAGCACAAGGGCGACTATGAAAAGGAACTCTCGCTCGCTTCCTACCACTTCCGCGAGCTTGAGAAGGAAGGGTGCATAGAGATCATCGAATCCATCCCCCGCCGAGGGGCGATGGAACACGTCTACGTAGGCAAGGTCCGCGTCTACTTCACCGATGCGGAATTCGCGGAAATGCCCCGCCCCAAGCGCCGCTTCTTCTCTCGCATCTCGCTACAGGGCTTGATCGCCCGCGCCGACCGCGCGATCCGCGAGGACACCTTCGACAACCGGGTCGACCGGCACCTGACCTGGATGCCGCTGCACTTGGACCGGCGAGGCTGGGACGAACTGATGGCCACGCTGAACGGGGCGTTCGGAAGGATCGTGCAGATCCGCCACGATGCCCGCGACCGTCTTGCGGGGTCGGGCGATGAGGTGATCCCGGCCACGGTGGGGATGCTCGGCTTCGAATCGCCGCCTCCGCCGCCGCTGCCAGCGGTCGGGGCCGAGGAAGACGACTTCAAAGCAACCTAGCTAGCACGCCTACGTGTCGTGATTTGATAGTTGCCCCGGCGGTTAATAACCCGCCGGGTGGCGCGCCACGAAACCTTCGGGCGAGTCGACCCAGGGGTCGTGCCAGCGCGGGCCGGGGCCGCCGACGGTGTCGAAGGCGATGCCGGCGATCACCATCCAGGCGTGTTCGGCGTTGGCGTAGACGGTGATCCACTGACCCGGGCCCGGTTCGCCCCAGGTCTCGAGGCCGGTCGAGTCGAGCGGGCTTTCGAGGAAGCCGCCGCCGTGCAGGGCGAAGCTGACCGCGCCCGAGCAGTCGTAGCCTTCGGATTCGAAGGAGCCGTGGCCGCCGCCCCAGATGTAGGGGGTGGTGGCGATCGAGTTGGCGGCGGCGATCGCGTCCTTGACCGCCTGCGGCGCCGAAGCCGGGGCGCTGGCCTCGCTTTCGCTGATCACCTGCGCTTCCTGGCCGGGGTTGAGCGGCGCCGGCATCTGGCCGGAGGTGGCGTCGCCGCCTTCGGAGGCGACCTGTTCGGAGATCGAGGCGAGGTTGTTGCTGAGCGCTTCTTCGCGCGACTCGAGCGCTTCCAGCGCTTCGCGGCGTTCCGCCTGCGCTGCCTTCAGTTCGGCGAAGCGGGCCTCGGCTTCCTTGCGGGCGGCGGCGACTTCCCGCTCGATCGTGGCGACCTGGTCGCGCGCTTCTTCGATTTCGGCGCGCTTGTCCGCCAGCTTTGCGACCGCCGAGCGGACTTCGTCCCGCAGCGTCTTCACCCGGCCGACGACCGCGTCGTCGTAGCTCTGGATCCGGCTCAGGTATTCGGTCTGGGCCGCCATGTCGGACCAGTTTTCGGATTCGAGGATCGCGTTGATCATGTCCGGCGAACCGGCCTCGTAGATCGCGACGAGGCGGTCGCGGAGGATGCCGAGGGCGCGCTGCAGCTGGTCACGGACCTTTTCCAGGTGCGCTTCTTCGGCTTCCAGCGCCGCCGTCGCCGCTTCCAGCTGGGCCTGCTTTTCTTTCAGTTCGGCCTCGACCGCGGCCTGCTTGCGGCGCAGCTCGGAGACTTCCCCGATCATCGAGTCGATCGCCCGGTTCTGTTCGGAGATCGTTTCCGCCAGCGAAGCCGAGTCTTCCTGCACCCCTTCCAGCTTGTCCCGCGTCGCTTCCAGCTTTTCCTGCGGCGTCTCGGCCGGAGCCGAGCCCGCCCGGGAGCCGGCCAGCACGCAAAGGCCCGCGAGAAGCAGGGCGGCGAATATCAGGGCGCGGCGCCGAGCCGCGCTCGGGGAGGAGCTGAACAGCACGGCGGCGCAGGCTAGCGAAGCGCCCTCAAGCTTCTAGAAGTGGTCGATAATCCGCAAGTTCCCTTGCAAATCGCGGGTTTTGCAGGAGTTGAAGAACAGACGCCGTGCACTAGCGCTTGTGCGCCCGCGCTTCGATCATCCTACGGACATAGGCCCTGTCCGCGGGCGGTTCCGGCAGGTCGGGGATGCGGCCGAGCAGTTCCTCGATTCGGACGAGTCCGGCTTCGATCGCAGTCTCGGCGAACTCCCAGTCGCGCTCGCGCCCCGCCACGCACTTCGCCAGGACGAGGTCATGCGGCTCGAGGCAGAGAGCGACCGCTCCCGTCGCCCGTCCCACCCGCGGAGCGATCTCGACCCTGATCAGGCGCTCCTCCCACCCCGCCGGAGCCTTTGCCGTCTCGGGGCCGACGCCGTGGGCGTAGTAGCCGAAAGTGCCGTGAAACTGCGAGCCGTCGCCGAGGCTCGCGTCGATCTCCACGGCCTTGTCGGGATCGTGCAGCGGGTAGACGTCCGCCTCCATAGAGAACAGCATCGCTTTGGGTGGATCGGGGACGGTGCCGAGGATCGCCTGACTGCCGACCACGACGATCTCCGACTCCCCCGAAACCTCGGCCGCGGCGGCGATCACGTGCTCGAACTCGTCGCGTCGCATCTCAGACGGCGGCGAGGATCTTGCGCCGCTCCTGCTCGCTGAGCAGGCCGGCGAAGGGAGAGTTCTGGCGCAGATCGCGACCACGCTCGTCGTCGGCGGCGATCGTCTCGCGGACGCCCTCCATCGGCATCGCGAGCACTTCCTGCCACGCCCGGGCATAGCGGGGATCGATCCTCTCTTCGACCTCCCAGCGACGCAGCTTGCGGCGAGCTTGGTCGACCATCGGCCGTCGCAAACGTGGAGCGAGGGCGCGGTGGTAGGCGAGGCTGCGCAGCTCCGCGGCCCGGTGTGGCCCCGCCGCCCCACCGGGCTCGATCTGCGGTTGCAGTCGCTCGGCACGGCGGCGCGCTTCGATCATCACCGGCTCGAGCGTGTGCAGCCTGCGCCCACCCGAGCGACGTTGCTCGGCAACCCGTCCCTGGAGCTCCAAGAGAGCGGGTATTGGGATCTCCTTCCGCCCCTGCTTCGTGATCACCACCGGCACGTCGCCTGAGGCGACCCAGTTATTGACCGTGGTGTGGCTCACCCCTAGTCGCCGCGCTGCGAGGCTGCGGGCGACCGTGCCGCCGAGCTGCGCTTCGAGATCTTCGCGAACCGCCGTGACGTTCGCGTTCGAAGTCCGCTGCTCGGCCTCGTATAGGCGGGCAATGTTCTCGATGGTTCTTTCGCGCTCATGGGAATCCATGGCCCGATATTAGCGCCAAACTT
>DASUWV010000103.1:0-11722 GCA_036378275.1 Solirubrobacterales bacterium | reverse complement strand
CTCGATCCGGGCGCAGCGGTGGACCAGCGCCATCGCCGTCAGCCCCTGGAGGAGGCCGCCTGCGCCCTGGTCGTAGTCGACCCCCTCGGGCAGCTCGATCAGCTGCGCCTGCGGCACCGCGACCTTCTCGGCGTAGCCGCCGCTGCCGAGCAGGGCGACGACCCGGCGGCCGTCGTTGGTCTGGCCGCTGATCTCGGCGCCGGGGATCAGCGGCAGGGTCTGCTCGGCGAGGTAGTCGTTGCGCGAGGCGTGGGTGTCGGCGAAGTTGATCCCGCTCCGCTTCACGTTGACGACGATCTCGGCCAGCTTCGGAGACGGGTCCGGCACGTCTACGTAGTTGAGGACCTCGGGGCCGCCGAACTCCTGGATCTGAATCGCCTTCACTGGACGCGCAGTCTCGCAGGGCGGGCGCGGCGGCGCGGTCAGCTAGGGCGCCTCAGCGTCCGGCTGTCCACTACCCTGCCTCCGGGATGGCACTCACGGTCGTCGGATCAATCGCGTTCGACGCGGTCAAGACCCCCTTCGGGGAGCGCGAGCGGATGCTCGGCGGCGCCGCCGTGCACTTCTCGCTGGCCGCCAGCTTCTTCACCGAGGTGCGGCCGGTCGGCCCGGTCGGCGACGATTTCGGCCCCGAGCAGTTCGCGGTGCTCGAGTCCCGCGGCGTCGTCACCGACGACATCGAGCGAATCGAGGGGGGCCGGAGCTTCTTCTGGCGCGGGCGCTACGAGTACGACCTCAACGTCGCCCACACCGAGGACACCCAATTGGGCGTCTTCGCCGAGTTCGAACCGAAGCTCTCCGAGGCCTCGCAGGCCGCCGACACCCTCTTCCTCGCCAACATCCAGCCCGACCTGCAGCGCCGGGTGCGCGCCCAGTGCGAGGCCACCCGGCTCAGCGGCCTCGACTCGATGAACCTCTGGATCGAGACCGCCAAGGACTCGCTGACGGCGGCGATCGCCGAGGTCGACTGCCTCGTCGTCAACGATGCCGAGATCCGCCAGCTGACCGGCGAGTCGAACCTGGCGAAGGCGGCGCGGGCGGTGATGGCGATGGGGCCGCGGGCGGTGATCGCCAAGCAGGGCGAGTACGGCGCCGCGCTCTTCACCGAGGAGGGCTTCTTCGCCCTGCCCGGGTTCCCGCTCGAGGACGTCCGCGACCCGACCGGGGCCGGCGACAGCTTCGCCGGCGGCTTCTTCGGCTACCTCGACAGCGTCGAGGGCGAGCTGCACGACGCCGAGCTGCGGCGGGCGATGGGCTACGGCACCGTCCTCGCCTCCTTCAACGTCGAGGAGTTCGGCACCGAGCGGGTGGCGCGGCTGACCCGCGAGGAGATCGACGAGCGCTTCGAGCACCTGCGGGGGATGACGCAGTTCGAGAGCCCGGTGGCTCGCACCCCCTAGACTTGGTCGCTCCAGCTACCCAGTCTTGAGAAGGAGGGGCGATGGCCGCCGAGCAGCAGACCCAGGACCCGAACGCCGACGTCGCCAACGCCTCCGACGGCTCCGCCAGCGCGGGCAAAGACTCGCTGACGGTCACCGACAACCGCACCGGCAAGACGTATGAGCTGCCGATCTCCGACGGCACCGTGCGGGCGATGGACCTGCGCCAGATCAAAGTCGACGAGGACGAATTCGGGATGCTGGCCTACGACCCCGCGTTCACCAACACCGCCTCCTGCCGCTCGGCGATCACCTACATCGACGGCGCCGCCGGCGTCCTCGAACACCGCGGCTACTCGATCGAGCAGCTATGCGAGAAATCGACCTTCCTTGAGGTCGCCTACCTGCTGATCTTCGGCGAGCTGCCGACCGCCGCCCAGCTCGACCGCTGGGTCTTCGACATCACCCACCACACCTTCGTCCACGAGGACCTCAAGCACTTCTTCGAGGGCTTCCGCTACGACGCCCACCCGATGGGGATGCTGCTCGCCGGCGTCGGCGCCCTCTCGACCTTCTACCCGGACGCGAAGCAGATCGGCGACCCGGAAGAGCGCTACATGGCCGCGGTGCGGCTGATCGCCAAGGTCCCGACCCTCGCCGCCTTCTCCTACCGGCACAACCTGGGGCTGCCCTACGTCTACCCCGACAACGAGCTCAACTACGCGCAGAACTTCCTCTCGATGATGTTCAAGAAGACCGAAGACCGGCACATCCCCAAGGACGCGCTGACCAAGGTCCTCGACGTCCTCTTCATCCTCCACGCCGACCACGAACAGAACTGCTCGACCAACGCGGTGCGCGGGGTCGGGTCCTCGGACGTCGACCCCTACTCGGCGGTCGCAGCCGGGGTGGCGGCGCTCTACGGGCCGCTGCACGGCGGCGCCAACGAGGCGGTGCTGCGGATGCTGCGGCGGATCGAGTCGCCGGAGAACATCCCCGACTTCCTCGAGCGGGTGAAGCAGCGCGAGGAGAAACTGATGGGCTTCGGCCACCGGGTGTACAAGAACTACGACCCGCGGGCGCGGATCATCCAGCAGCACCTCGACGAGGTCTTCGAGGCGACCGAGTACAACCCGCTGGTCGAGATCGCCCGCGAGCTGGAGAAGCACGCACTCGACGACGAGTACTTCACCGAGCGCAAGCTCTACCCGAACGTCGATTTCTACTCGGGGATCATCTACGAGGCGATGGAGATCCCGACCGACATGTTCACGGTCATCTTCGCCATCCCCCGCACCGCCGGCTGGGTCGCCCAGTGGATGGAGATGCAGGAAGACCCGGAGAAGAAAATCGCCCGGCCGCGGCAGATCTACACCGGCGAGCGCGAGCTGCAGTACAAGCCGCTGGAGGAGCGCGAGGGCCCGGAGAAAATCACCGGCCCGCCGGCACGGCGGCCGAAACGGCCCCGGCGCGGGGCCTAGCCTGGAACAGTGCGAGTTATGGCTGAATAGCCGCCATAACTCGCACCGCTTGAGATCCGGCTAGCCTCGCGAGCGTGTCTCGCTGGAAGCTGACCGTCCGCCACGGGTCCGACGTCGACCACGCGCAGTTCGATGACCTCGACGAAGCTGTGGCGGCGATGCGGAAGCGGGCTATGGCGATCCGCAGCGAGGGGCCGGTGCGACCGGTCCGGTCGCTGCGGGACTACGACCCGGGCGACCAGGTCCAAGCGCGGCTGCAGCTGAGCGGGCGCGGGCTGTTCCGCAAGCCGACGTTGGGGGTCGACGTGCGCGGGGATGGCGCCTTCGTGCCGTTCAAGGGCGGGGTGGTCCGGGAGGAGCTCGACCCGACCCACCACGACACGCCGTTCGACCTGGTGCGGGAGACTTTGCAGGCAGACGAACGATGAGCAGGACCGAGACCGAGATCCCCAAGGGCAGCTACGCGGCGGGAGAGCGCGTGAAGCTCCCCGCCGGCGCCGAACCCCCCTTCACGGTCTTCATCAACGGGATCGAGCAGAGCCGGGAGAGCTACCGGATCGAAGGGGGCGAGATCGTCTTCGACCGCCCGATCGTCAAGGAGAAGGTCGGGACCGGCCGCTGGCTCGCCATGTACCTCGGCCTCTTCGGCACCTACCGCAAGAACGAGACGATCGACCTCCAGTTCAGGAAGGGCGGCAAGGTCGAGCTCCGCTCCGACCTGCCCGTGATCCCCTACGCCGAGGGCGAAGGGCCGGAAGCCTAGGACGATGGAGATCGGCTTCCTCCTCCTCTGCGACCACAGCGAGTCCGTCAATGGCAAGCTCTACCTGACCGGCGGCGGCTGGAACGTCCTCCGCCTCCCCGACCTGCCCCACGAGTGGTCCTTCTCGATCGGCCTCGGCATCGACGTCGCCTACCACGAGACCAACGACCCCCACGAGCTGGTCGTCTCCGTCCAGGACCCCGACGGCGTCGAGCTCGGCGAGGGCCTCACCGCCAACTTCGAGACCGGCCGGCCCCCGGGCCTCCCCCAAGGCCAGGAGCAGCGCCTGGTCATGTCGATCGCCGCCACCGCCACCTTCGCCACCCCCGGCCCCCACGCCGCCGTCGTCCAGGTCAACGGCGAGGAGCTCGCCCGCTCCCGCTTCTACCTGATGGAAGGCGGCGGGCCGGAGGTCGAGCTCGGCTAGTTGAAGACGTAGAGCAGCAGGAAGGCGATGATCGCGAAGGCGGCGCCGGCGGCTTGGATGCCGCGGTCGCCGGCGATGATGCCGGACATCGAGCGGTCGTCGTTGCGGTCGTAGATCAGGTAGAGGTAGCGGAAGATGCCGTAGACCGCGGGCGGGATCGTCAGCATCATCTGGTTGCCGATGATCGGCGAGTTGACGGTGTAGATCGCGTAGCTGATCACCGTGCCGGTGGTGACCATCGAGACCATCTGGTCGAGGAAGGGCAGCGAGTAGTGCTCGAGGACCGGCCGCGTGGTGGTGCCTTCGTGGAGCTCGGAGACCGCCTCCTGGCGGCGCTTGGTGAAGCCGAGGAAGGCGGCGAGCATGCCGGTGCAGAGCAGCAGCCACTCGGAGGCGTGGGCTTCGACGGCGCTGGCGCCGGCGGCGACGCGGAGGATGAAGAGGCCCGCCAGCGTCATCACGTCGATGATCACGATCTGCTTGAGGCCGAGGCTGTAGGCGATCTGCGCGATCCCATAGCCGACGACCATCAGGCCGACCTGCCAGTTGACGGTGAAGGCGATCGCGATCGCGACGGCGGCGAGAACGGGCGCGATCGTCATCGCCGTGCGCTCGGAGATCTCCCCCGCGGCGAGCGGGCGGAAGCGCTTCTTCGGGTGCTTGCGGTCGAGCTCGACGTCAAGCAGGTCGTTGACGTAGTAGCCGGCGCTGGAGATCAGGCAGAAGGCGACGAAGGTCACGACCGCCTCGAAGACGTCGTGACCGTGGCTGAACTTGCCGGAGAAGAGCAGCCCGGCGAAGACGAAGACGTTTTTGATCCACTCTTTCGGGCGCCCGAGCTTGACCGCCGCCCGCAGGGGCGAGCGCCGCGGCACCACCTCGCCGGTCTCAGGCTCGTGCGAATGGTTCGGCTCGACCGGCACGGTGGGCTGTTCGGAGGTGATCGTTTCCATCGAGGGGCGCGGCTCGGGCACGCCTACTAACTACCCGGCCGGGAATTCGAGTCGCAGAAGGGTAGCGCCGGGGGCCGTCAATCCTCGTCCTGGTCCTGCTTTTGGATGGCTTCCAGCGCGCGGATGTCGTCCTGGTCGCGCGAGCGGTCGCTGGCGCGCTTCATCCCCAGCAGGTGCTCCAGCGAGCAGACCCGCACTGCGAGTCCGTCAAGGTCGATGACTTTCGCCCCTTGCTCCAGCTCTTCGAACCGGGGAACCTGCGGAAGGCCCTGGAGGACGTCGATCTCGCCCAGGTCGGTGCGAACCAGCGTTCTGTCCCCGGTCCGCAAGAAGGTCGCAATGGCGCGCGGCTCCAGCAGGCGGCCTCCTACATCGACCTTGCCGCCGAGTTCGCGCAGCAGAGCGTCGAGCCTCCCCAGGTTTGCTCGGTCGGGATCTGGAACGAGATCGACGTCCTGGGTTCCACGCAGGTAACCCCAGGCGTTCACAGCCAAGCCGCCGACGAGGACGAACTTCACTTCGGCCTCGACCAGCCGCTCCAGCAGCTCGCGTAAGCGCAGCGGCGCGTCGTTCAACTGCGCCGCGCGCTCCCGGTGAAAGTGGAGAGGAATTCGCTCAGCGCCAGACCTTCGGCCAGGTTGACCGCAAGTGGACGGCGGGCGTCTTCACGCAGCTGTCGACGGCGCGACTCCTCGTTGGCGCGCCATGGATCCTTTTGCCGGGGGCTTACCTCCGGCTTGGCGGGTGGCATATGCAAAGGGTAATCAGGGATCGATGAGGACGCCTGGATTCAGCATGGCCGCAGGGTCGAGCTCGGCCTTGGCGGCGCGGAGGGCGGCGGCGAAGGGGGCGGGACGCTGGCGGTCGTACCAGGGGCGGTGGTCGCGGCCGACGGCGTGGTGGTGGGTGACGGTGCCGCCGGCGCCGACGATCGCCTCGGAGACGGCGGCCTTGGCCTCGTCCCACTGCCCGACCTCGCCGCCGCGGATCGCCGGGGCGAGGACGGTGAAGTAGGGGGCGACGCCATCGGGGTAGACGTGGGTGAAGCGGCAGCTGACGCGGGGCGATCCGCGGCCGTCGGCGGGGACGCCGCTGGCCTCGGCGACGGCGCGGCGAGTGGTCTCCATCACCGTCGCGTGAAAGTCCTCGAACCGGTCCCAGGTGATCGCGGTCTCGAAGGTCTCGGAGAGGACGCCGCAGGCGACGAAGGTGTCGCGCAGGTAGGGCGCCAGCAGGAAGGCGCCGCGCCAGTTTCCGACGGCGTCGTCGCCTTGACCTGAAGTGCGGACCTCGCCGGAGGTGCCGCCGTGCTCGCGGGCCATGCCCAGCGCCAGGTCCATCGGGACGTCGACCGGGTGGTGGCCGGACTCGAAGCCGAGGAGGAGCAGGTGGCTCCTGCCGTCGCCGGCGCCGGTGAAGCCCGCCTCGTCGGCGTCGAGGAGGCGGCAGTTCGAGGGATGGAGGCCGGACTGGGCGAGCTCGCGCACGGCTTCGCTCGCCGCGCCGAAGTCGCCGAACTCGACGGCGGTCGAAGCCTTGAACCGAGGACGCGGGCGCACTCGCACCCAGGCCTCGGCGATCACGCCGAGGATTCCCTCGGAGCCGATCAGCATCCGGTCGGGCGAGGGGCCTGCGCCCGAGGCCGGCAGCCGCCGACTCTCCCAGGTGCCACGGGGGGTGATCGCCCGCACCGACTCGACCAGGTCGTCGATGTGGGTCTCGAGCGTCGCGAAGTGGCCGCCGGCGCGGGTCGCGACCCAGCCGCCCAGGGTCGAGTACTCGAACGACTGCGGGAAGTGGCGCAGGGTGAGGCCGTGCTCGCGCAGCTGGTCCTCCAATCCCGGCCCGGTCGCCCCGGCCTGAATCCGCGCCGCCAGCGACTCGGCGTCCACCTCGAGCACCCGGTCGAGGCGCCGCATGTCGAGCGAGACCACCGGCCGGTCCCCCAGCCTCGGCTCCACTCCGCCGACCACGCTGGTGCCGCCGCCGAACGGGACAACCGCCGCCCCCTCGGCCTCCGCCCAGCTCAGCACCGCCTCGATCTCCGACTCGTCGCGCGGGAAGGCGACGAGATCCGGCGGGTTCTCGAACTTCCCGTAGAAGCCGCGCACCACGTCCCGATACGCCTTCCCCATCGCGTGCGAGACCCGCTCGTAGCGCTCGTCCGAGAACAGGTCGCCGAACGCCTCCGGACGCTTCAGCCGCGGCGCCCGCAGCGCCACCTCCTCCAGCGGCACCGGCCTCTCCACCTCACCGCCGAACCCGAACCGGGCCCGAATCCCTTCCGCCGCCTCCCGCAGCTGCGTAGCGCTGGGCGCCTGGTCCTCGTACCCCCATCCCCAATGCTTGAGCCGGCGGTCCGCCACCAGCTCAACCTACCGCGCTACCAGTGGACGCCTTTCATGAGATGGGCGAAGGCGACGGCCTCGGTCGAGGGGGCTTTGTCCCGCGCCTCCTCCTTCTTTCCTTTCGCCGCCTGCGAATCGGGGAAGAGCTTGTAGGCGGTGTTGAGGATTGAGTCGCTGGCTTTCGGCGCCACCGCGTACATCAGCTCGCCGAAGGTGCCGAGGCGGGTCGCGACCTTCTTCGGCCGCCGGATCATCGCCTTGGCGATCAGCTCCGCCGCCTCCTCGGGGGTGATCGCCGGGAACATGTCGTACATCCGCGTCGGCGCGATCATCGGCGTCCGCACCAGCGGCATGTGGACGGTGGTGATGTGGACGTTGTCGTCGATCACCTCCGAGGCGATCACCCGGCCGAACGCGTCCAGCGCCGCCTTCGAGGCCACATAGGCCGAGAAGCGCGGCGGGTTCGTCTGCGTCCCGATCGAGCTGATGTTGATGATGTGGCCGCCTTTGCGCGCCCGCATCGCCGGCAGCAGGGCCAGGATCAGCCGCACCGAGCCCAGGTAGTTGAGCTGGATCGTGCGCTCGAAGTCGTGGAAGCGGTCGTAGGAGAGGGCGATCGAGCGCCGGATCGAGCGGCCGGCGTTGTTGACGAGGATGTCGACGTGGCCGTGGTAGGCCAGCACCTCCTCGGCCATCCGCTCGATGTCGTCCATGTCGGCGAGGTCGCACTGGTGGATGTGGGCCGTGCCGCCGCCGGCGACGATCTCCTCCTTCGTCTCTTCCAGCTTGTCGAGCGAGCGGGCGACCAGCAGCACCGTCGCCCCCGCGTCGGCGACCTTGACCGCGGTCGCTTTCCCGATCCCCGACGAAGCGCCGGTGATCAGCACGATCTTGCCCCGCACCGCCGCCGAGAGCGAGCGGTCCTTGAACAGGTCGGGGTCGAGGTTGCGCTCCCAGTAGTCCCAGACCCGCGCCGCGTAGCTCTCCAGCGGCGGCACCTCGATCCCCGACCCTTTCAGCGCCTTCTGCGCCTGGGTCGAGTCGAAACTGGTCGGATAGTCGACGTAGGTGAGGATCTCCGGCGGCAGGCCGAGCTGCTCCAGCGCCACCTTCGCCGCCCGCTTCGCCGGCGGCAGCAACCTCAGCGCCGTCCGCACCGCCCCGGTCGCCGGCTCGGTCACGTCGGTGTCGAGCCGCACCGCCATCTGCGGCGCGTCGGCCGCCCGCGCGAAGATGTTGATCACCTCGCCCGCGGTGTGCGGGTTGGGATCGGTGATGTGGAAGGCGCGCCCGTTCAGCCGCGGTTTGTGGGCGATGTGGTCAATCGCGGCGGCGACGTAGTCGACGGGGACGATGTTGATCTCGCCGCCTTCGATCCCGAGGATCGGGATCCACGCCGGCGCCACCCGCCGCAGCCGCTGCAGGGTCTTGAAGAAGTAGTAGGGGCCGTCGATCTTGTCGATCTCCCCCGTGCGCGAGTTGCCGACGACGATCCCCGGCCGGTAGACCCGCCAGGGCCGCCGGCACTCGTCGCGGACCAGCCGCTCGGACTCGTGCTTGGTGCGGAAGTAGGGGTTGTTGTCGAGCCGTTCGGCCTCGTCGAACATCTCCTCGGTCCAGACACCCTTGTAGAGGCCGGCGGTGGCGATCGAGCTGACGAGGTGGAAGCAGCCGGCCTCGACGGCGTGCGCGAGCTCGATCGCGTGGCGCGTGCCCTCGACATTCGCCACCTCCTGAGTCTCGGCGTCGGCAGTGATGTCGTAGATCGCCGCCAGGTGGAAGAAGTGGTCGATCTCCCCGCGCATCGTCAGCAGGTCCTCCTCGGAGACGCCAAGTCCAGGCTGGGAGAGGTCACCGGTCACCGGCACGATCCGCGCCCCGTCGGCGCCGAGGCTCGTCCGCAGCTCCTCCAGACGTCCGCGCGAGCCCGCCCGCACGAGCGCGTAGACGGTGCCCTCCCGCTGCAGCAGCTTCTCGACCAGGTTGCGGCCGATGAATCCCGTGGCGCCGGTGACGAAATAGCTCATCGCCTTGCAGGGTATCTCCCTTGAGGTCCCCGTAAACCTCTTTCCTTAGACTCCGAGCAAGAGATGCCAGAGACGGCCACCGTGCAGATCCCCATGCCCGAGATGGGCGAGTCGGTGACCGAGGGCATCGTCCTCGAGTGGCACGTCGCCGAGGGCGACGCCGTCAAGGAGGGCGACACGATCGTCGAGGTCTCCACCGACAAGGTCGACGCCGAGGTCCCGGCGCCGATGGACGGGGTGATCACCAAAATCGTTGCGCAGGTGGACGACGAGGTTCCCGTCGGGGCGCCGTTGGCCGAGATGGAAGCAGGCGAGGGATCTGGCGAGGGACAGAGCCCTGAGGGCGCGGGTCCTGTCTCCGATACCGGGCTCTCCCTACCGGGAGAGTCCTCGGCATCGTCGCCACCCGCGCCAGAGGCGGGTACTACCGCTCAGGGTTCGAACGGCGGCGGCAACGGCGGGGCCGATGTGAAGGCGACGCCGCTTGCTCGGAGAGTTGCCGAGGCGACCGGGGTCGATCTTGCTTCGGTTAGTGGGTCCGGGCCTGGGGCCAAGGTCACTAAAGAAGATGTGCTGGCCGCCAACGGAGGCGGTAACGGTGCTGCCGCCGTGGCCCCTGCGCAAGGTCAGGCGAAACAGCTTCGAGGCGCTGCGGCGATGCTCGCCAACGCGATGGACGAGAGCCGGGCCGTCCCCACCGCCACCTCGTTCCGGACGATCGCGGTCGACACGCTCGACGCCAAGCGCAAGGCGATCAACGCGGTGCTGAAGGACCGCGGGCTGAAGGTCTCCTTCACCCACCTCGTCGCCTGGGCGATCGTGCGGGCGACCAGGGACTTCCCGGTCATGGTCCGCGTCTTCGCCGAGGAAAACGGCAAGCCGTTCGCGATCGAGGGCAGCCCGGTCAACCTCGGGATCGCCGTCGACGTGGAGAAAAAGGACGGCTCCCACAGCCTCATGGTCCCGGCGATCAAGGGCGCCGACGGGCTCGACTTCACCGGCTTCCACTCCCGCTACGAAGAGCTGATCGCAAGGACGCGCGAGAACAAGCTCTCCGCCGACGACTTCCAGGGCACCAACATCAGCCTCACCAACCCGGGCGGGATCGGGACGATGGCCTCGGTGCCGCGGCTGCTGAGCGGCCAGAGCGCGATCATCGCCACCGGCTCGATCGCCTACCCACCGGAGTGGCGCCACGCCTCGCCGGAACGGATCAAGCAGCTCGGCGTCAGCAAAGTCATGACCCTGACCTCGACCTACGACCACCGGGTCATCCAGGGCGCCGAGTCGGGCGCCTTCCTGCGCCGGGTCGAGGAACTGCTGCAGGGCGAGGACGGCTTCTACGAGGCGGTCGCCGCCGACCTCGGCTTCGAGGCTTCGCTGGTCAGCAACGCCCACCCCGCCTCGGCCTCGCCGGCCCCGCTCAGCGTCGGTGCCCCCAGCGCCGAACCGAGCAGCGCCCCCGACCAGATCGACGAAGAGCTGCTGCAGGCGGTGCAGGCGGCAACCTCGCTGCTGAAGGCCTACCGCACCCACGGCCACCTCGCCGCCCATCTCGACCCGCTCGGCTCCGAGCCGAAGGGCGACCCGGCGCTGCAGCCCGAGAACGTCAACCTCACCCCGGAGCTGATGAGCCGGATCCCGGCTTCGATCCTCCGCATCGGCGTCCCCGGCGAAACCCTGCTGGAGGCACTGCCGCGGATGCGGGACGCCTACTGCGGCACGATCGGCTACCAGGTCGAGCACCTCTCCTCCCACCAGCAGCGGATCTGGCTGCGGGAGATGATCGAGACCGGCGCCCACCGCCAGCCGCTCACCGACGAGGAGAAAAAACGCCTGCTCAACCGGCTGATCGACGTCTTCCAGTTCGAGCGCTTCCTCGAGAAGGCGTATTTGGGCCAGAAGATGTTCTCGATCGAGGGGCTCGACGTGGTCGTGCCGATGCTCGACGAAGCCGTCACCCTCTCCCAGCGCGCCGGCGCCGAGGAGGTCGTCTTCGGGATGGCCCACCGCGGCCGCCTCAGCGTCCTGGCCCACAACCTCGGCCGCTCGGTCGAGTCGATCCTCGCCGAGTTCGAGGGCTCGAAGCAGATCGACGCGGTCAAGGCGGTCGCCTCGATCCCCCACGGCGGCACCGGCGACGTCAAGTACCACTACGGCCACCGCGGGGTCTACGAGACCTTCGACGGCAACAAGATCTCGGTCCGCCTCTACCCGAACCCGAGCCACCTCGAGTTCGTCGACCCGGTCGTCACCGGCGGCACCCGCTTCCTGCAGCAGGACTTCGAGGGCGCCGAGCTGAGCCACGACTTCAAGCGGGCGGTGCCGGTGCTGCTGCACGGCG